>NZ_CP035501.1:2718333-3018750 GCF_004135585.1 Sphingosinicella sp. BN140058 | reverse complement strand
CTCTCCATATCCGCGACATAACGATCCGAGAGCCGCAGCCCGTTCTGGATCCACAGCCGATTCGCGACGGCCAATGTGCGGCCGGGCGCATCGATCTTCATCGTCCGCAGCACTTCGCCGTTTACGGCTGCGAACGCCGCCGGCGGCAGAGGATAATGGAGGACCTTGCGGATCTCGTCCGCGGTTGCGCGCGCAGCCCCCCGATATGCGAGGCCGATGGCTGTCGAGACGCTCGCCGGCGAGAGAAAGAGATTGCCGTCACCTCTCGCCGAAGCCTTGTAGAAATCGAGCGAAAATGCGTTCAGTCCGTCAATTGCGGCCTCGCCCTCAGGTCCGAGTACCGCCGCCACCGGCCGATCCACCTCCTCGACCACCCCGAGGTCCGGCTCCTGCGCCGATGCGGCTGCCCCTGCTGCAAGCAGCGCCGCGCCTATTACCATTCGAAAGCAGCTGGCCATTTCGCCCCTCCCGAGGTGAGTTAGCCTGCCGGATCGCAAAGGAGCGGTAAACGCAGCCTTATCGAGACGCCTCAGCGCTCCCCTGACGACGTGAGCTTCCGCTCGATGCGGTCGATCGCCGCGCCGATGCGTCCGCGCGAATAGGTCAGGCCCTGATAGAGCGCGAGCGTCGCGCGGCCCCACCGGATGTAGAGCGACGGACGCTCGATCTCGCGGGCGAGGAAGAAGATGCGGTGGCTCCAGGCGCTGATCCGCGCCCGCATCCAGTAGATGAGCTTGCGGCGCGGCGGCAGCCCTGCCGCCGCAGGCGGGACGCGCTTACGCGGTCGAGTGCCGCGGCGGCGATGCGCCAACCGCCAGGCGAGGCCCTCGCGACGCTGCCTGAAGCCTGCCGCCTGGGTGCCGACGATGAACTCGGCATCGACCGTCTCGAGCGCGAGCCGGCCGCCGGCGATCGCCTCTTCGACGATGGCATGGAGTTCCGGCGCCCGCACGACGACGACGTTGGTCCCGCGTCCGTCCGAGGAATAAGGCTCGACCCAGGCGTCGCCGAACGAGATGTCGGCGGTTTCGGCGACGACGTCGTCGCAGAAGTTGCACGCCGAATTCTGGAAATAGCCCGCACCCCAGTCGCCGTCGACCAGGTGCCACCAATCCTGCCAGACGGTGCGATCGTCCTGCAAGGTCAGGTGAGCGGTATACCAATTGGCCGGACGATCGGCATTCTTCATCCGATATTCGACGGCCTTCACTGCGTCGAAGGGCACGTCCAACTGCCACGCGAAACTCTCGACGAAGCGGGCGCTCTTCATGTGGCCGCAGAACAGGCCAAGCGTATGGGTGATGCGCTCGCGCAGGATTTCGTCCTCGGCGCGCTGAAGGTTCACGCTCTTGATGAAGCAGGGAACCCCCACCACCGCGTAACGACCAGGCACCGCCCGTATCTCGTCGAGCACGGCGGAAAGCTCGATCGGATAGTAACGCGATTTGGCGCCTGCCCGCACATCGGCCTGGCTTCGCGAAATGCGATAGCCGAAGAAGCGGCCTTCTGCGGCGCGATCGGCGGCGGGTGCGACATGCGCAACCCCGTCGACCAGGCCGCGGCGCAGGAGCTCGGCGGCGATCCAGGTGACCATCCCGCCCGAGCTGCCGGCGGTGCGGAAATCCTGTTCGGAAACCGCGCCGACATAGGCTTCCTCGAACCGCCCGATCCGGGAGTCGACGACCCGTGCCTCGGGATAGAGGGCGATGGCGATGCTGTCCTCGTCGCGCGCCGCCGGCGAGAAGGGGCAGAGGCGTGCGAATTCGGGGGTTCGCTGGCGATACCAGCTTTCCGGCCCGGTCGGCTTCAACTGGCCGTAGCGGTCCCATTCCATGGTCGCGCCGGCCGGCTTCGCCCCGGCGGCGCAGCCGCCGCAGCCGATACACAGGCCGGAGCCGACGATGTCGCGCGGGCTGAGCGCAGGCGTCTCAGGCGAGCGCATGCGCAAGGTAGGTATCCGACTGCCGGCGGAGGGCGGCGATGCGATCTCCGATCCCGGGATCGAGCGGTGTCCCGAGCAGATCACCGATCCGGGAGGCATCGCCCGGCATCGTGGTAAGGTGCGGTTCGGCACCGACGGTGCGCATCAAGTCGCGCACCTTGTTCGAGCGATAAGCGGACGAAACGGCGGCGAAGGGTCGGTTGTGCAGCAGCGCGAAAACGCAGCCGTGGAAGAAGTTGGTCGCGACCGCAGCCGCGCGGCCGATCAGCCTCGAGAACTCGTCGGGTCCGGCGTCGATCGCCTGCTCGTCCGCATACGGGCTGCGATAGCCGACGCTGACGATCCGATATCCCCGCGCATCCGCCCAGGCCCGCACCGCATCGCCATACCAGTCCGGGAAATTGTGGCCGTAGAGGGCGACATAAGGTCGTTCCCGCTCCTGTTCCGGCTCCGGCGTCACCGGAGGAAATTGAAGGCAGGGATCCAGCACCAGTGCCGGCTCGACGCCGAGCGCCTCGCGCACCAGCGAACGGCTGTTGTCGTCGCGGACGGAAATGGCGGAGAAGCGCCGCAGCTTCTCGGCCCAGGCCTGGTCGAGCCCCTCCGAGGCATCGTGATTGCCGAAGCTCGCCGCGTAGGATGCAAGACGGCCGGCCTCGATCCCGGCGCCGTAGAAGATCGGCTTCCCGCCATACCAGGGATGGCGCATGTTCCAGACCTCGTCGCTGCCGACCACCACCAGATCGTAGCGGTCCATCTCGCCCGGCGCATGGAGGGAAAAGCGGGAGGAGCGCGGCAGTCGGTCGACGGCGTCGATGATCTTGCGGGCCTTCTCCTTGTAGAAGGGGAAGTCCGATCGGGCGGATCGTTGCGGCAACAGGGGCTGGAACGCACAGCGCCATTCGACGCGGTTCACCTGCTCGCAATGGTGATCGAGCAGGACCGCATCATGGCCGCGACCGCGCAGCCCTTCGACGAGCGCACGCGCTTGCCAGTAGGAGCCGTAATTGATGCAGCGGTGAAAGGTGAGGATGCCGATCTTGGGAACAGCGGTCACGGGTCGATCGGCCAAGCAGAACCTCGATGAGGATGGGGAGGAATGACGGCTCGCCAATGCGTCGCCCCGTCCTTGGTTCCGCCGCACCGGGGCTCCTTCCCGCAGGGTCAGCGGCAAGTCAACGGACGACCGCAGATGGTGCGCCGACTCCGCCGAGCGGCCGCTTGCTTGAGGCGAACGATCCGCCGCGCCCGCCCCTGCGTCGCTGCGCGCCATGCTTTCTTCACCAGAATGGACGAAACCCTCGACAAGCGGTTCAAAAGTCGCGATAGACCGTTGCGACCAAATTCGGTGGTTGACGTTGAGCTTCCCTAGTGGCAGCAGACTCGAAAGCCGCCCAGGGGAGATATTTACATGAAATCGAGAATTTTGTCTGCTTTCATTGCGAGCGCCATGATCGTTGCCCCGACGGCAACTTTGGCACAGAGCGCAGCCCCGGCGCCGGCCGTAGAGACGGTGTCTGCTGGCGAAGGCAACAACCTGCTCGGCGGTGGCGGCATGGTCCTTGCCGGCGTGTTCTTCGCGACGCTGCTGGCGCTGATCCTGCTCGAGGACGAGATCTTCGGCGATGACGGCCCGCTGAACCCGGGTACCCCGGTCACGCCGTAACCGGATTTCGTCTCCCCGGCATGGAACGGGAAGATCTAATCTGAAATTGGAGGCACGACCTGATCACGGATCGGGTCGTGCTTCTTTTTTTGCGTCGTAGCGACGCGCCGATCTCGTCAGCCGCGCCAATCGATCCAGTCGCCGTATGGATGGCAGATTGCCAGGGTCCTGGTCTCACCAGTGGGCCAGCAGGTCAGCGACAACCGAACCTCGCTGCGCTCGGGAGTCCATTCGAATGCGATCCAGGCGAGCGGCCGCTCCAGGGTCGCCTCTGCGCCCGCGCGGCAGATCGCATCAAGTACATGAGCGCGGTCGTCGTCCGTCAGATATTGAAGCACCATCGAGTGGAAGACGACCCGACACCGCCCGGTCTCCTGCGGCGATGCGAGACGTTCGGCCAGCCACGAAGGGGCGTCGGCACGATCGATCCGTGGCGGATGGCGCCGCGCCACGGCGAGCGCATATTGAAGCCGGCGGGCACGTTTCGGCTGGTCCGCCCAGACGAAGGACAAGAGCCGCTCCCGGGTCTTCTCGTCACCGGCGTCGAGCGGCTTCAGGTCGACTCCTCGGGCCGCGAGAACCTCGATCGGGGCACAAGCCGGGCGCGATCCGCGCCATTCCGGCGCGATTCGCACCGGCGAGTCCGGGGTTCCGGCGGAAAGCCCGCCGAGATCATAAGCATAGCGCGCGAGATTGAGATTGAGCCCGCAGCTGGAGCCGAGTTCCAGAAGCTCAAACGGGAGCCCGAACTTGCGCCGTGCCACCATCAACGCCGCACCGATTGCGGCGGCTCGGCCGACTTCGTTGGTTTGCGGCGGATCGCGCATCCATTCGGCGATGAAATCGTCTCCGGCAACAAGCGCCGCGCCGATCGCGCCGTCATAATCGTCATGCTCGCGGCGATAGAGCGCTTTCAGCGCCGGCGGCATGCCGCGACGGGCCAGCGCGTGAAGCGCGCCGTTGAAGCGCATCGCCAGGGCCGCCGCCGAGGGATCGCACGGCCAGTTCGCAAACAGATCCGCCGTCCGCGGCGCCTTGCGCAGCTGCCGGTGACTTGCCTCCAGCACATCCGCGACGAACGGAGATCCGAGCGCGCGCGCGATTCCGGCCTGCCGGCAGAGTTCGCTCTGGTCGGCGATTTTGGCCATCATGTTCATGCAATTTTCCCCGCTCGACCGGTCTTGCCGAGGCTGTCCGTTCGCGGCTTGTTCTGAAATCGGGACCTGGACGACGAAGGCTCGCAGCGACATGTCACCGCTGCGAGCCTTGCCAAGTGTCGTGCGCCGAGACGCTTACCGGCCGCCGACCGCGCGCAGCGCGCGGGCCGGCGCCGAACGTGCCGAGCGGCTGGCCGCGTCGGTGCCGGTGTTGAACCGGCCGACGAGGCTCGCAAGTCCGGTCGCCTCATCGGCGAGGCTGCGCGCGGCGGCGTTGCTCTCCTCCACCATCGCGGCATTCTGCTGGGTGACCTTGTCCATCTCGCTGATTGCGCTGTTGACCTGGGCCAGCGCCGAGCTCTGCTGGTCTGCCGCCATCGCGATCTGGCTGACGAGTCCGGAAACCTCGTCGACCGAGCCGATGATCCGGGTGAGCGCCTTGCCGGCCTCGCCGACGAGGGCGACGCCGCCATCGACCTGCTTGGAGCTGTTCGAGATCAGCGTGCCGATCTCCTGCGCAGCATCGGCTGAGCGCTGGGCAAGCGCCCGCACTTCGTTGGCGACGACCGCGAAGGCGCGACCCGCTTCACCGGCATGCGCGGCTTCGACCGACGCATTGAGCGCGAGCAGATTGGTCTGGAAAGCGATCTTGTCGATCACCTCGATGATCTTGGTGATCTCCTGCGAGCTCTTTTCGATCTCGGCCATCGCGGCGACGGCATCGCCGACCACCTTGCTGCTCTCCTGCGCATCCGCCTGGGTGGCGCGGACCAGCTTGTTGGCCTCGTTCGCACCCGCCGCGCTGTTGTGCACGGTCGCGGTGATCTCGGTCATCGCAGCAGCGGTTTCCTCAAGCGAGGCGGCCTGCTGCTCGGTGCGGCGCGACAGATCGTCCGAGGCCTGGCTGATCTCGCCGGAGCCGCCATGAATGTTGCCGGTGGCAAGCGCGATCGACCCCATCGCTTCGCGAAGCGCGCCGAGTGCGCCGTTGAAGTCTTCCTCGAGCTTGCGATATTCGGCCGGGAAATTGGCGAGGGTGACGGTGAGATCGCCGGCCGACATCTTGCCGAGCGCCTGGGCAAGATCGCTGACGACCTGCTGCTGGGCGGCCTCGGAGCGGACCTTTTCGGCGGATGCCTTTTCCTGCGCCACCGCGGCGTCACGGAACACCAGCACCGCCTTGGCCATGTCGCCCAATTCGTCGGCACGATCGGTGTCGGGCACGGCAATGTCGTTCTTGCCGGCGGCCAGATCGGCCATGCTGGCGGTCAGACGGGTGACCGGGCGGGCGATCATCCGGGTCAGCATCATCGCAAGGGTGATGGCGATGCCGATCAGCGCGATGGCGCCGAGGACGAGCACGATGCGCGCGGTGCTGATCGCGCCTTCCTGGCGGGCCGAATTCTCGTCGATCAGCTTGACCTGCGCTTCGCGAATGTCGCGCAGCGGCAGCACGGCGGCGCTGGTCAGCACGGCCTTGCCGGCGGAGCGTACTTCGGCCTGGGCGGCATCGCGCTGGCCCGCCTTGACCTGGTCGATGAGGCGATCGCCCCACTTCTTGCGCCAGGCAAGGGTTTCCTCGCGTGACTTGAGCAAAGCGGCCTTCTGCGCCGAATCGGTGAGCAGCGTCTCGAGCTCCGCCGAGGTGCTGTCATATTCCTCGCGGCCCTCGTCGTAGGACTTCAGATACGTCGTGTCGCCGGTGACCAGAAAGCCACGAAACTGGCTGTTCTGCCGCAGGATCGAGGTCTCCAGCGCCAGCGCCTTGGCGTGGATCGACTGGCTCATATTGTTCCGGTCCGTCGACGTGCTGATCATCGAGATGTTCACGAAGAACACGAGCATGACGATCGCGGCGGAGGCGCAGATCATGAGGAAAGAAAGGCCAAGCTTTCTCGGGATCTTCATGGATTTCAACATCATAGCAACTTTCGCTTGGAGCCCGAACTGGAAGGTCCGGATGTGCCTGCGGCTGGGCTGCGGGCACTTCCGGTTCAACTCAGAAGGAGAGGCGGCAGGACATCCGCCCCTTCGCCCCTGGATATCAGATCCATTATAGAACGGAGCCGACCAGGGGCCCGCGCTTGCGTGATTTAACTCGCGACACTTCGGTATCGGATGGCCGAACCCGACGGGTCCGGCCATCCTTCCCGCCTCAGAAGGAGAAGCGTACCGAGGTCGAGACGGTGCGGCCGGTGAGCACGTGCGCACGAGCCACTCCTCCGGCCGGGACCGTCGGATCGTCGATCGCCGTGATCGCGAGCACGTCGAACAGGTTGTTGGCGTTGACGGACAAAGTCACCCGGTCGGTCGGACGGAATTGCACGAAGGCGTTGGTGGTGACGTAACCCGGCACCTTCAGCAGATTGTCGTCCGTCGCGTAGCTTCCGGTCGTCCCGATGAACACCGCGCCGATGCTGAAGCGATCGGTCGAATATTGCGGAGTGGCCTGGAAGATCAGCTTCGCCTGATGGTGTGGAACGTTGCCCTCGATCGCCGGATTGACGAAATCCGAGAGGATCTCCGCGTCGGTGTAGGTTGCACCGGCGGTGAGGCTGACCGGTCCCTTGCGGAAGCCGCCCTCGAACTCGGCACCCATTGCCTTGTAGTCGCGGACGATCGGCTGGCCGTTGGTCGTGTCGATGTTGGTCTCGGCGGCCTTCGCCCAGAAGCCGGTCACGTTCAGCGTCAGACCGCCCTTCCGGTACTTCACGCCGGCTTCCGCCTGCTTGACGTTGTCGACTGCCAGCTGCGGGTAGAGGATGTCGCCATCACCACCGATCACCGGGCTGAACAGCAGACGGTCGGCGTTGGCGCGGCCGCCCTTGCTGTAGCGCGCAAACACCGCGAGCGGCTCTGCGATGCGGAAGTTGATACCCGCCGAGTAGGACAGATAATCATAGTCGTAATCGAGCGGAGCCGGAGTCGACAGCGGAAGTACCGAAACCTGCTGCTCGGCGATCGAGATGACGCCGTCGCCGTTCATGTCGCGCGGCGCGAGGCCGATGCGGCCACCGCCGAGTTCGGCGCCCTGGACGGAGCCCTTTGCGCTGCCGAAATCGTAGCGCAGGCTGCCGCCGATGGCGATCTTGCCGATATGGTAGTTGATCGAGCCGAACGGAGCGTTGGTGGTGTAGCCGAGATCGTAGCTGCGGCGCAGCCCTCCGCCGAGACCGCCATATTGGAACACGCCGTCCTGCGTGATCTTGGCGCCCGTGGCGGTGACGATGTCGAGCAGGTGTGAATCGCCATTGTCGGCGATGTCCGAGAACACGGTCGACCACAGCCAATCGGTGTCGATCGTCTGGTGCGAGCTATAGAAGCCGGCCGTGGTGGTCAGATCGCCGCGACCGATCTCCCAAACGCGGCTTGCGCGAATGTCATTGGTGACATTGTTGACGCTGTTGAGGTCGGTATTGGCAACCATCAGCAAAGCGGCGAGGCCGTTCTCGTTGAGGGTCATCGGGTTACCGATCGATTGACCGACATTCCCGCCATTGGCGAAGAAGGCGGTTGCGCCCGGTCCGCCGAACGCCATCGGCAGCACCGCCGCAGGCATGAAGCCGGCATAAGCAATACCGATATAGTGGCCCGACATGTTGGCGAAACGGAACCGCTCGGTTACGTCCCAGCCCGCCAGCTCGAACTTGCCCTCAAGGCCGATCGTCTTGGCGATGGCATGCTGGCGCATGTCGTCGCTGCGCACATTGTTGTTGCCGTCGAGCGTCAGATTGTCCTGGTAGTTGCGCGAATAAAGCGTGTCATGACGCGCGTCGAACCCGGCGACGTTCTTGTACTCGGGATCCGAATTGGTCCCGGTCACCGCCAGCGGCACGGTGTCGTAGCTCGGCGAACGATCGTTCAGATACTTGCCGTACAGGCGGACGTAGCCTCCATCGAACTCCTTGGTGACGTTGAATTTCACCTGGCCGCCTTCGGTGGCGTTGAAGCCGGTGTGGCGTACGCCCTCGCCGAGGCGGTAGAAGCCGCCGATGTGAAAGCGCACTGTCTCGCTGAGCTTGGCGCCATAATCGAAGTCGACGCGATATTGCTCGTAATCGAGACCTGCGGTCACTTCGACGTTGCCGCCTTCGGTCTCGCCCGTCTTCGAAATGAAGTTGACGATGCCGCCGGGCGAGTTGGACGCGAACGTCGACGCTGAACCGCCGCGGATCGCTTCGACGGCGGCCAAGTTCAAGTCGGCGCGGAGGAAGGTGTCGGCGGTCGCGAAGCTGATGTCGCCGAATTCGAACACGGGAAGTCCGTCTTCCTGCAGCTGCAGGAACTTCGCGCCACTCGACGCGAGCGGGAGGCCGCGGATGGTGATGTTCGCATTGCCCTCGCCATTCGCCGCTTCGGCGCGGATGCCCGGAATGTCGCGGAGGATGTCGGCAACCGAGCGGGCACCGAGCTTGACGATCTCGGCTTCGCGGAGCGAGCTGGTGGAGGTGGCGCTGTCCAGACGATCGCGACCTTTGGCGACGCCGGTGGAGAAGACTTCCTTGGCCGCCCCAGAATCGGCCGGCGCTTCGGCGCCGGACTGTTCGACGGCACCTGCCGTCGCGACTTCTGCCATCGCCGGCGCGGCCAAGGCCACCGGCGCAACACTGAGCAGCAAAAACAACTTACGCATATTGAATCCCCTGAACCTTCATTTTCCGAAACCGGCGGACACAAGCTGGGAGTTAACTGCCGCCGCAGAACCGATATCGTCCCTACACAGCGCCGGAAGTCTTTCCGTTAAGGGACGTTTTCGTAATTTTACTTATTCCGAACATCACCACCTGCCGATGATCGGCATAAGACAAAAACCCGCCGGACGCAGGCGTCCCAGCGGGTTCTTGTTTTTACTTCTATGATACTGCGCCGGCTGCGAAGACGCCGGCCCGCGCACGATCGGGCGGCGGCGCGACATGCAGTCCGCCGCCTGCCCGGATCAGAAGGCGAAGCGCAGGGAGGTCGAGATCGTGCGACCGTTGAGAGCACGTGCCGTGACGATGCCGCTCGCCGGGATCGCCGCCTGGGTGACTTCGACGAAGGCTGTCTTGTCGAACAGGTTGTTCGCGTTCAGCGACAGCTGCACCCGCTCGGTGGGGCGGAACTGCAGGAACGCTCCGACCAGGGTGTAGCCCGGCATCTTGAGCAGGTTGGTATCCTGCGCATAGCTGCTGGTGGTGCCGACGAAGTTCGCACCGACGGTGAACATGTCGGTGGTGACCTGCGGGGTCGCCTGGAAGATGAAGTTCGCCTGGTGCCGCGGCCGGTTGCCGATCACCGTCGGGTTGAACTCGTCATCCTTGATTTCGGCATCGGTATAGGTCGCCCCGGCGGTCAGGCTGAACGGGCCATGGCGATAGCCGCCCTCGAACTCGACGCCCTTTGCCTGATATTTGCGGATGATGCGCTCGACCTGCACCGAACCGTTGGCTGCGGTGTTGATCTGCAGGTTGCGCTCTCCGGTGTCGGCAAGAAAGCCGGTGACGTTGATTGTGAAATCCGATTTGCGGAACTTCAGGCCGAGCTCGGATTGCTTCACCGCGTCATAGGCATTCTTCGGGTCGGTCAAGCTGCCGTCGACCGGGCTCACCGCCGAGGTGAACAGGATCCGGTCAGCAGCGGCGCGGCCGCCCCGGCTGTAGCGGGCGAACACCGCCAGCGGCTCGGCGATGCGGAAGTTGATACCCGCCGAATAGCTCAGATAATCGTAATCGTAATCCACCGGCGCCGGATTGGTCAGCGGCAGGATGCCGGTGCGGCTTTCGGCGGCGGAGATCACGCCGTCCTGGTTGATGTCGTACGCCGTGACGCCGACACGACCGGCGCCGAGTTCGGACCCGTACAGCGAGCCGTTCACCTTGCCGATGTCGTAGCGGATGCTGCCGCCGATCGCGATCTTGCCCTTGTGGAAGTTGATCGAGGCGTAAGGCGCCGACACGTCATATTCGACGTCGTACTTGCGGCGATAGCCGGTGGTCACCGGCACTGCGCTGTAGGCGAAGTAGCCGTCCTGGGTCTGGCGCACGCCATTCGCGCTGGTCACGTTGATCAGCGCCGCATCGCCATCGCCGCGCACGTCGGTGATGATCGACGCGAACAGCCAGTCCGCATCGAGCGACTGCCGCGACTTGTAGAAGCCGGCAGTGGTGGTGAAATCGCCCCCGGCGATGTCCCAGACGCGGCTCGCCCGGATGTCGTTGGTGACGTTGTCGGTGCTGTTGAACTTGAAGTTCTGGAGCAGCGACAGCGACAGCAGGCCATTGCCGTTGAGCGACGCCGGGTCGGCGATCGCCTGGCCGGCATTGGGGCCGGTGGCGTAGCTCAAGCGAGCGCCTGGACCGCCGAGCGTGGTGGCAAGGATCGCAGCCGGAGCAATGGTTGCCGGGAAATTTTGGATGACCTGCGCACGATTGTCGGCGTAGCGGAACTTCTCGCTAATCGACCAGCCGGCAACGTCGAACTGGGTTTCCAGTCCAAGCGTCTTCGAAACCGCGTGCATGCCGTCGCGGGCGTCATCGCGGTACAGATTGTTGTCGCCGTCGAGGCCGATGACGTTGGTGATGTTGCGCGACAGCAAGCTGTCCTTCTTGATGTCGAAGTTGGCGACGCTCTTGAAATCCGGATCCGAATTGGTGCCCGTCACTGCGACCGGCGCCTGCAGATAGGCCGGCGTGCGATCGTCGAGGAGCTTGGCGTAGAGGCGAACATAGCCGCCCTCGAACTGCTTTGTGACGTTGAGCTTCACCTGGCCACCCTTCCAGGCGGTATAGCCGGCCTGGCGCGGGCCTTCGCCCGAGCGGTAGAAGCCGCCGATGTGGAACCGCAGGGTGTCGCTGATCTTCGAACCGTAGTCGAAATCGACGCGGTTCTCGCCATAGTCGAGGCCCTTGGTCACCTGGACGGCACCGCCCTCGACATCACCGGTCTTGGAGATGAAATTAATGAGGCCGCCCGGCGAGTTGGAGGCGAAGGTCGAGGCCGAGCCGCCGCGAATGGCTTCAACCGCACCGAGATTGAAGTCGGCGCGCAGGAATAGGTCGGACGAGACATAGGACATGTCGCCGAACTCGAGCACCGGCAGGCCGTCTTCCTGGAACTGAAGGAACTTGGCACCGCTCGATGCCAGCGGCAAGCCGCGGATGGAGTAGCTGGAATTGCCCTCGTTGACCGCTTCGGCCCGAATGCCCGGGATGTTGCGGAGGATCTCGGCGAGCGAACGCGCGCCGAACTTCTCGATCTCGGCGGCGCGCAGCGAACTGGTGGAGGTGGCGCTGTCGAGACGGTCGCGGCCCTTGGCCACGCCGGTGGAGAAGACTTCCTTTTCAGGTGCCTTGTCGGCCGTTGCCTCGGCGTCCTGCTGGACGGAAGCCGTTTCGGCGAGGGCGGGAGAAACCAGCGCAAACGGCGCTGCAGCAAACAAAAGCAGATACTTACGCATTACGGTCCTACTCCGGCGATGGTACAGGATCGATCGGCCGCTCCGTCCGGGCTCGGTCTCGCCACACGCGCGATCTGCATGGTGGAAGCCTTGCCGCGCAGATGTCCGACAGCCGCAGCGCGCTGCTGCGGGCAAAGAAGGACATCGATGTGGCGAAGGCTCTTGCCGCTCCAGGACGCTCGATCGCTGCCGTTCGCTGCACGTGCAGCGTCCTCAGCGATCATCACGCGCCCGGCGCGCTCATTCAGTCGATGTGCAACGTCTTTCCTGTGCAGGATGCGCTCGCATCCCTTCCCGCCTACTATAGCCGGCCAGCCAGCCGGAACGGGCTCATGACGCAATTATTTCGAAGAAAAAACAACGACCCGGCAAATATTGCCGGGTGATGCACTATATTCGAACCGATTGGGAAGTCTCGCTCATTTCGCAGATCGGCTGACTTCCATCGCCTTGCGGACGATTTCTGCAACACGATAGCACCCGGTGCCAATTGGCAGGCGGCTGGCCGATTACGCGCCATCCGCGCCCTCGCCAACCAAGCGTCAGCGAGGCTCGGTCGGCTGCGGGGCGACGGTGAGCGGACGGCCGAGCAGGGTGGCGGCGGCCGCGATCAGCTTGCCCTGGGTGATCGGCTTGGAGAGAAACTGCCCCCCCTCGACTCCGAAGCGCATTGCCGCCGACGCGACTTCGCCGCTCAGATAGAGAACGCCGATGCGATCGTTCAGCGCGCGGGCATGGCGCGCAACGTCGAAGCCGGTCGTCCCTTCCCGAAGATTGATGTCGGTGATCAGCAGATCGATACGCGAACCATCGGCATCGAGGACGTCATAGGCGCCCTGATCGGTTTGCGACCATAAGACATCGGCGCCGTTGTCCTCGAACGCCTCCTGAAGCATCAGGCCGATGAGCAATTCGTCCTCGACGATCAGGATACGGGCACCCGAAAGAACGGACATCACAATCTTCCTAGCCGAAAGCACGTCGAGAGGCTTTCACCAGGCAACGATACGCGCACGAAAACACCCCACGCCCAGAAGATGGACCCAAGCGCGACCCAAACGCGCCGATAACAAGCGGGTTCCATCCGGTGCGCCCGCCCCATGTGCCTTCAGGCGCTTTCCCATATCGGCGAAAGGCCGAAGCAGCGATCCCGCAGCGGCTCCGACCCGCTCCAGCCGACCGGTGCCGGTCGGTCAGACGACACGCTTAATCGGGCAAAGGGCGGCGCGGCCTCGCCGCCGTCGTCCGAGGCGAGATTCCACTTGGCCGCATAGGCATCGGACAGGCGCCGTTCCCACGCCGATCCGAGGAACATCTCGACTCGGCGGACCTCCCGGACGTCGAAGTCGCTTGCCGCGGCGCGGCCGCCGCCGGCTCGCCCGAGCCGCTCCCGCCAGTCGGCGCGCGGATCGATGGCTACAGCCAGCGCGGTTTCGACCAGAGTGGATCCGTCGACGTTCAGCCGCACGAGCGCCAGTCTTCGCGCGAGTACGCCAATGCCGATCGACAGATGCATCAGCCGCTCCTCGGGAACCGGTCGCCAGCTCGGGATCGGCAGCATATGCTCCTCGCCGGCCGCGGTCCGCACGATGACGGCGAATAGCCCCTTGCGCTTGCTGACCAGCGAAAGTTCGCAGCCGCCGGGTTCGCGGCAGGAGAGGACTCCGCGTGGGGCAAGGCCTTTATGGGCAGATAGCCTGCCGACGACATGGACGGTGACTCCCGGCGCATCGGCAACGGCGTTGTGACGCATCTTCACTCCCCATCGGCCCCCGCCGATCATCGATGCGCACGCTAGGCTGCCGATGTGCCAGCCCGGCGTCGCGCCGCCGTGGAATTTGTGTCAATTGTGACAAGGAAGCAGGCGGCACGCCCTGCCCTCGGGGTCAGCCCGACAGATTGAGCGTCGCCATCACCGCCGAAAGATAGAGAGGCCCCACCGGCACGGCCGAACCATTGGCAAGGAGAAGATTGCCGCCCCGGGCCGCGCGTCGGAACTCGCGGACCATTGAGGGTCGGACGAATGCCGAGCGATGCACCCGCAGCAATTCGGCCGGATCGAGCGTTCTTTCCAGCGCATCCATGGTGGTGCGCAAAAGGTAGGAACGGTGCTGCGTGTGCAACATCACATAATCGCGATCCGCGCGGATCAGCTCGATGTCCGCAACCGCCACACGAACCAGCGCGCCACGATCCTGCACCCAGAGTTCCTGATGATAGGGTGCTTCAGGGGCTTGCCCCGGTTTCAGGGGCGCGCGGACTTGTGCCCGGCGAAGCACCGCACGGACCCGGGCGATCAGTTCTCGGAGTTCGAACGGCTTGCTGACGTAATCGTCGGCACCGAGTTCCAGGCCGACCACCCGGTCGACCAGCTCCGACCGCGCCGTCAGCATGATGATCGGTGCCGAGGTGGCGGCGGGAAGCCGGCGCGCGATGCTGAAGCCGTCCTCTCCGGGCATGTTGACGTCGAGCAGGATCGCATCGACCGAACGGACGGCGAGGAGGGCGTCGAGAGCAGCGCCATTCTCGGCTTCGGAGGTCTCGAAGCCATGCGCCTGCAGATAGGATGCTATCGATTCTCGCAGATCCGGCTCGTCGTCGACGATCGCGACATGCGGCCGCCCGTTCACGCAACGCTCTCCGCCGCGACCATCTCTTCAAGCAGCTGATGCAGCCCCGAACGGGTGAACGGCTTTTCGAGAAAAGGGCGTCCCGCCCGCGCGAGCAGACGTGCGGCCGAGGGGCTGAGCGTATCGCCGGTGGAAAAGCAGAAGCGACGAACCAGATCCGGACGATCGCGCTGCAGCCAGGTGAACAAGGCGGCGCCGTCTATGTCGGGCATCCGCAAATCGCTGACGATCAGATCATAGTCCTCGGCGCGGAGCCGTGTCTGCGCAGCCTCACCGCCGCCGGCGATCGTACAGCGATATCCCTCGATTTGGAGCAGCGACGCGAGCGCTTCCGCGATATCGGGCTCGTCGTCGACGATCAGGGCCGTACGCTTCACGTCCTGGCGGGCGATCACCGGATCGGCGGCAACCGGTTCGACGACGATCTCCCCGATCGGCAGGCTGATCCGGAACAGGGCTCCGCCGCCATGATCGTGCACTTCAAGCTGGCCGCCATGGGCCTCGACGAGCCCCTGCGAAAAGGAGAGGCCGACGCCGGTTCCCATTTCCTGGGGCTTGGTGGTGAAGAAGGGCTCGAAAATTCGACGGCGCAGGTGCAGCGGCACGCCGGGCCCGGTGTCGGAGATGTCGACGCATAGAGTCCCCTCCTTCTCGCCGGCCGCCGTCGCGACATTCAAGAGCCGTGGACCGGATAGGTCCTGCATCGCTTGCTGCGCGTTGACGATGAGGTTGACGATCACCTGATGAAGCTGGTCGGCATCGGCCATCAGCAGGGGCAAATCGCGTGCGAGCTGCCGCTCGAGCCGGATGCCGCTGGATCGGAGGCCATATTCGGTGAGGTCCAGGGCGGCATTGACCACATCGTTGATCGCGACGGGCGCATGCCGCGGGCTGCGCTGCCGCGCCATCGCAAGGAAGGTCTGGACGATCCGCGCCGATCGCTCGGCAGCACGGCGGATCTTCCCCGCCCGCTCGGCGGCGGCGGTGCCCGCTGCCTGAAGCTCCAGCAACTCGGCCTGCGCGAGGATGATCGCGATCGGGTTGTTCAGTTCGTGGCTGACGCCGGCAAGCAGGGATCCGAGCGCGTTGAGCTTCTCGGACTGGTAGAGGGCCTCGCGCGAGCGTTCGAGTTCGCGCTCCGCGCGCTTCAGCGCAGTGATGTCGACGTCGAAGCCGGCCAGCCGGAATGGGGAATCCGCGTCGATCTGAACGGGAAAGCGCATTGCCAGCGCAACCTCGTCGCTATCGCCAAGGCGCTGCTCGATCACGCGCAACCGCCCGCTCGACAGCACTTCGCCGTCCAGCCGCGCGATTTCCCGGGCACGCTCCGGCGCCACCAGGTCCGCAGCGGTCTTGCCGACGAGTTCGGCCGGCCCGCGGCCGAGCCGCCGCGCCACCTCCGGATTGACGATGAGGTACCGGCCGTCTTCGTCCTTCAGGTAGATGCCGATCGGCGCGTGAGTCATGATCGCCGACAGCAAGGCATCGCTTTCCCGCCGTGCGGCTTCGGCCTTGGCGCGTTCCAATGTGGCCCAGGTGCGCTCGGCAACCTCGGCGACGAGATCGACGTCGGCGCGGGACCAGGATCGCGGCGTCTTCTGCTGAACCGAGAGGATCGAGACGAGCTGATCGTTCTTGATCAAAGGCACGGTGATCGCGGCATCGATGTCGAACGCCGCACAGGCGGCGCGCCCCTCGGCGTCCAGGCGCGGGTTGTCGAGCGAGTCCTGAACCCAGATCTCACCGGCGCGATGCGACGTCGTGATCGCGGCGCCGAACGCCGGGAACGAGAAGCGGCCGACCATCTCCACGACACTGCCGTCGGTCCAATGGCTCCGCGCGACCATCTCGGAGGCGCTCTCGTCGAACTCCATATAGCCGACGCGGCTGGCACCGAAATGGACGCCGAGGCGCTTCGACGTCTGATCCAGGATCACGTCGCTGTCGACTTCGTTGCGGAGGTGATCGCGGAGCGTGGCCAGGAAGCCTTCGTGCGTGTCCGCCGATGGAACGAGGGCGTCGGGCTGTGATTGAGGCATTCGCGACGTCTCCGGTCAGGCAGGCTGTACAACAAACGGGACCGGACACGGTCAAGCCGCCATTGGTCGCACGCGGCAATGACGTCGTCCGCGTCCGGCTTCGAGCCTTTGGCGATGGCGCCGCCGTGCGTTCGACCAAAGGCAGATCCGGCGCGACGAAAAGCACCCGCCTTGGCCGATTGCAGACTTGGCAGCCGCCGGAGTACGAAGATCGCACCGGGCAAAGAAGGCGGATGGATGGACTTGGCAAGATCCGGCACTGCCATGATGGGCAATGTCCTGGCGATCGGGATCGCGATCGCTCTCTCCAGCTGCGATCGAGGGCGGACCAGCTTCGACCGGCAGACATGGGCCGCCGAGCGGGGCAATTACGACGGTGCGAACCGCCGCGCCGCAATGGTGAGCGCTCTCGAAAAAGCCGGAGTCGTGCCAGGTGCGGCCCGACCGAGTGTTCGCGGTGTGCTGGGCGAACCCGATTCGACCGGCCCCGCCGCCGACATCTATTTCCTCGGCCGCAGCGAAGTCGGCCCGAGCTTCGAGATTCTCCGCATCGACTATGATAGGGACGGGATGGTTCGACGGACGTCTGTCGGGCGAAGCTGAGGCGAAGATCCGGATCGAGTACGACGCCCATCTGCAGGACGTCGGTGGTGCCGCTTACAGGACTCGAACCTGTGACCCCATCATTACGAATGATGTGCTCTACCAGCTGAGCTAAAGCGGCGCTCCCGGAAGAGCCGGCCCTCTAGCAATGCGCGGCGGGCATGACAAGCGCCGGTTCGCGTCGTCGACCGCAAGCCTCCGAACGGACGTCACGGGGGTAACGCTTAACCGATTCTCAACCACGCATCGTCCATGGCTGCAGCTGAAACTTTGCCATGAGAGGCTTCGGGAACGCTGATGGACAGCCTGCGCGCATTCGAGGACGAGCCCGATTATGGTTCGGCCCACGACGAGGTTGCGATCGAAGCGCCGCCCGAGATCGGGCTCGACGAACGGCGCATGCACGTGCGCGCCTATAATTATTGGGTGTCGCTGCTCGATGGCCGGCCCTATCCCTCGATCAACGATCTCGATCCCGCCACGCTCGGCGATTTCGGCCCGCACAGCGTGCTGCTCGATTTCTCGGAAGGCGGTGAGGATCCGGGTGTCGCCTGGCTCGGCGGCGCGCTTCGCGACGAATGCAGCCTGACCGGCGAAATCCGCCGGATCAGCGAGGTGCCCAAACGCTCGCTCCTGTCGCGGCTGACCGATCATTATCTCCAGATCATCGCCAACCGTGCCCCGATCGGCTTCGAGGCCGAATTCGTTTCGCAGGGCGGCCGCAACACGATGTACCGCGGCATCCTGATGCCGTTCTCCTCGTCCGGCGACACGATCGATTTCATCTATGGCGTGATCAACTGGAAGGAGATTGCCGGCGACGCGGTGATCGCCGACATCGCTCGGGAAGCGGAACGCGCCCTCGCGGCGGTCGGAGTCCCGGCGGTCGAGGCGAGCCCGGTGTGGGCCGACGGCCCCAATGCCGAACCGTTGCTGCTCTCCGAAGTCGCCCCCGATGGAGATGGGTGGGACGAACTGGCCGACGGTCCCGAGGCCGCTTACGACGCCGAGGCCGGCCTTGCCGATCGGCTCGACGCCGCCCGCGCCTGCGCCGAAGTTGCCCGCGGCGCCGCCAGCCGCAGCCGACTCTCCCTCTATCGCGCGCTCGGCCTCGCTTACGCATTCGCCCGCGCCACCGAAGTGGACCAGGACGGGTATCGCGAATTGCTCGAAGATGCCGGTGTGAAGGCCCAGGCGCGCGCGCCGATGACGCCGGTGGTCAAACTCGTCTTCGGTGCCGATTACGACAAGGCTCGGCTGACCGAATTCGCCGCCGCTTTGTCGTGGGCGCGGCGCGAATCGGTGCCGATCGACGGCTTCCGCGCCTATCTCGAATCGTTCGACGGAGGTCTCAAGGGCGTTGTTCAGGCCGAGCGGCAGGCCCGTCGCCCCGAGCCGAAATCGAATGGCGGCGACGCGGCGCGCGAAACCTTGCGCCGCGCGCCCGCGCTCGCCCACCTCGAATTGGATACCGCCGAGGAGTTCGTTCTGATCCTCGCCCGTCGTGAGGCCCAAGGCAGGGTTGCCGTGATCGGCACGCTGTTGGATCCCGCACTTACCGACAGGGCGATCAAGAAGGCCGCTGCCTGACCCACGAGCCTCGGCAGCCATGCCGATGTGCCGGAGCCTTGCAGCGCAAGCCCGGGGTTGCCCGCTCGTTTTGCCCGGAGCATAGGGACCGCACTCATCCCGCGGCCCAACGACGGTCGCTTGTACCCGGGAGCGACAATATGAACTCGGAGAGCAACGTCGCGGATCACGCCGCAGACGTGCGGATTCTGGAAGCCCTGTCCCACGCTCTCGTCGAGGGCGCGCTGCCCGGAGAGATAGCCGAATTCACCAGCGAGGATCGCGAGGGCGCGGCCCGCTTCATCGCCTCCTGCGCGAGCAGCCGGATGCGGGGCAGCGCCCTGGTCCGACTGGAATCGCTCGGCGGCGCCGTCGGTCAGCGCCGGATGCGGATCGGGATCATCAACGACGACATGCCGTTCCTGGTCGATTCGGTCGCGAACACGATCGCGGCCCGCGGCCTGATCGTCCATCGCCTGCTCCACCCCGTGGTCTGCGTCCGCCGTGACGAGGATGGGCGCCTGCTCGCCGTCGAACCCCTCTGTGACGACAAGGATCGTCGCGAATCGATGATGTACCTGGAGGTGGATCGCGCCGACGCGCGCATCCGCCGCGATGTCGTCGCCGATCTCAACCGCGTTCTCGCGGACGTGCGTGCCGCCGTCGAAGATTGGCGGGCGATGCAGGATCAGATGCGCGCGGACGCCGCCGCCACCGGGGACGAGGAGGGCGCGGCCTTGCTGCGCTGGTTCGCCGACGGCGCCATGACCTTGCTCGGCTATGAAGTCGAAAGGCCGGATGCGCCGGCTTCGCAGGCGCTCGGCCTGTTCCGCATGCCCGGCGACCCGACCGACCCCGGCGGTTCGATCGGCGCGATCCGCTATTTCGAGGAAGGCGGATCGGTTCCCCTCCTCGCCAAGGCCGAGCGGCGCTCGTCGGTGCATCGACGCGTCCCGCTCGATCTCGTCGTCGTGCCGATCCGCGAAGGCGACAAGGTTGCCGCGATCGGCGTCCATGCCGGGCTGTGGACCAGCGAAGCGCTGACCGCGCATGTCGAGGACGTGCCGGTGCTCCGGCAGCGCCTGAGAGAGCTGGACGAAGAGTTCGGTTTCGATCCCTCCGGCCACAGCGGCAAGGCGTTGCGCCATGCCCTGACCGCCCTCCCGCACGATCTGCTCGCCAGCCTCAGCCGGGATTCGGTGCGGGAACTGGTCACCACCGCGATGTCCCTTGCCGATCGGCCGCGCCCGACTTTGGTGCTCGCCCGGTCGATCCTCAAGGGCAACATGTTCGCCTTTGCCTGGCTGCCGAGAGACGAACTCACCACCCGCCGCCGGATCGCCGTCGGCAAGATGATCGAGCAGGCCTCGGGCGGCCGCATCTCCAATTGGTCGGTCGAGCTCGGCGACGGCGATCTCGCCCTGCTGCGCTACACTCTTTATGTCGGCCCGGAGGCGCCGACGCCGGATGTCGCCGCGCTCGACCGCCAGCTCGATGAGATGGTGCGGGGCTGGGAACCGGCGGTGGAGGAGGCGCTCGGCGGGATCGTCGGCCTCAACCGCGCCACCCGCCTGGCGCTCAGCTACATGAGCGATCTGCCCGAGCTCTATCGCGCGCAGACCAGCCCGGCCGAAGCCGCCCAGGACATCTTGCGCATCAGCGAGCTGCACGATGCCGGCGATCGGGACGCGCGGCTCTATCGTTCGGCAGGCGACGGCGCGTCGCGGCTTCGCCTCAAGACCTACCGCCTGGCGGGTCTGATCGCGCTGTCGGAAGCGGTTCCGGTGTTCGAGAATTTCGGCTTCCGCGTGCTCGAAGAGTTTCCGTGGCCACTCGACGAGGGCCGGCTCGGCTACATCCACGAATTCGTTCTGGAGCTGCGCGGCGGCGGTGACGCCAGCCACGTGCTCGCCCGGGCCGAGCTCGCCGAGCGGGCGATCGCCGACGTGCTGGAAGGCCGGGCGGAGAATGATTCGTTCAACCAGCTGCTGATCGCAGCCGATCTCGACCGCCGCGACGTCGTCCTGTTCCGCGCCTGGTTCCGCTATTTGCGCCAGGTCGGCCTGTCCTATTCGATGCTGACCGTGGTCGAGGCCCTGCGCCGTGCGCCGGCGGTGACCCAGGCGCTGATCGCGCTGTTCGACGCCCTCCACG
Source organism: Sphingosinicella sp. BN140058 (assembly GCF_004135585.1). NCBI lineage: Bacteria > Pseudomonadati > Pseudomonadota > Alphaproteobacteria > Sphingomonadales > Sphingosinicellaceae > Sphingosinicella > Sphingosinicella sp. BN140058. Next base: position 2,997,555 of record NZ_CP035501.1, on the reverse strand, counting down.
ATCCCGAGCGGGACGGCGACCGGACGGTTGCCGCGAAGGCTGCCGAAGACGCGATCCGCGACGGTCTCGCCGGAGTGGCGGCAATCGACGAAGATCGCATCCTGCGGCTGTTCCACGGCGTGATCGCGTCGATGCTCCGCACCAACGCCTTCAGCCCGGCCGGCCAGGAAGCGCTCGCGTTCAAGCTCGAGAGCGCCAGGGTTCCGGGACTGCCGGCGCCGGTGCCGTGGCGGGAAATCTGGGTCTATTCGCCCCGGGTCGAAGGTATTCATCTGCGCGGCGGGCCGATCGCACGCGGCGGTTTGCGCTGGTCCGATCGGCGCGACGATTTCCGCACCGAGATCCTGGGCCTGATGAAGGCGCAGCTCGTCAAGAATGCGGTGATCGTGCCGACCGGGGCCAAGGGCGGCTTCTATCCCAAGCAGCTGCCGCCCGTGGCATCGCGCGACGCCTGGCTGGCGGAAGGCACGGAGAGCTACCGCATCTTCATCCGCGCGCTGCTTTCGGTCACCGATAATATCGTCGAAAGCAAGGTCGTTCATCCGGACGGAGTCACCATCCGCGACGCCGAAGACCCTTATTTCGTCGTTGCCGCGGACAAGGGAACCGCCACATTTTCCGACATCGCCAACCAGATCGCGCTGGATCGCAGATTCTGGCTCGGCGACGCCTTCGCATCGGGCGGAAGCCAGGGCTACGATCACAAGGCGATGGGCATCACCGCGCGCGGCGGCTGGGTCTCGGTGCAGCGCCACTTCGCGGAACTCGGCGTCGACGTGCAGACCCAGCCGATCCGGGTCGCCGGCGTCGGCGACATGTCGGGCGACGTGTTCGGCAACGGCATGCTGCTGTCCAAGGCGCTGAAGGTCGTCGCGGCCTTCGATCACCGCCACATCTTCATCGATCCGGAGCCCGATCCGGCGAAGAGCTGGGACGAGCGCGCGCGGCTGTTCGCCCTCCCCCGTTCGTCCTGGGACGATTACGACAAGAGCCTGATCTCGAAGGGCGGCGGAATCTTCCCGCGCAGCCAGAAGACGATTCCGCTCAGTCCCGAGATGCAGGCGATGTTCGGCCTCGACGGCGATACGATCGAGCCGGCTGCACTGATGATCGCGATCCTCAAGGCGCCGGTCGACCTGCTCTGGTTCGGCGGCATCGGTACCTACATCCGGGCGCGATCCGAAAGCAATTCGGAGGTCGGCGATCCCGCCAACGACGCGATCCGGATCACCGGCTGCGACGTTCGGGCGAAGGCGATCGGCGAAGGTGCCAATCTCGGCATGACCCAGGCCGCCCGCATCGAATTCTCGCAGGCGGGCGGGCGCTGCAACACGGATTTCATCGACAATTCGGCCGGCGTCGATTGCTCGGACAACGAGGTCAACATCAAGATCCCGCTCAACCGGGAGATGGACGAAGGCCGGCTGAGCTTCGAGGCACGCAACCAGCTCCTCGCCGAGATGACCGACGAGGTCGCGGCCATCGTGCTCGAGGACAACCGGCTGCAGACGCTTGCACTCTCGATCGCGGAGCGTGGCGGTGCGGCCGATCTGCCGCCGCTGATCCGCGCTATGGAAGTGCTGGAAGAGAGCGGCCGGCTCAACCGCACGGTCGAGGGGCTTCAGTCCAACGAGGAACTGATGCGGCGGGCGCAGGACAATCGCGGCCTGACCCGTCCCGAACTGGCCGTCTTGCTCTCCACCTCCAAGATGGCGCTGCAGACCGCGCTCGAGGCCGGCAGGATCACCGAAGATCCGACCCTTGAGCCCGAGCTGCTCGCCGCTTTCCCGAAGACGATGCAGGCGCGCCATCGCGACGCGATCCTCGGTCACCGGCTTCGCCGCGAGATCATCGCGACCAAGATCGCCAACCGCTTCGTCAATCGGCTTGGAATCACCGCCGTGTTCACCCTGTCGGAGGAAGAGGGGGCGAGCTTCGGCCAGGTTGCGGCAGCGTTCGTCGCCGCCGAGCGCCTCTTCGGCATGGCGGATCTGTGGCGGGATCTCGACACGATCGACATTCCCGAGCAGCTTCGGCTGGAGCTGTTCGATCAGGCCTCCAACGCCCTGCAGCTGCACATCGCCGACATTCTGCGCAATTCTAGCGCGTCCGCCAAGCTCACCGAGCTCGTCGAGACGCTTCAGCCCGGCATCGACAAGCTCAGCGAGAGCGTCGGCGGCCTGCTGCGCAAGGAAGTCGCCGGCGATGCCGCCCTGCGGCGGGCACGCCTCAGCGACCTTGGCGCGCCGCCGGAGATCGCCGACCGGCTCGTACGGCTGTTCGAGCTGAACGGCGGTGTCGGCATCGCGGCACTGGGGCGCCGCCTCGGCGTCGACGAGATCACGCTCACCAATGCCTATACCCGGCTCGGCGAAGCGCTCGGGCTCGATTGGGCGCAGGGCGTGGCCAATGCCTTTCAGGCGAGCGATCAGTGGGAGCGGCTGCTGACCGCCGGTCTTGCAAGGGATTTCGAGCAATTGCGCCTCGATTTCCTGCAGCGCGCCCGCGGCGACGACCCCGCCCATGCGGTGGAGATGTGGGTGGAAACGCAGGGCCCGCGCATCGACCAATTCCGCCGTCTGGTCGATCGCGCCCGCAACGCGCCGGCGACGACCTCGCCGATGCTGGCGCAGATCGCCACCCAGGCTCGCGTGCTGCTGGCGCGCTGATCTGCTTGCGTTCCAGCGCTCGATGTAATTGTCTCCGTCCTCCCAGTCCGCGAAACGGATGGGAGGCGGAGCTGACACGTGGCCTCACCGCCGAGGCGGAAATTCACCCCCGCGCCCGTTCGAACAGCCAGACCCGAATGGCGCTTGCCAGATTGGCGGGATCGTCGGCTTCGATGCGCTCGGCATCGATCCGGGCGACGAGCGCGTTCAGGGGCACGCTTTCCGCTTCGGCGGCCTCCCGCAACGCCTCCCAGAAGATCGGCTCGAGGCTGATCGAGGTGGCGTGACCGGCGATCATCATCGATCGTTTGACCGGTCCGCTCATCACCCCCTCCTCGCGGCGACGACGGATCCCGGCTGCGCCGCGAGCCGCCGACGCGGCCTCAATACATGTGCTGGCCGCCGTTGATCGACAGGGTCGATCCGGTGACGAAGCCGGCATCGTCGCCGACCAGGAAAGCGACGCCGCGGGCGATCTCCTCCGCCTTGCCGAGCCGGCCGACCGGGATTTTGGCGACGATCTTGGCGAGCACGTCCTCCGGCACGGCGGCGACCATCTCGGTGTCGATATAGCCCGGCGCGATCGCGTTGACGGTGATCCCTGAACGCGCGCCTTCCTGGGCCAGCGCCTTGGTGAAACCGTGAATGCCCGATTTGGCGGCGGCGTAGTTGACCTGACCGTATTGGCCGGCCTGGCCGTTGATCGAACCGATATTGACGATGCGGCCGAACTTCCGGCTCTGCATGCCTTCGAACACGGCCTTCGCCATGTTGAAGCAACCGCCGAGATTGACGTCGATGACGTCGTCCCAGGCCTGCCGGGTCATGCGCTTCATCGTTCCGTCGCGGGTGATTCCGGCATTGTTGACCAGCACATCGACGGGGCCGAGTTCGCTCTCCACCTGCTGGATGCCGGCGATGCAGGCGTCGAAATCGGAGACGTCCCACTTGAAGGCACGAATACCGGTCCGCTCGCTGAATTCGCGGGCTTTCTCGTCGTTTCCTGCGTAATTGGCGGCGACGGTCATGCCCAAACTCTTGAGCGCGACGCTGATCGCTTCGCCGATACCGCGGGTTCCGCCGGTCACGACTGCAATACGTGCCATCTTCCCTCTCCTTTATTATCGGCCCGGTGCTTAGGGCGCAGCAATCCATCCTTCAAGCTCGCGGCGAAGAATGCTGCGCAGCATCTCCAGTCCGGGTTCGCCGTCGTTCAGGCACGGCAGATAGGCGAACTCGCGCCCGCCGGCCGCCAGGAACGTCTCGCGACCCCGTATCGCCAGCTCTTCCAGCGTTTCAAGGCAATCGGCGGAAAAACCGGGTGCGATCAGCGCCACCTTGCGGACGCCCTGATCGGGGAGCGCGGCAAGAGTCACATCGGTTGCCGGCTCGAGCCACTTGGCGCGGCCGAAGCGGGACTGGAACGTCACGGTAAGCGGGCGGCCCAACGCTTCGGACAGCAGCCGGGCCGTCTTGCGGCAATGGCAATGATAGGGGTCGCCGAGGTGCAGGGTGCGCTCCGGCATGCCGTGGAAGCTGGCGAGGATCGCATCGGGTACGAAGTCGAGCGTCGCCAGCGATTGCTCGACGCTCGTCTTCAGCGCCGCAATATAGTCTGGATCGTCATGGTAAGGCGGCAGCGTGCGAACCGCAGGTTGCCAGCGCATGCGGCGGAGATGCGCGAACGCCTCGTCATTGGCGGTTGCAGTGGTCGCGCCGCAATATTGCGGATAAAGGGGGGCGATCAGGATGCGCTCGCACCCCTGGGCCTTCAGCGCTTCGATCCGGTCGCGGATCGCGGGCTTGCCGTAGCGCATGGCATGATCGACGACGACGGCGGGTCCGAACGCACCCGCCAAGGCCCGCGCCTGGCGCGCGGTGATCGCGGCAAGCGGCGAGCCCTCGTCCGTCCACACCTGTCGATAGGCATGGGCGGATTTCTTCGGCCGCGTGTTGAGGATGATGCCGCGCAGGATCGGCTGCCAAACCAGCTGCGGTATCTCGACGACACGCGGATCGGACAGGAACTCCTTCAGGTACAGTTTCACCGATCCGGGCTCGGGCGCGTTGGGCGTGCCGAGATTGATCAGCAACACGCCGATCTTCGGGGAAGGGATCGACGGATGGTCGGCCGGCATCGTCATGCACCGAGCTCCAGCGGCATCCGGCGCACCCTTCGGCCGGTCAATGCGAACAGAGCATTCGCCATCGCCGGGGCGGCGGTCGGCACCGCCAGCTCGGTCACTCCGCCGGAGGCTTCGTCGCTGTCGATCAGTTCCACCGTGATTTCCGGCGCGTCGGCGAGGTTCAAGATTCCGAGATCGCCGAAGCCGCGCGGGGTCGGACGGCCCCCGCTGAAATCGATCGGAATGCCGCGCGCCGCGGATATGCCGTACAACAACCCGCCTTCGATCTGCTGGCGGACGAGGTTGGGATTGATCGCCCGCCCGCAATCCACCGCACTCACCGCCCGCAACACGCGCAACCCGCGCCCAGCTTCCACTTCGACCTCCACAACCGTCGCGATGTGCGACCCATAACCGCTGAACGCGGCGATACCCTTGCTGCTGCCGCGCTGTCCGCCATCCCATTCGCCATGCGCTGCCGCGGTCGACAGGCAGCGCGCCAGCCGGGGATTGTCGCCGAGCATCTGGATCCGGAAGGACAAGGGCTCGATTCCTGCGAGGCGGGCCAGCTCGTCGACGAAACTTTCGGTGAAGAAGTTGGTGTAGGCATTTGCCCCCGATCGCCACAGGCCGGCCTGGACCGCCACGTCCGCGGGCAGGAAGTCCACCGCCAGGGAGGGGATGGCGTAAGGCGGCACCGCCCCCGCCACCGGATCGGCGAGCGCGGCAAGTGCGTCGCTGCCCAGCCGTGCCTCCAGCTGCCCCGCGATTTCCGGTGCCGCGATCCGCGTCTGCCAGCCGAGGATCGCACCCGATGGCCCGAGCCGGGCGCTTAGCATGCCGCGCGCCGGCGGCCGCAGCGTGTCGGCGGCGCTTTCCTCGGCACGTGACCAGACGACCTGCACCGGCCGGCCGGCCTTGAGGGTCAGCACCACCGCCTGTTCGATCGCGCGGACTTCCGCCTTGCGGCCATAGCCGCCGCCGACTGGCATGGCGTAGATGGTGACATTGCCGACGGGCAGCCCTGCCGCCCGTGCGGCGGCGTCCCGCGCGATTGACGGCACCTGCGTCGGCGCCCAGACCTCGAGCAGATCGCCGGTAACCCGCGCCGTTGCGGTCAGCGTCTCGAGCGGCGCATTCGCCGCCGGGCCTGCGAAATAGTGGCCGCGCACCACGTGGCCGCCCGCATAGACCGCTTCGACGTCGCCCCGTTCGAAAGCGCGGCGCCCCTTGTCGCGGATCAGGGCCTCGGAAAAGGCGCTTTCGATCCTCGCGCGGCTCGGCTCCGATCCGGTGGACCATTCCGCGCTCATCGCCCGCAGCGCACGATCGGCCGCGTGCCAATTGGTGGCCAGCGCCGCGATCCATTCCGGGCTGTCGAACAGCTGGACGATCCCGGGGATCCGTGCCGGCGCATCCCGGTCGATGCGGCGCAGACGGCCGCCGGGCGGCGCCGAGCGGACCGATGCGAACAGCATCTCCGGAAGCCGTACATCGCCGGCGAAGCGTGCAGAGCCGTCGATCTTGGCGGGCAGATCGAGGCGGGGCAGCGACTGCCCGGCCAGGCGGTTGTCGACGCCGCCGCGCATCAGCAGGATGTCCGGCAAGGACTGCGCAGCCGCAGCCTCGGCCAGTTCCGCGAAGCGCGTCCGCTGGGCCCCGTTGATGACGAACCCGCCGAAGGTGTCGAGGCTTTCCCACTCCACGCCCCAGCGCGCCGCCGCAGCCTTCATCAGCAGCGACCGGGCACCCGCGCCGGCCTCCCGCAGCCCCTGCTCGAAGGCGCGCACCGAGGACGAACCGCCGGTCACCATGGTCGAATCGCGCATTGCGACCTGATCGGCGCGCCAGCGCGCGGCCCCTTCGAGGAACGTCGGCGCGGCTGCGACGGCACGCGCCTCTGCTAGCAATTGATTGGCGTAGAACGGGCCGATCGGTGCGGGCTCGACCGCGACCGTTTCCCAGGCGGCGCCAAGTTCGTCCGCAAGGATCTGCGGCAGAACCGTCCAGCTACCCTGGCCGAGTTCGGCCTGCGGAACGGCGATAATCACCCGCCCATCACCGCCGATCTTGAGAAAGGCGTTGAACACATGCTCGCCAGGGCCGGCGCGCAGATTGGGCGAATAGCGGCGGGGCCATAAGTTCCAGGCGAGCAGCAGTCCGGCCCCGACGCCGCCCCCGACCAGCAGCGTGCGGCGGGTCAGCAAAGGGGCATGCTCAGCGTCGGCCATGCGCCGGGTGATAGACGGCAGGCGCGGCAGCAGCCAGCCGGAACAATCGATGACGAAGATCGACTGCGCGCGCGGGCGATCATCCGATCTCCGACTGGTAGCGCTCCCGCAACGTCTTCTTGTCGATCTTGCCGGTGCCGAGCTTGGGCAGCGGATCGTCATGGACCCAGAGCCGCGCCGGCAGCTTGAACGCGGCGAGGCGGTCCTTGAGGAATGCGGTCAGGCCGTCCTGGTCGAGGCAGCGATCGTCTTCGCAATAGATTACGGCGGCGGGCACTTCGCCGAGGCGATCGTCGGGGATCCCGAACACGGAGGCTTCGGAGATCGAGGGATGGGCGTAGATCGCCGCCTCTACCTCCTGGCAGCTGATATTCTCGCCGCCGCGGATGATGATGTCCTTCTTGCGGTCGACGATGAACAGATAGCCGTCCTCGTCGAGATAGCCGATGTCGCCCGTCTTGAGGTAGCCGTCGGGGGTGAAGGCGTTCGCGCTCGCCTCCGGATCGCGCCAGTAGCTGCGGATGTTCGCCGCCGATCGGATCGCGATCTCGCCGACCTCGCCTGCCGCCAAGCGGCTGTCGCTCTCGCCGAGAATCGCCAGTTCGACGAAGGGATGATGCGGGCGGCCGGTCGAGGCCGGCTTGTCGGCATAATTCTGCCAGACGTTGCCGCAGCCGATCGCGTTGGTCTCGGTAAGCCCGTAGCCCAGTGCCGGTTGCGCCCTGGGGAAGCTCTCCTGCAGGCGCTTGACGTGGGCGACCGGACGCGCGGCCCCGCCTGCGGCGATGTCGGTGAGGGTGGAGAGATCATATTTGTCCCGGTCCGGATGCTGCATCAGCTCCAGGCTCATCGTCGGGACGCCGACGAAATAGGTCACCTTCTCGCTCTCGATCAGCCGCAGCGCCTCGCCCGGATCCCATTTCGACATCAGCACCATGGTCCGGCCGATGACGAAGCTGTTGAGGAGAACCGGAACCTCGCCGGTCACGTGGAAGAGCGGCACGTTGACCAACGTACGCGGCGGATTGGCCGGAGGGCGGCCTTCCGTCTCGAGAATGCCGAGCAGGGTCATCAGGCTGATCGAGTAGGTGTAGACGCCGGTGGTGACCGCGCGGTGCGTGGAGACGGCGCCCTTGGCAAGGCCGGTCGACCCCGAGGTGAACAGGATCGTCGCGTCGTCGCCCTCGTCGACCGTCGGCAGATCGGAATCGTCGCCGCCGCGCGCGAACAAGGGCGCCAGTGCCTCGCTGATCGGCCGATCGATCGGCAGGGCGACCGTTTGAATGCCGAGACCCGTCGCCTCGCTGCGCTCCGCGCGCGCGGCATCGGCGAGCACCAGCCGCGGCTCGGTCAGCGTCAGGCCGTGACGGAGTTCGTCCACCTGCCACCAGCCGTTGACCAGGGTGGCCACCCCGCCGGCCTTGACCACCGCCATGTAGGTGACGATCCAGGCCGGGCAGTTGCGCATCGCGATCGCGACCCGATCGCCCTTGCCGATGCCCCAGCCGCCGACCAGGCATTTGGCAAGCCTGGTCGCCTGGGCGTTCAGCTCGGCGAAGGGCAGCCGTTCGCCGTCGGCGATGACTCCGATCGTCTCTCCATTCAGCATGCAGAAGATGTCGAAGAAGCCGGGCAGGGTCGCCGGAAAATTGGTGACGATCGCACGCCCGGCATCATCCTCGCCGATGACGACGCGGCCGCCCGGCCCCGTCACGGCCGCAAGCACCGCATCGAACTTGCGATCCAGCTCACTCGGCATCCGACTCTCCCTTTTTCTTTTCGTTTCCTCTCGCCCTCCGTAATAGGGTGCGCAGAGTGAGGGGATAGCCTTGATACAGCCGTTACTGACATCTTTGGCAACAGCCGCGTCGGCACCGATCGAGTGGAACAGCCTGGGCCTGCACCCGATCATCCACGATTTCGGCTTTTTCCAGCTGCGCTGGTACTCGCTCGCCTACCTTGCCGGCATCCTGATCGGCTGGTGGTATCTGCTGAAGCTGCTGGCGCGTCCGGGCGCGCCGATGGCCCGCCGCCATGCCGACGACATGGTCTTCTATGGCACGCTCGGCGTCATCCTCGGCGGCCGGATCGGCTACGTTCTCTTCTACCGCCCGGAATTCTACTTCGCCAATCCGCTCGCGATCCTGCGGATCATGGATGGCGGCATGTCGTTCCACGGCGGTGCGATCGGCACCAGCCTGGCGATGTTCTACCTCGCCTGGCGCAACAAGCTGAGCGTGCTCAGGGTGCATGATTACATCGCCTGCATCGTGCCGATCGGCCTGTTCTTCGGCCGCCTCGCCAATTTCGTGAATCACGAATTGTGGGGGCGCCCCACCGACGTTCCCTGGGCGGTGGTCTTCCCGGACGGGGGACCGGTCGGACGTCACCCGAGCCAGCTCTACGAGGCCGGCCTCGAGGGCATCCTGCTGTTCACGATTCTCAATCTCCTCTTCTGGAAGACGGACGCGCGCTATCAGCCCGGCAAGCTCGTCGGCACCTTCCTGCTCGGCTACGGCCTCAGTCGCTTCTTCGTCGAATATTTCCGCCAGCCGGATCGCGGACTCGAGCATCTGTCCTGGGGGCTGACCATGGGCCAGACCCTGACCGTGCCGATGATCCTGATCGGCCTGTTCCTGATCCTGACCGCCAAATCCCGGCGAGAGCGGGTGGAGCCGTTCGCCGGGACGGAGAGTGTCGCCTGACCTTCTGCCGGGTCCTGCCGGAGCGACGATGATCGAGACCAGTCTTGCCGACCGGCTCCGCCGGCTGATCGCGTCGGCGGGACCGATACCGGTCAGCCTCTACATGGCGGAGGCCAACGCCGCTTATTACGGCACCCGCGATCCGCTCGGCCGGGACTTCATCACGGCACCCGAGGTCAGCCAGATGTTCGGCGAACTGGTCGGGCTGTGGATCGCCGATCTGTGGTCGCGCGCCGGGGCGCCGCCGGTCCGTTACGTCGAGCTCGGGCCGGGCCGGGGAACGCTGGCCGCGGACGCGGCGCGGGCGATGCGGGCCGCAGCGCTGGCGCCGCCGGTGCACTTCGTCGAAACCAGCCCCACCCTGCGCGCGGCGCAAGCGGAGCGGGTCCCCGGCGCGACCTGGCACGATCGGTTCGCCGACATTCCGGGCGACGAACCCTTGCTGGTGGTCGCCAACGAATTCTTCGATGCTCTGCCGATCCGGCAGTTCGTCCGCGGCCGTGCCGCCTGGCACGAGCGCCTGGTGACGATCGAAGGCGAACGATTCCTTCCCGCGGCCGGCCCGAGCGTTCCCGACGCGGCGATTCCCGAGAGTCTGCGCGGTGCCGACGAAGGCAGCGTGCTGGAAGTCGCTCCGATGGCAGCGGCCGTCATCGGCGACATCGCCGATGCGATCGCCGCCCGCGGCGGGGCTGCCCTGGTTTTCGACTACGGCCATGTCCGCACCGGACTCGGTGACACGCTGCAGGCCGTGGCTGCGAACCGCTACGCAGACCCGTGGGTGGCGCCCGGCGACCAGGACCTCACCGCCCATGTCGATTTCCAGGCGCTTGGGGACGCCGCCCGGCGGGAACGGGTCAGCCTGTTCGGGCCGACGACGCAGGGCGCCTGGCTCAGCGAGATGGGCATCGATGTCCGCACCGAGGCCCTGTCCCGCGCCGCGCCGGGCCGGTCTCCCGAAATCGCCTCAGCCCGCGATCGGCTGGTCTCGCCGCGCCAGATGGGCGCCCTGTTCAAGGCGATGGCTTTCGTGGCAGAGGGCTGGCCGCAACCCGCAGGATTCTGACGTGCCCGATTTTCGCCTCCGCGACGCAACCCCCGACGATGCTCCGATCCTGTCCGATCTCGGCCGCCGCACCTTCGTCGAGACGTTCGGCCATCTCTACCGGCCGGAGGATCTCGCGGCATTCCTGCGTGGCCACGATGTCGATGCCTGGCAGGCGGAGCTTGCGGACCCGAACTTGACCGTCCGCCTCGCCGAAGACGGCGGAGCAGCGGCCGGTTTCGTCAAGGTCGGCCCGCTCAAGCTGCCGGTCGATACGGACCGGACCGCGGCCGAGCTGCGCCAATTCTACATTTTGAAGCCCTGGCAGGGTGCCGGTCTCGCCCAGATGTTGATGGAGTGGGTGCTCGGAGAAGCGCGCGCACGTGGCGCGCAGGAGCTGTACCTTTCGGTGTTCAGCGAGAATCATCGCGCCCGGCGTTTCTACGAGCGCTACGGCTTCGTATTCGTCGCCCCTTATGCCTTCATGGTCGGTGATCAGGCCGACGAAGACCATATCCTCCGACTGACCTTGGAGGCCGCATGACCATCGCACCCTTTCGCGCCCGAGCGCTCGTTGCCGTCCCGCACGGATTCCTCGGGCGCCGCGGCGGTGTCTCGACCGGGGTCTGCGCCGGCCTGAACGTCGGGCTCGGGGCGGACGACGATCCGCAGGCGGTGCGGACGAACCGGCGCCTCGCCGCCGAGGCGGTGATGCCCGGCGCCGCGCTGGTCACGGTTCACCAGGTCCATTCGGCCGACGCGGTTCACGCAGTGGCGGCCTGGCCGGACGATGCGCGGCCGCACGCCGATGCCTTGGTCGCGGATCGTCCGGGGCTCGTCCTCGGCATCCTCACCGCCGATTGCGCGCCCGTGCTGTTCGCGGATGCGCAAGCCGGCGTGATCGGCGCCGCGCATGCCGGCTGGAAGGGCGCTCTCACCGGAGTCGTCGACGCGACGGTCGCCGCGATGGAGCGGCTGGGTGCCGATCGGAGCCGGATCGCCGCTGCGGTGGGCCCCTGCATCGCGCGCAAGTCGTATGAGGTAGACGAGAGTTTCCTTCGGCGCTTCGCGGCGGCGGCACCGGAGAATGAGCGCTTCTTTTCGCTGGGCCGCGCGGGCCACCATCAATTCGATCTCGAAGGGTTCGTCGTCGCCCGGCTCGCCGCCGCCGGACTGTCGCGGATCGAGGCGCTCGGTCAGGACACCTATTCGCAGCCGGACAGCTTCTACAGCTACCGCCGGGCGACCCATCGTGAGGAACCGACCTATGGCCGTCAGATCAGCCTGATCGCCCTTCCCGCCTGACGGGCGGCACGATCTCTCTCCCGGGCCACTGGCGGGCCGGCCCCGAAGTGCGTTAGGGGCCAATCAACGATTTGGGAGAGCCCGCATGCAAGAAGACGAATCCGACCTGACCGGCACCACGCCGCGCCGCCGTCCGAAGAATTCGGTGCGCGAGGTCGGCGGCCGCCGGCTTCAGCCAGCCACCCTGATGATGGGCCACGGCTTCGATCCGGCGCTGTCCGAAGGCTCGCTGAAACCGCCGATCTTCCTTACCTCGACCTTCGTCTTCGAGAATGCCGCGGCCGGCAAGCGCTTCTTCGAAGGCGTCACCGGCAAGCGCCCGGGCGGCGCCGAGGGCCTCGTCTACTCACGCTTCAACGGCCCCAACCAGGAGATCCTGGAGGATCGGCTGAGCCTCTGGGAAGATGCCGAGGATGCGCTGACCTTCTCGTCCGGCATGTCGGCCATCGCCACCGTGCTGCTGACCTTCGTCCAGCCCGGCGACGTCATCGTCCATTCGGGCCCGCTCTACGCGGCGACGGAGACCCTGATCGGCCGCATCCTCGGTCGCTTTGGTGTCCAGTGGCTCGATTTTCCGGCCGGCGCCGAGCAGGCGCAGATCGAGGAAGTGCTCGGCCGCGCCAAGGCGATGGGCCGGGTGCCGCTCATCTATCTCGAAAGCCCGGCGAATCCGACCAACGCGCTGGTCGACGTCGAAGCCGTGGCGGCGGCGCGCGCGGCCGTGTTCGGTGATGAGCGGCCGCCGATCGCGATCGACAACACCTTCCTCGGCCCGCTCTGGGCGAAGCCGCTCGAACAGGGCGCCGACCTGTCGATCTATTCGCTGACCAAATATGCCGGCGGCCACTCAGATCTCGTCGCCGGCGGCGTGGTCGGCGCCAAGGCCCTGCTCGATCCGATCCGGATGATGCGCAACACGATCGGCACGATCACCGATCCGAACACCGCCTGGATGCTGCTGCGCAGCCTCGAGACCCTGGAACTGCGCATGACCCGGGCCGGCGAGAATGCCGCCAAGGTCTGCGCCTTCCTGCGCGATCACCCGAAGGTCGAGAGCGTCGGCTATCTCGGCTTTCTCGAAGATGGCGGCGACGCCCGCCAGGCGGACATCTACCGCCGCCACTGCACCGGCGCGGGCTCGACCTTCTCGCTCTATCTGAAGGGCGGCGAGAAGGAGGCTTTCGCCTTCCTCGATTCGCTCAAGATCGCCCATCTCGCGGTCAGCCTCGGCGGCACCGAGACCCTGGCCAGCGCGCCGGCCGCCATGACCCATCTCTCCGTGCCGGAGGAGCGCAAGCAGGCGCTCGGCATCACCGACAATCTCGTTCGAATCTCGATCGGGGTCGAGGATCCGGACGATCTGATCGCCGACTTCAGCCAGGCGCTAGACGCGATCGGCTGAGGGAGTCCGTCGGGGCACCACGATCACTCGATCGATCGTGATCGTGGTGCCCCGGCTTCTCATTCCTTTGCCCAGTCCACCACTTCCCAGCCTTCCGCCTTCGCCAGCCGGACGAGGCGCGCATGGGCATTGGCGGCGACCGGCTCGTCGCTCCAGCGATGGACGTGGTGATCGGACACGTGGTCCGAATAGAAACGGATGTGCACGGCGTCGCGGGTGAGCCCTTCGCGCGCCATCCACTGCTCGATCATGTCGAGCTTGGCCGCGCCGTAGCAATTGTTGCCGTCGATCCTGGCGATGATCCGCCCGTCCGCATCGAGCCCCGTCTCGGTCGCGACGACATCGTCGAAGCCGAGACGGCGCGCGATCGCCGCCGCGTAGAGACGGTAGGAGGCCGTCGCCATGACCAGCCGGCGTCCTGCCGCGCGATCGGCGGCGATGCTCCTCCGGGCGCCCGGCATGATGTTGCCTGCAATCTGCTTGTCGGCGAAGCTCTCGATCACCGGTTCGAGCCCCGCCGAGGTCACACCGCGGCCGATCAGGAGGTTGTAATTCCATTCCTTCAGCGTCCCGCGCTGGATCAGGCGAAGGACGTACGCCAGCATGGTCAGCAGCACCAACGGGAACAGCAGCAGCCGCCAGGGTGCCAGCCGTGTCGCGGCGTGGATCAGGAATGGGGTGTAGGTTGCATGCCGGGTGATCGTCCGGTCCATGTCGTAAATTGCGAGTTGCGCCTTCATGAACCGGCGGAAGCATGTTTGGATGTCTTTTGTCCAGCTTGCCCAGCGCCGAGAATTGAAGCATGTCGCTCGCATGAGCACAGTCGCCCGTTGCAACGAAACCACAGAAAACGGACGCCGGGTGCTTCGCTTCGGGGGCGATCTGACGCTCGCGCGGCTGGGGGTGCTTCCAACCAAGCTCGATCGACTGAAAGGGCGCGATCTCGTCGTCGACCTTTCGGGCGTCGGCCGCATGGACACGATCGGCGCATGGACGATCCATCGCCTGGTCCGCGATCGCGGCGGCGAGGTGGTCGGCGCGAGCGAGGCCAACGGCTCGCTGCTGCAGCAGATGGCGGAACTCGATCAGCCGGTGAAGGTCCGGCCCGATCCGCCGCCCGCTTTCGCCCGGGTGCTGGACCAGCTCGGCACCGCGACGGTGGAGGCCGGCCGTACGCTCGTCGGTCTGCTCGCTTTTTTCGGCGCGATGCTGATCGGCGTCGCCAAGGTGATCCGGGAACCGCGCCGGTTCCGGCTCAACGCCGTGGTTCAGCGCTTCGAGGTGGTCGGCGTTCACGCCTTCGGCATCATCGGCCTGATGAGCTTCCTGGTCGGCATCGTCATCGCCCAGCAGGGCGCGGTGCAGCTGCGCCAATTCGGTGCCGAAGTGTTCACGGTCAATCTGATCGGGCGAAGCGGCGTCAAGGAACTGGGCGTACTGATGACCGCGATCATGGTCGCCGGTCGCTCCGGCTCATCGTTCGCCGCCCAGCTCGGTTCGATGAAACTCGCCGAGGAAGTCGACGCGATGCGCACCATCGGAGTCTCGCCGATGGAAGCTTTGGTGCTGCCGCGCGTCTTCGCCACCGTGATGATGATGCCGCTCCTCTCCTTCTACGCCGCGATGGTGGTCGTCCTCGGCGGCGGCATCTTCTGCTGGATCGGTCTCGACATTCCGCCGGTCACCTACGTCCAGCGCATTCGCGAGGTGGTGCCGCTGACCGATCTCTGGCAGGCGCTGATCAAGGCGCCGGTGTTCGGGCTGATCATTGCGCTCGCCGGCTGCTACCAGGGGATGCAGGTGGAGGCGAATGCCGAGGAAGTCGGCCTGCGCACCACCACCGCGGTCGTTCAGGGCATTTTCCTGGTGATCGTGCTCGATGCGTTCTTCGCCGTCTTCTTCACTGAGATCGGCTGGACATGAGCGAACCGCAAGCCGCTCGTCAGACCGACGAGCGTGAGAACATCATCGAGGTGCACGGCCTGAAGAATGCCTTTGGCGAGCAGGTCATCCACGAAGGCCTCGATCTCGAGGTTCGCCGCGGCGAGATCCTCGGCGTGGTCGGCGGATCCGGCACCGGCAAATCGGTGCTGATGCGCTCGATCATCGGCCTTCAGCAGCCCAACGAGGGCGACGTCCAGGTCTTCGGAACCGGCATCGGCCGCGCCAACGAGGCGCAGCTTCAGGCCATTCGCAAGCGCTGGGGCATTCTGTTCCAGGGCGCCGCCTTGTTCTCCACCTTGACCGTTGCCGAGAACGTGCAGGTGCCGCTGCGGGAATTCTACCCGCGGCTTTCCGACAAGCTGCTGGATGAGATCGCCGCCTACAAGATCGTCATGGCCGGGCTGC
The DNA here is from genome assembly GCF_004135585.1 of Sphingosinicella sp. BN140058. NCBI lineage: Bacteria > Pseudomonadati > Pseudomonadota > Alphaproteobacteria > Sphingomonadales > Sphingosinicellaceae > Sphingosinicella > Sphingosinicella sp. BN140058. The sequence goes on along the minus strand of NZ_CP035501.1, from coordinate 2,981,723 downwards.
CGGCGGATGCGGGGCCCAAATATCCGGCCGAGCTTTCCGGCGGCATGAAGAAGCGCGCGGGTATCGCCCGCGCGCTCGCGCTCGATCCGGAATTGCTGTTCCTGGACGAGCCGACCGCGGGCCTCGACCCGATCGGCGCCTCCGCCTTCGATCAGCTGATCCTGGATCTGCGCGCGCGCCTCGGCCTGACCGTGTTCCTGATCACCCACGATCTCGACACGCTGCACGCCATCTGCGACCGTGTCGCGGTGCTCGCCGATCGCAAGGTGGTGGCGGTCGGAACGATTCCGGAATTGTTGGCTTTGGATCACGAATGGATCCAGGAATATTTCAGAGGGCCGCGCGGACGTGCGGCCGAGGAAGCGGTCGAGGCCGAAGAGGCCAGGCAAGACGCCGCAATGCAGGACGGGGGCGGTAACGTCTGATGGAAACGCGTTCCAACCATATCCTGGTCGGCAGCGTCGTGCTGGCGATGATCCTCGCCGTGCTGGGCTTCATCGTCTGGCTCAGCCAGGCGTCGGGCAATGCCGACAAGCAGTTCGACATCTTCTTCAACCAGGCGGTGGACGGTCTTGCCGAAGGCTCCGCCGTCACCTTCTCGGGCGTGCCGGTCGGACAGGTCCGATCGATCAACCTCGAGCCCAAGACGCCGCAATTCGTGCGCGTCAGGATCGCGGTTCGCGACAACACGCCGGTTCTGGTCGGCACCACAGCGACCATCAACGGCGTCGGTTTCACCGGAGTCTCGCAGATCCAGCTCGATCCGCCGGAGCGGGACCCCAAACGTCCCGCCGGGCCGCAGCGCGAAATCACCTGTGCGGTGACTCAATGCCCCTATGACGCACCGATCATCCCGACCAAGCCCGGTGCGCTCGGCCAGCTGCTGAGCAGCGCGCCCGAGCTGCTCGATCGGATCACCACCTTGACGGCGCGGCTCACCGAATTGCTGTCGGATCGCAACCAGGCCTCGATCGCGTCGATCCTCGAGAACGTGCAGGTGATCAGCCGCAACCTCGCCGAACGCTCGGGCGAGATCGCGGCAACGATGGCCGAGGCGCGGATCGCGATCCGGCAGGCCGGCCAGGCGGCGGAGGAGTTCGGCCAGCTCGCCGACACCAGCGACCAGATCCTGCAGAAGGATGCCCGGCCGCTGATCGCCGACCTGCGCCAGACGATCCGCGCGGCGGAGACGAGCATGAAGAGCCTCGACGACGTCATCGGTCAGGCCAAGCCGGGCGTCGAGACCTTCTCCACCCGTACCCTTCCCGAAGTCGGCCAGCTGATCCGCGATCTTCGTGCGACCAGCCAGTCGCTCCGCAACATCAGCGAACGCATCGACCAGCGCGGTATCGGCGGGGTCGTCGGCGGCGAACGCCTGCCCGATTATGCGCCGAAGAAAAGGTGATGACGATGAACCGCAGCAAGCTCCTTCTCGCCGCGACGGCCTGCCTTTCGCTCTCCGCCTGCTTCGGCGGCGCCAAGGTTCCCGCCGAATTGCTGACCCTGAGCTCCACCCAGGTTCGCGCCCCCGGCGAAGCCCGCGCGGCGGAGCAGGGGCGGGTGATCACCGTGATCTCGCCGACGGTGCCGCAAGCGATCAGCAACACGCGCGTGCCGGTCTATGTCAGCCCCACCTCGATCCAGTATCTCAAGGATTCGCAGTGGATCGAAAAGCCCAACGAGCTCTTCCGTCAATTGCTTTCGGAGACGCTGGCGGCGCAGACCGGCTGGGTGGTGCTCGATCCGTCCGTCTACGCGCAGGTCCAGGGCGTGGTGCTCGGCGGACAGCTGCTCGCCTTCGGCTTCGATCCGAACCGCATGGAAGCCATCGTCCAATTCGACGCGAATCTCGCCAGGCCCCAGCAGGCTGTCGCGACGCGTCGGTTCGAGGCGCGGGTTCCGGTCACCGCCGCCGACAGCACCCAGATTGCGCCGGCGCTGAATCAAGCCGCCAATCAGGTCGCCGCCGAAGTCGCCGCCTGGGCGGGCTGACCGGGCAAAACTTTCACGTCAAATGATCAAAAGAGAGGCGCGCCACCGGTCCGATGGTGCGCCTCCCCTTTCGCCGGACCGGATCAGGCTGAATCAGCCTGATCCGATCATGGCGACGTCCTCCGTTCAGATGAAATAGGCCGCGGCCGCGGCTGGCGCCGACACCGGGTTGACGAACTCGAACACGTAGTCCGCGCCGACCGTGTACGAACCGTCACCATCGGCATCGACCACCGCGAACATTCGGCCGGCAAAATCGCCGCTGGTCGGGTTGAACAGAACCGCCGAATTGGCCTGCAGCGCTCCGTTCACGGCCGAAGCAAGATCGGCATCGAACGTGACGATGCCGAGTGCGCCGCCGCTTACCGTCCCGGTCCAGCCGGTAACGGCGGTGGGCAGGTCGATCGAGTCGCGGTTCGGTTGGAACCGGTCGATTCGATCGAAATCGATGCCGGTCGACTCCGTCGGTGCGGAATAGGTGAAAGTGTCCCACCCCGCACCGCCGTTCAGCAGATCGCTGCCGAGCCCGCCGTGCAGCACGTCGTCCCCGACACCGCCATAAAGGGAATCATTGCCCGCCCCGGAATCGAACTGGTCGTTCTTGCTCCCGCCCGCGAGAATGTCGTTGCCGCCGCCGCTGTTGACGACATAGCGGCCATCCGTTTCGGCCGTGGCGATGAAGGTCAGATTCTCGCCGGCAACAAGATCGGCGGCATTGATCGTCATGAAGCCGCCGGTGACGACATTGCCGTCGCTCATCGTCAGCGAATAATCGTTGCTGCCGCCGCCGCTCAGCAGGCGGATGATCTCGATGCTCTGCAGACTGGAGCCGCTGAACGTCAGGCCGGCATAGACGCCATCGAGGATCACGCTGTCCGCGCCATCGCCGCCATTGGCGACATCGGCTCCGGTGAGGGCCGCGCCGAAATAGAAGCGGTCGTTGCCGGCGCCGCCAGACGCGACGTCGTTGCCGCCGTCGGCGAGCAGGAACATCTCGTTGGCGCCACTGCCGCTGAGATTGTCGCTGTCGTTACCGCCGTTGACCGTGACGGAACCCCCCACGAGATTGCCGCCCAGGGTCGCGGTGCCGCCGGCAGCGTCGGAATCGGGGCTGTCGACGACGACGCTGAGCGATGGGGCGTTGATCGTCGTGCCCGCGGCCTGGAAGACGCCGTCCGCGGCGAACAGCGAAAGGCCTGCCGAGGTCGTGATGTTCGCGTTGATCCAGAGGTCGGTTCCGCCCTGAAGCAGCAACTGGCCCGCCGCCCGCGTGAGCGAACCGACCACGGACGTGAATCCGCTGCTGACGTTGCCGACATAGAGGCCCGAGGTGGTGATCCGGTCCATTTCGGCATCGGAGAGCTCGAGGGCGGTCGCGCCGTCGACGGCGCTGCCGACCAGGATGTTTCGACCCGCGGTAGCCGTGCCCAGGCGAACCGTGCCGCCGCCGGTGGTGGTGATGCCGGAATCGCCTTCGATCAGCATGCGATCGGCATTGGCAATGACGTTTCCGCCATTGGCGAACAGCGCCGCCGCCGAATTGGCGGCGAGTTCGAGCGTTCCGCCGGCGCCGGTCGTCAGGACCAGGTTCCCAGTTCCCGTGCTCACGCCGATGCTGGCATCGACGCCGTGGTCGTCGCTGACGCTGATGTTGCGACCCGTCGTGATGCTGACGCCGCCATTGCTGCCGGTTCCGAAGTCGTTCGCGGCCATGTCGGCAAAGCCGTCGATGACGAAGTCACGCCCCGCCGTGATGGTGATGCTGCCCGCAGCCCGAACATCGTTGTCGAAATCGGTCCCGCCGGTGCCCAACAGGATGTCGCGCGCGGAGTCGAGCACGATGTTGCCGCCGCGTGCGATCAACGAGTCGAACGACGAAGTGCTGCTGATGTCCTGAGACGCACCGTAGGAGGTGAGAGAGATGCCGCCGGCGCTGTCGACGCCCGCCGAACCGTTGGTATCGGCCAAGGTCACGCTGCCGCCGACGAAGTTGATGTCGCCCGAAGTGACCGTGCGCAAGCCCGCCAGGTCGGCCGAACCGCCGCCGATCGTGGTGGCGGTGTAGCTGAAGATGTCGATACCGCCGGTGTTCGACTCCGCCTCGAGCGTTCCGGCCTGTATCCGGAGCTGATTGCCCACCCCGATGCCGGTGCCGGCGCGCATCAGCAATGTCGACGCGAGAAGGTCCTGGGTCCCGTCGCTTCCGAATTCGCCGATCGTGGTGTTGGCGCCGAGCGTGATCGTGCTCGATGTCTGGAGGAAGTTGACGCCGATTGCGTCGGGCCGGACAGCGGCGTTGGTCAGGCTGCCGATCGTGAAGCTGGCATTGGCCAGGGAATCGGTCACGTTGACGTTCACGTTCTGCCCGGCGCGGCTGAGCACGGTGATGCTGTCTGCCGGATGCACGAAGGTGGTGAACACGGTGCCGTCGGGCGCACGCACGATCGACGTGCCGTTGCCGGCAATGCCATCATCTTCGATCGTGTAGGTGCCGTTGATACCACCAGAAAGATCAATCGTTATTGCCACGTATCTACTCCCCATCAGTCATGGTTGATTATGGTTGGTCGGTGTGCAGAGAAAGAGCGGGCGGGTGATCCGTTGTCGGACCAAGGCCACTAAGGTTCGCGCGGCTCGCGAAGGCTGGTCAGCCGGGACGGAGCGAAATGGCGCACTCCATGCCAAGATTACCGCCGCCGGCGAACGGCGGGTCGCCGTTCGCCAAAGCGACAATCGACCCATCCTTGCCCGCGCAACCATCGTCCTGGCGCGGTTGGAGGGCGTTCCCCGCTCCGGAGTATCGGATCCTGATGGCCATGGAGTTCCTCCCTTTGGCGGGCGCTCCGCCGGCGCGCCCTTCCGAGCTCGCACGCAAAGCTCGGCCCAACCCTGTGGAGACTCACACACGAAGCGGCATCGACTTCATGGCACAAAGGCGCTGGTCTAGCAAAGAAACAAAAGCAGGAATCGAATGACGAGGCCGGAAAGTACCCGCTTTTGATATCAGCTATCGGAAGTCAGCCCAAAGTTTCCAAGTAAAACTTGATTTCACGACTTTCGAAGCTGGATCGTTTGCAGACGCAGGGTCCGGCCGGGATTCTTGGAGACGCGCTCCTTCACCCCCTGCCAGACGCGGAGATAACGCAGCAGAAACAATCCTGGCAATGACTTACGCGAGACTCTTTGAAACCTGCTCGAACACGTCTTTCGACAGCTGCGGTGACGCAACGATTCGCTCCAGCTGCGCCTTCATCCGGTCGGCCCGCACGGGATCGAAGCGGCGCCAGCGGCCGAGCGGCGGCACCAGCCGCGCCGCCGTCTGCGGATTGAGCCGGTCGACGGCCAGGATCATGTCCGCAAGGAACGCATAGCCTCGGCCCGACGGATCGTGGAAAGCGCGTTGATTGGCGGCGAAGGCGCCCACCAGCGCGCGCATGCGGTTGGGGTTGGACAGGGTGAAATCGGGGTGGGCGGCAAGCGCCTCGACGGCATCGAGCACGTCGTCGCGGGTGGAGAGCGCCTGAACCGAGAACCATTTGTCCAGAACCAGGGCATCGTCGCGGTAGCGATCGTAGAAGGCGGCAAGCGCGCCGTGCCGTTCCGCAGCGTCCGAACTGACCAGGGCGGCAAGCGCACCATGCCGGTCGGTCATGTTGTCGGCATCGTCGAACTGCCGCATCGCGAGCGCCGGTGCATCGCTCGCGCCGGCCGCCATCAGATAGCCGAGCGCAACCGTGCGCATCCGTCGCCGGCCCTTGCCTGCGGGCGAATATTCGAACCGGTTGGCGGAACTGGCCGCATAGGCATCGCGCCATTGCCCTTCGAATTCCCGGCCGATCGCGACGCGGAGCGCTTCCCTGGCGCCACGAACCGCTTCGGGATCGACGATGGCCATGTGATCGCCGATGAAGGCCTCGCTTGGCGGCAGCACGGCTTCGGCCACGAACGCCGGGTCGAGCGACGTATCGGCAAGCGTTTCCCGGATGGCGTCCAGAACCGGTCCATGATCCGGCTGACCGCCGGCGATCGCCGACAGCAAGGTGTCGAGCATCAATTGCTGGGTGGCCTCGTAGCGCGCGAACGGGTTGTCGTCGCGCGCGGAGAGAAACGCGAGTTCGGCAAGGGTGCGATCGCTCTCGACCACCACCGGCGCCGAAAAGTCCCGGTTGATCGAAAGCACCGGCCGCTCCGCCAGTCCGTCGAAGACGACCTCCTGCGCCTCGCCGTCGAACACGACCAGGCGCTCGTCGAGCTTGGCGCCGCTGGTCTCACCGAACAAGGCGAGCTTGAGCGGGATCGGCATCGGCTGCTTGGCCGGCTGACCCGGTGTCGGCGGCACCTCCTGTGCGAGATGCAGCACCGCACGTCCTTCTCCCGCATGGCCGAGCTGAGCGCGGACCCGCGGCGTGCCCGCCTGGCTGTACCACCGCCGAAAATCGCCGAGATCGATCCCGCCGCCCTCCTCCATTGCGCGGACGAAATCCTCGCAGGTCGCCGCCTCGCCGTCGTGGCGCTCGAAATAGAGGTCCGTACCGGCACGGAAGCGCTCCGGTCCAAGCAGGGTGTGCATCATCCGGATGAGCTCGGCGCCCTTGGAATAGACGGTGGCGGTGTAGAAGTTGGAAATTTCGATATAGCTTTCCGGGCGCACCGGATGCGCCAGCGGTCCCGCATCCTCCGGGAATTGCGCCGCGCGGAGCATGCGCACGTCCTCGATCCGCTTCACAGCGGCAGAGCCCATGTCGGCCGAGAATTGCTGATCGCGGAAGACCGTGAAGCCCTCCTTCAGCGACAGCTGGAACCAGTCGCGACAGGTGATCCGGTTGCCGGACCAGTTGTGGAAATATTCGTGCGCGACGACTCCGGCGATGGCATCGAAATCGGCGTCCGTCGCAGTCTCGGCATCGGCCAGTATGTAGCGCGAGTTGAAGATGTTGAGGCCCTTATTCTCCATCGCGCCAAAGTTGAAATCGGCCACCGCGACGATGTTGAACACGGCCAGATCATATTCGCGGCCATAGACGTCCTCGTCCCATTTCATCGAAGCCTTGAGCGCGGCCATCGCGTGATCGGTCTTGGCGAGATCCGGCTCGCGCACCCAGATGCCGAGATCGACGGCGCGCCCCGACGCGGTCACGAACCGGTCGCGATTGGCGACGAGATCGCCGGCGACGAGCGCGAACAGATAACAGGGCTTGGGGAAAGGATCGTGCCACTCGGCCCAGTGGCGGCCATCGCCGGCATCGCCGGCATCGATCGGGTCGCCGTTGGACAGGAGGATCGGATAGTCGGCCTTGGGTGCCGTCATTCGAACGCGGTAGCGGCTGAGCACGTCGGGACGGTCCGGGAACGGCGTGATCCGACGAAAGCCCTGCGCCTCGCACTGGGTGCACAGGATGCCGCCGGACTCGTACAATCCCATCAACTGGGTATTCGCGCGCGGCGCGATTTCGACGAGGGTTTCGACGGTCGCGGCGGCCGCGGACAGCTGGATGGTAAGAAGATCGCCGGCATAGGAATAATCGGCCGGGCTGCCGTCGACGGTGACGGCGACGATCGTCAACGCCTCGGCGTCCAGCACCAGCGGCCGATCGTGATCGCCATTGCGCTCCACCCGAAGAGTCGACCGAACCCGGCTGCGCTCGGCGCCGAGATCGAAGTCGAGCACGATCTCGGGCACCAGCCAATCCGGCGGACGATAATCCTCGCGGCGGATCGCGGTAGGGACGGCGGGAGCGTTCTGGGCGTCGAGCATGAGATGCGACTTAAGATTGCGCCCGAGCGGGTGCAATGCACCGGGACCGAACAATTGCGCCGCACTGCCCATCCTCGGAGCCGGAGCACGTGCCCGGCGTTGATGGCCCATGCGTCTCGAAAAACAGAATCGCCGTTCCTGTATCGCCCTCCTCATCGGCCTCGCCGCGCTGATCGGGCTGATCATCTGGATGGCGCTCGGCGGGCTCCCGCGCGAAAGTGTCGGGGACGATGTGAAGGGGGATCTCCAGGCGCCCGCGCCACGAACGGCTGGACGGCCGACCGGCTGATCCGCCCAAACAGGAAAGCGGCGCCCTTGACGCTAAATTCCTTGGGTTCCGAGGCGCGCGTCGCTATATCCTCGGCATGGCAACATCTCCGAGTGAAAACAGCTACGGCGCCGATTCCATCAAGGTGCTTAAAGGTCTCGACGCGGTCCGCAAGCGGCCCGGCATGTACATTGGCGACACCGACGACGGATCGGGCCTCCACCACATGGTGTTCGAGGTTTCCGACAACGCGATCGACGAAGCGCTCGCCGGGCATTGCGATCTGATCCGGATCACCCTCAATCCTGACGGCTCGGTCTCGGTCGAGGATAACGGCCGCGGCATTCCGACCGGGATCCATGCCGAGGAAGGCGTCTCGGCCGCCGAAGTGATCATGACCCAGCTGCATGCGGGCGGCAAGTTCGAGAACACCTCGGACGACAATGCCTACAAGGTCTCCGGCGGCCTGCACGGCGTCGGCGTGTCGGTGGTGAACGCGCTCTCCGAATGGCTGGAGCTCACCATTTGGCGCGGCGGCGAAGAGCATTGGATGCGCTTCCGCCACGGCGACGCCGAAGCACCGCTCAAGGTCAACGGCCCGGCGGCAGAGGGCAAGAAGGGTACGAAGGTCACCTTTCTCCCCTCCCCATCGACCTTCAAGATCGTCGAGTTCGACTTCGACAAGCTCGAGCACCGCTTCCGCGAGCTCGCCTTTCTAAACTCCGGCGTGCGCCTGATCCTCACCGACGCCCGGCACGAAGACGAAAAGGCGATCGAGCTCTATTACGAAGGCGGCATTGCAGCCTTCGTCCGTTATCTCGACCGCACCAAGACGGCGCTGATCCCCGATCCGATCTCGGTCTCGGGGCAACGCGACGATATCGGCATCGACGTCGCGCTCGAGTGGAACGACAGCTATTACGAGCAGGTCCTCTGCTTCACCAACAACATCCCGCAGCGGGACGGCGGCACCCACCTTGCCGCCTTCCGTGCCGCGCTGACCCGCACGATGAACAATTATGCCGAGAAATCGGGCGTTCTGAAGAAGGAAAAGGTGTCGCTCACGGGCGACGACATGCGCGAGGGGCTGACCGCGATCGTCTCCGTCAAGCTGCCCGATCCCAAGTTCAGCTCGCAGACCAAGGACAAGCTCGTCTCGTCCGAAGTGCGCCAGCCGCTCGAGAGCCTGATCGCCGACAAGATGGCCGAGTGGCTCGAGGAAAATCCGGCTCACGCCCGCACGATCATCCAGAAGATCATCGATGCCGCGGCGGCGCGCGAAGCGGCGCGCAAGGCGCGCGAGCTCACCCGGCGCAAGGGCGTGATGGACATCGCCTCGCTGCCCGGCAAGCTCGCCGATTGTCAGGAGCGCGATCCCGCCAAGTCCGAGCTGTTCCTGGTCGAGGGTGACTCGGCCGGCGGTTCCGCCAAGCAGGGTCGCGATCGCAGCACCCAGGCGATCCTGCCCTTGAAGGGTAAGATCCTGAACGTCGAGCGCGCCCGCTTTGACCGCATGCTGTCGTCGAAGGAAGTCGGCACCCTCATCCAGGCGATGGGTACCGGGATCGGCCGCGACGATTTCAACATCGAAAAATTGCGCTACCACAAGATCGTGATCATGACGGACGCCGACGTCGATGGCGCCCATATCCGCACCCTGCTGCTCACCTTCTTCTACCGGCAAATGCCGGAGATCATTGAACGCGGGCACCTCTACATCGCTCAGCCGCCGCTTTATAAGATCACCAAGGGCCGGTCCGAAGTCTATGTAAAGGACGACGGCAAGCTCGACGATTATCTGGTCGACGCCGGCATCGGCGCGATGCTGCTCGAAACCGCGGAAGGCCCGCGCTCAGGCCAGGATCTGCGCTCACTCGCCGACCATGCCCGGCGGGTGCGCACCCTGATGCGCTACGTTCCCAAGCGCTACAACCCGGCGATCATCGAAGCGCTCGCACTCGGCGGGGCCTTCGATCCGGCGCTTGCGGCCGGCGAGCGAGCGGATGCGATCCTGCGCGCCGCGACATGGCTGCAGGGGGGCGACGAGGAATCGACCTGGACGGGCGAACTCGGCGTTGATGGCGATTACATTCTGCGTCGCCTGTGGCGCGGGGTCACCGATCATCACATCGTCGATCACAAGTTCATCGCATCGGCCGAAGCCCGCAAGCTGCATACGCTGACTGCCGAGCAGGCTCCCGCTTACGCGCAATCCTCGCGATTGGTGTCGATGAAGTCGGCGGCTGCGGCCGCGGCGACCGACGAGGAGAGCGTGCAGGAGGCGAACACCCCCGGTGCAGCCCTCGACGCGGCACCGCCTGCCGAGCGTGCGCCCGACGCCCGCGGCGTCCTCGTTCGCCGCCCGACCGAATTGCTCGAAGCGATCCTCGCGGCGGGCCGCAAGGGCATGGCGATCCAGCGCTACAAGGGTCTCGGCGAGATGAATGCCGATCAATTGTGGGAAACCACGCTCGATCCGGCCAATCGCAGCCTGCTCAAGGTCGAGGTCACCCAGGCCGACATCGCCGACGAGATCTTCACCCGGCTGATGGGCGACGTGGTCGAACCGCGCCGCGACTTCATCCAGGAAAACGCCCTGAACGTCGCCAACCTCGACGTCTGAGCACGGACCTCGATCCAGTCGCTTACTTGCTTTGCGGCAGGGCTGCGTTCGCTCCAACCTAAGGTGTGGAGCAGGCTCTAGTGTCCTGAGCAACGATCGTTCTGCAGCAAGACGTCTTCGTGACGGCTGGTTGAGCGGTCATGGGGGCGGCCCGTATTGCGGTCGGTGGCCTGGGTCGGCGGAGCGAAGCGGGCGCGCGCTCCCCCAACACCGCTGTCGCAGGCCGTGCCTGCTCCAGCAGCGTCGCGGTTGGGTGAGCAGCGGGAGACGGCGAAAGCCGCCTCCCCAACCCGGATTCACATAAAACGGTTGAACAAATTCTCCAGCCGCTCCTGGCGCCCTGACCGTGGCTTCGGATCGATCGATTTCTGCGCGGTGAGGTCCGCGATGCCGGCGAGATCGAGGGAGGCGATCTGCTTGCCAAATGCCCCGTCCCAGCCGGAATAACGCTCGGCCTTGGCCGCGTCGACGCGGCCATCCTCGATGATCGCGGCGGCGTTGAGGAGGCCCTTCGCCACCGTGTCGATACCGCCGACATGGCCGTAGAACAGATCGGCGGGATCGATCGACTGGCGCCGGACCTTGGCGTCGAAATTGAAGCCGCCGGTGGTGAAGCCGCCCGCGCGGAGGATCTCCAGCACCGCGAGGGTCAGTTCTTCGACCGAGTTGGGGAATTGATCGGTGTCCCAGCCATTCTGCGGATCGCCGCGATTGGCGTCGATCGAGCCGAAGATGCCGAGCGCGGCGGCGGTGGCGATCTCATGCTCGAACGTGTGGCCCGACAGGGTGGCATGGTTCGCCTCGATGTTGACCTTCACTTCATTCTCGAGCCCGTAGCGCTTGAGGAAGCCGTACACGGTTGCCGTGTCGAAGTCGTACTGGTGCTTGGTCGGCTCGTGCGGCTTCGGCTCGATCAGGATCGTGCCCTCGAACCCGATCTTGTGCTTGTGCTCGACGACGAGGCTGAGGAATCGGCCGAAATTGTCGAGCTCGCGCTTCAGATCGGTGTTGAGCAGGGTCTCATAGCCCTCGCGGCCGCCCCACAGCACGTAATTGACTCCGCCCAGGCGGTGCGTGGCGTCGAGCGCGTCGCGGACCTGCAACGCCGCGAATGCATAGACTTCGGGATCGGGGCTGGTCGCGGCGCCGGCAAGGAAGCGCGGGTGACTGAACAGGTTGGCCGTGCCCCACAGCAGCTTGCGGCCCGACGACGCCTGCAGCCTCTCCAGGTGATCGACCGCTTCGGCGAAATGGCGGCGGTGCTCGTCCGCCGTCCTGGCCTCGGCCATCACGTCCACGTCGTGGAAGCAATAATAAGGTACGTCGAGCTTGGTGAAGAAATCGAACGCGATTTCGCGCTTGGCCGCGGCCGCCGCGCTGTCGTTCGCACCGGCATGCCAGGGGCGGTTGAAGGTTCCCGCGCCGAACACGTCGCTGCCCGGCCAGCAGAAGGTGTGCCAGAAGCAGATCGCGAAGCGCAGATGGTCTTCCATGCGCTTGCCGAGCACGATCCGGTCCTTGTCGTACCAGCGGTAGGCCAGCTCGTTGGAACTGTCCGGTCCCTCATATTTGATCTGCGGGATTTCGGCGAAATAATCGGTGCTCATCGGGGGCTCCTCGACGCAAGTTTCGGGGTGATACGCGGATAGGCGTCGCGGAACGCCTGCTGCTTGGGCGCCAGGCGGTCGGCAAGCGCCGCATCCGGCTGAATGACATGGGCGACCGGCGGCGCCACGCAGACCTCGCTCGGCGTGCCGCCATCGACGGCGAGCTGCGCCAGGCGCGCACCGCCCATCGCGGGTCCGACCTCGCCGCCGTTCAGATAGACGAGCGGCACGCCCATCGCAGCGGCGATCGTCTCGCCCCAGTATCGCGAGCGCGCGCCGCCGCCGATCACCGCCAGATCGGCCACTTCGGTGCCGGCTTCGCGCAGCACGTCGAGGCCGTCGGCGAGCGCGAAGGCGACGCCCTCCAGCACCGCCTGCGCCAGCCTGTCGGGGCCGGTATCGTTGTCGAGATGGAGGAAGCCGCCGCGCACCTGGGCGTCGTTGTGCGGCGTGCGCTCGCCCGAGAGATAGGGTAGGAACAGCTCCGGGCCGCTGCCCGGACCGGCCGCCTCGGCACGCGCGAACAGCTCGGCCGCGCCGCTGACTCCGGTCAGCCGGGCGACCCAGTCGATGCAGGAGGCGGCGCTCAGGTGCACCGACATCTGGTGCCACATGTCCGGGAGGCAATGGCAGAAGGCATGGACGGCGCGCGCCGGATTGGGCTTGAACCGGTCATTGGCGACGAAGATCACGCCCGAGGTGCCGAGCGAAAGCAGGGCCTTGCCGTCGCTGACCACGCCGATGCCCGCGGCCCCCGCGGCGTTGTCGCCGCCGCCGCCCGCCACCGCAACCTCTGCCATGCCCCACAGCTCCGCAACGGATGCGCGCAGTTGGCCGCTTTTCTCACTGCCCTCAACGAGGCGGGGCATGTGATCGGCGCTGAGCGAGCAGGCGGCGAGCAGTTCGTCGCTCCAGGTCCGCTTGGCGACGTCCAGCCACAGGGTGCCGGCGGAATCCGACATGTCGGACACCTTGTCGCCGGTCATCAGCAGGCGAACATAGTCTTTGGGCAGCAGGACCGTTCGGACGTGCTCGAAGATTTCGGGTTCGTGGTCCCGCACCCAGCGCAGCTTGGGCGCGGTGAACCCCGGCATGGCGAGATTGCCCGCAACGGCGTGCAGGTCGGGGACCTCCGCTTCCATTGCCTCGCATTCGGCAAAGGAGCGCCCGTCGTTCCACAGGATCGCCGGACGCAGCGGACGATCGTCTGCGCCGAGCAGGGTAGCGCCGTGCATCTGCCCGGCGACGCCGATCCCACGCACCGACCGGCGGATCGCCGGATCGATCGCGAGCACGGCGGCGTTGGTCGCTGTCCACCAATCACCTGGATCCTGTTCGGACCAGAGCGGCTGCGGACGCTGCACGGTCAATGCCGCGACGCCCTGTCCGACGACGGCGCCATGGCTGTCGATCACGACCGCCTTGACGCCCGACGTCCCGATATCGATGCCGAGGAACATCCGCTTACTTCTTGATCGGGTTGATCGTCTGGATCGTGCCGTCCGGATTGTACTTGAGCTCGGTCACCTTGACGTTGCGGAGGCGGGTCTGGCCCGAAAGCTGGCTATCGGCATAGAAGAGCCAGGTTTTGCCCTTCCAGTCGACGATCGAGTGGTGGGTGGTCCAGCCTTCGACGGGTTCCAGGATCCGGCCCTTGTAGGTGAACGGGCCGTAGGGCGAGTCGCCGATCGCATAGACCAGATAGTGGGTATCGCCGGTCGAGTAGCTGAAATAATATTTGCCATTGTGCTTGTGCATCCACGACGCTTCGAAGAAGCGGCGGTCGTGATCCTTGCCCAGCAGCGGCTTTCCGGCCTCGTCGAGGATGACCACGTCGCGCGGCTTCTCCGAGAATTCGGTCATGCTCCCGTCGAGCGCAGCGACCTTGGGCGTGAGGGCGGGCTGGTCGGGCTGCTCGAGGTCGGTCTTGGAGCCGTTCGGATCGTAGCTGCCGGTCACGTTGCGCTGCAGCTGGCCGCCCCAGATGCCGCCGAAATACATGTACGACTTGCCGTCCGTGTCGGTGAACACCGCCGGATCGATCGAAAAGCTGCCCTTGATCGGCTGGGGGTTGGCCTTGAACGGACCCACCGGCGACTTGGAGGTCGCGACGCCGATGCGGAAGGCGCCCTGCTTATCCTTGGCCGGGAAATAGAGATAATAGGTGCCGTTCTTGAAGGCGGCGTCCGGGGCCCACATCTGCTGGCTCGCCCAGGGTACGTCCTTCACGTCCAACGCGGTCGGATGGATCGTCACCTTGCCGCCCGGCGCGTCCATGCTGAGGATGCGGTAATCGCGCATCTCGAAATGGCCGCCCAGGTCGTCCTCCTTGGCGTCCCCGTCGATGTCGTGGCTCGGATAGATGTACAGCTTGCCGTCGCTCCAGACATGGGCGGACGGATCGGCGGTGTAGATCTCGCTGACCAGCGGCTGCGAGAGATAGCGACTCGGATCCTTGGCGCCCGACTCGGCTTGGGTCGCCGCCGTGTTGCCGGAGGCCAAATCGTCCTGCCCCTCGGCCGGCGCGGTACACGCCTGAGAGACGAAAAGGGCGATGCTGCTGACCGCAAGGTTGAAGCGCTTCATGTTTCACTCTCCATTTCATGGCCGCTTGCCGCAAGCTCTGCCGTTAGCGCTAACATTGTTCTGGGTCGGAGCACAAGCCGGCGATCGGCGCGTGTTGCATTCAGGCGTCGCCGATGTGACCACCCGTGGGGTGCGGAGGTCACATCGGCGTCGCCCGAATTAGAATTTGAAGCGCACGCCGGCGCGATAGACGCGGCCGAGTTGGTCGTAGAGCGCGGGATTGTTGAAAATGGTGGAGCGGGCCGGCGCACGATCGAAGACGTTGTCCACCTTGAAATAGGCGGTGATCTGGTCGGTGAGGTTGTACGTGCCGCCAAGGTCCAGATAGAAAGCGCCGCGGATGTGGTTCCTGTCGATCGTCGGGCGCGCCGCCGTCGAGGCCGGGCAAGCGGTCTGGCAGACGATATATTGTTTGCCGATCGTGCCGCTGCTGAACCACCTTTCCTGCACGAGCAGGGAGAAGCGGTCATTTTCGTAGCTCTGGATCGCGAGCCACTTCCAGTGCGGGGTCGCGCCGAGATTGTTGCCGGCGGTGTCGGTGGGGATCGTGCCGGGGAGACCGGTGTCCGTCACATATTCGATGACGTGCGTGGCGAGACCGCGCACCACGAAACTTCCGGGCAGGCCGAGCGGGCGGGTCCACCGATAGCTGGCCTCGATGTCGAAGCCTTTGGTCTCGATCGAGGCGAGATTGAACGCCTGGACGTTGATGAAATTGGGTCCGGCGCTGTTGTTCAGGTTGAACACGTCGCACGTCTCAGGGAGCACGTTCTGGAAGCAGAGCTGGACGATGTCCGCCGGCGCGATGCTCGAGATCACGTCTTTGATCTTGAGCGTGTAATAGTCGAACGAGAGATTGAGTCCGGGAAGCCAGGACGGCGCCGCGAGGGTGATTCCGGCCGTCGTGTTGCGCGCGATTTCCGGGGTGAGTTCCGTATTTCCGATCGTGTTCTGGATGACGAGCACATTGGTGTTGCGGAACGGATCGAAGAAGTTCGGCAGGGTGGTGGTGACCGGCGCGGCGAACAGTTCCGACAGGTTCGGCGCACGGACGTCGCGCGATGTGACGGCGCGAATACGCAGACCATCGATCGGCAGATCCCAGGTCCCGCCGACCTTCCACGCCCAGACCTGGCCGGAGGTGCTGTAATCGGTCAGGCGGGCAGCGGCATTGATGTTCGCGCGGCCCGTCGCATCCGATGAAAGGATCGGAAGATTGGCTTCGAAGAAGCCTTCCTTGACGCTGTAGGCGCCGCTGCCGTTCTTGTAATTGCCCGCATACCAGTTGTTTCCGCCGGCGAGCAGAACGGGATCTGCAGGATAATCGGCATTGGCCGGACTCGCGGCGAACCCGGCGCCATAGGGGTCCGCCCGCACCGTGTAGAATTCGTGGCGATATTCAGCGCCGAAGGCGATCGCCAGCGGGCCCGCCCAAAGATCGATCGGAGATCCCGAGAAGTTGACGCTGACCACGTCCTGGGACTGGCGTGTGCGCTGAAAGGGACCGTTCTCCGGCATGATGTATCGCAGCGCCGCCTGCGAGGGATTGCCGCCGATGATGTTGAGCGGCTGGCACCCGGAGGCACGCGCGGTCGGGTTTCGGCAGACGGTTTCGCCGTTCAGCGAGACGGCGTCGATCGCCTGATTGAAGCGGTTCGACAGGAGGATGTTGTCGACGTCGATGTCCGTGTAATTGGCGCCACGCTGGTAATAGACGTCGTAGTTCCACGCCGTTCCGGTGGCATCGAAGCGACCGTTCGCGCCGACCACGAGGCGATAGAGACGGCGATCGGTGTGGACGCGAGTATTTCCCAGCGCCGCATTGCTCGTCCCATATTGAAAGCTCGTTATCCCTGCCGAGGCGCAGGCGGCCTGGATCGAGGCCGGCACGAAGGGATTGGCGCATTGCAGGGTCAAACCAGGGCGATTCTGTCCGTTCACGGGCTGATTGCTCGTTTTCACCTGCCCCACGCTCAACGTCGCATAGAGCTCGTTGTCCGGCGCGAAATCGTAGCCGATCCGGCCATAGGTGGTCAGGCGCTCGATGCTGGATTTCAGCGAGCGGCCGGCATCGACATTGCCCGAAAGGTCGCCGCCCAGGCAAAAGCCGGGGTAGCAGCCGATGACGGTGCCGGCGGCGTTGCGTGCGGGAACGCCGTTGGAGCCATATTGAAACTGGAAGGGATTGCCGGCCTGGTCGAAGGCTGTGCCCTGCAGCGGACCGGCCGTGATCAGGCCATATTTCGTGAACGTGGTGGACTGGGCGAAATCGCGGACCAGATATTGGGGCGTGCCGTCATTGAGCACGCCGCGGTTGATCAACGTGGTCTGAACGAACCAGTCCCGCCCACCGGCAAGGTCGAGGCCGAAATTGCCGCCGTCGACGCCGCCCTCCTTGCCATATTCGGCACTCGCAACGATGTGCAACCTGTCCTCCAGGAAGCTTTCGCCGACTGCCAGTTGAAACAGGCCTTGCTCGTCGTCGCCATAATT
This sequence comes from Sphingosinicella sp. BN140058, assembly GCF_004135585.1. Classification (NCBI taxonomy): domain Bacteria; kingdom Pseudomonadati; phylum Pseudomonadota; class Alphaproteobacteria; order Sphingomonadales; family Sphingosinicellaceae; genus Sphingosinicella; species Sphingosinicella sp. BN140058. Next base: position 2,964,399 of record NZ_CP035501.1, on the reverse strand, counting down.
GGTGATGCCGCCCTGGATATTGCCCTTGACGCCCTTGAACCTCGTGTCGGTGATGAAATTGACGACACCGCCGACCGCATCGGAGCCGTAGGAGGCGGATGCACCGCCGTTGACGACGTCGACCCTGCGCACCAGCAGTTGCGGAAACAGGCTGACGTCGGGAACGCCGGTGACATTGGCACCGACCACACGCTGCCCATCGAGCAGGGTCAGAGTCCGGATCGCGCCGACCCCGCGCAGCGAGAAGGAACTGAGCCCCTGCTGACCGCTGGAGGTGCTGAACGTGTTGACCTGCGTGCCGGTGGATCCCTGAAGGGAGGGAAGCTGCGCAACGGTCGTGAAGATGTTGGGCTGGGCGTTGGCGGCAATCTGTTCTTCGCCGATCACCGTCGTCGGGGTCGGCGCCGTGAAACCGCTCACCTGAAGACGTGTCCCGGTGACGATGATCTCGCCCGCCTGCGCCGTGCTCGAGGCTTGTGGGTCGCTCACGCCCGGCTGGTCGGCATCCGCGATCGGTGGCTGCTGGCGGTCTTCATCCGAAGCCGCTTCGGAACTCTGCGATTGGGCAACCGCCGAAGAAGGAAAGACGGCGGCAGCGATCATCATCGCGCCCAATGATACAGTGCGCAAATATCTTGTTCGCGCGCTCACCTGTTGAAGATACATTGGCTGCCTCCCTCCTTGCATGTTATGTCGATGGCCGTTGGATATCGGGCGAGCAGCGCCCGCGCCCGCCGAACTTATTCGACGCGCCAGTGCACGCATGCGTGATCGCCGGAGATGATGGTCTGATTACCTGCCGAATCGGTCATGACCACACGACGCCTGCAGAACCGCGCGGCGCTGCAAGCGGATGATCAATGGCAATACCCGGCAATTTGGAACTAATTGCCGTGCGTAGTCATCATTCGCATAAGATCCTCTCCTGGCGCCTCTTGGCGCTCGCCTCGCTCGATTGCATCGAGTCGCTCGTTGTTCATCATCATGAGCCACACCTGACTCAAGCCGTTGATGTTTACGTTAACATGAACGCTAAGCCGCCTCCTGGACCTTGTCAATACTCGGACAAATAGGTGTCTTTTGCTAAACGAGGGGCTTGTTTCTGCGCGTGTGAGTCGGCAGACACCATGGCCGGGCTGCTCTAACGCCGCCCTGCCGGTACTCGGCTCTCGAGACCCGGAGAGGAATGTTCACGTTAACGGAGATCGCGGTTGACCAGGCCCGGCATTCCTCACCTGCGCTGGACGATCATGGCGCTGTTCGTCGGCGCGATGGTGCTCAACTATCTGACCCGGGCCGTGCTCGGAGTTGCGGCGCCGCTGATCCTCGAAGAACAGTCGATCAGCACCGAGCAATATGGCTGGATCACCGGCGCTTTCCAGGCCGGGATCATGTTCCAGCCGCTGGCGGGCTATCTGCTCGATGGCGCCGGGCTTCGCCTCGGCTTCGCAGCCTGCGCGGCGCTCTGGTCGCTGCTGACCATGGCGCATGTCTTTGCCAACGGCTGGCTTGGCTTTGCCATGCTGCGGGGCATGCTCGGCCTCGCCGAAGGCTCGGCGCAGCCCGCCGGTCAGAAGCTGATCGCCGAATGGTTTCCGGCGCGCGAGCGCGGATTGGCAGGCGGCATCTACAATATCGGCGCCTCGTTCGGCGCGATTCTGGCGCCCGGCCTCGTCGCCTGGGCGGTGGCCTTGCACAGCTGGCGCCTGGCCTTCTTCGTAGCCGGCGCGATCGGCCTTCTCTGGGTCGTCGCCTGGCTCCTCTGGTACGACACGCCTCAGCGCCATCGCTTCATCCGCGCGAAGGAGCAGGCCCTTATCTCCGAAGGGCAGGAGGTGCGGCTTGCGGCCGTCGGCGATCGTGCCTCCATTCCGTCGCTGCTGCGGCGCCGGGATCTGTGGGGAATAGCCCTGCCCCGGCTGCTCGCCGATCCGGTCTGGGGCATGCTGTCCTTCTGGATGCCGCTCTACCTGGCGCGCGAGCGCGGCTTCGATCTTACCCAGATCGCCTTGTTCGCCTGGCTCCCCTTCCTCGCCGCCGATCTCGGCTGCCTGTTCGGGCCGTTTGTCGCCGCCTTCCTCAATCGCCGCGGTGTTTCCCTGGTCAATGCCCGGCGTTCGGCCTTCACGATCGGAGCGGTCATGATGATCGGGATGGTGTTCGTCAGCTCCGTCACGAGCCCCTATGCGGCAATCGCATTGCTCTGCCTGGGAGGCTTCGCGCATCAGACCCTGTCCGTGTCGGTCATTACCATGGCCTCGGACCTGTTCCGCCGCAACGAGGTGGCGACCGCCACCGGCTTTGCGGGGCTTGCCGGCAATTTCGGAGTCCTGGTCTTCTCGCTGCTGCTCGGCGGCCTGGTCGACGATGTCGGCTACGGCCCCTTCTTCCTCCTGCTCGGCGTCCTCGATCTCATCGGCGCCGCCATCCTCTGGACCCTGGTGCGCAAGCCGGCATGACTTTCCTTCGCAACCCCATCCTGCGCGGGTTCAATCCCGATCCGTCGATCGTGCGCGTCGGCGAAGACATCTTCATCGCGACCTCGACCTTCGAATGGTATCCTGGAGTTCAGATCCATCAGAGCCGCGATCTGGTGAACTGGCGCCTTGCGGCTCGTCCGCTGGCACGAGCGGCACAGCTCGACATGCGTGGTGCCCCCGATTCCTGCGGCGTCTGGGCGCCGGATCTGAGCCATGCCGATGGCCGCTTCTGGCTCGTCTACACCGACGTCAAGCGGTACGGCCGGACGACGGTCACCGGCGCGGCCGGAGCATCCTTGCGGGATTTCCATAACTATCTCGTGGTCTGCGATCAGGTCGACGGCAGCTGGTCCGATCCGATCCATCTTAACAGCAGCGGCTTCGATCCGGCCTTGTTCCACGACGACGACGGCCGCAGCTGGCTGCTCAACATGCTTTGGGACCATCGTCCCGGCCGCGGCCGCTTCGCCGGCATCGTCGCGCAGGAACTGGATCGCACGTCTCTTCGCCTGGTCGGCGAGCGGCGGCTGATCTTCACCGGCACCGAACGCGGCTTCACCGAAGGGCCGCACCTCTACAAGCGTGACGGCTGGTATCATCTGCTGGTCGCGGAGGGCGGCACCGGGTGGGATCATGCGGTGGTGATGGCCCGCTCGCGCGCGCTGTTCGGGCCGTACGAGGTTCATCCCGATGGCGCAGTGCTGACGGCGGCGGGTCGCCGCGACGCGCCGCTCGCCCGCGCCGGCCATGGCGACCTCGTCGATCTTCCCGATGGAACCACCTGGCTCGCTTATCTGTGCGGCCGCCCCCTTCCCGGCCGGGAGCGCTGCCCGATGGGCCGGGAGACCGCGATGCAGCCGATGCGCTGGGGTGCCGACGGGTGGCTGCGCACCGAGACTGCAGATGCCGCGCCCGACCCTTCCCCGCCGCGGCCGGCGCTCGCCCCGGCGCCGTGGCCCGATGCCGGGTGTGACGGCACGTTCAGGAGCGCGGAGCTTCCGGCCGAGTTCCAATGGCTCCGCACGCCCGATCCCGCCTTTCTTTTCAGCCTGGATGCGCGACCCGGATGGCTGCGTTTCTGGGGGCGCGAGACGATCGGCAGCCACTTCAACCAGGCTCTGGTCGCGCGCAGGCAGGAGCATTTCCGCTATCGTGCGACCACCCGGATCGACTTCGCACCGGCGCACTTCCAGCAGGCGGCGGGCCTGGTCTGCTATTACAACAGCACCAAATTCCACTATCTCCATGTCACCCGGGGAGACGAGGGACGGCAGCTCGCCTTGATGTCGGCCCAGGCAGACGAAGGCTGTACGAGCGAGGTCGTGGCACTGCTTCCGGACGGACCGATCGATCTGCGCGCCGATGTCGATCACGACGTGCTTCGCTTCGCCTGGCGTCCGGCCGGGTCGGAAGAATGGCAATTTCTCCCCAACTCTCTCGATGCGAGCATCTTGTCGGACGAGGTGACGGTGCCCGGCCTGCCCAACTTCACCGGTGGCTTCGTTGGCATGGCGTGTCAGGACATGTCCGGCGCGGCGCTCCCGGCCGATTTCGCCTGGTTTCGCTACGAAGGGAAGGACACCGACAGCATTGCGGCCGATTGACGCTTGATAAGTTCGTGCTCGAGCAGCCTTGGTGACGGTGCGTTTGCGCCGCAAAGCGCCTCGGCGATGACGGCCGATAGTGCCTCGGCCGCCAGCCGCCGCACCGGCTGATGCACGGTGGTGAGCGGCGGCCAGAGCGTCACCGCCGCACTGGTGTCGTCGAAGCCGGCAACGGTCAGCTCGGCCGGCACGTCGAGGTGACGCCGGTGCGCGACCGAGACGATCGCCGCCGCCATGTCGTCATTGCTGGCAAAGATCGCGGTCGGCTGCTCCGGTCCGGAGAGCAATTGCTCGCCCGCGACGAGCCCGGAGGCATAGCTGAAATCGCCCTGCGCGACGGTGACGCTGACGCCGTCGACGGCCCGCACCGCGTCGTAGAAGCCGGCCATCCGCTCGGCGCTCGCCGCCTGATCGGGATTGCCGAGCACGAAGCCGAGGCGGCGATGACCAAGATCGATCAGGTGCCGAGTCATCTCGCAGGCGGCTGCGCGATCGTCGATCCTGACGCAGGTGGCGCCCTCGACATCATAGGCACCGACCGCCGCGACCGGGATCCCCCACTTGCGCACCGCGCCCAGCACCGAACGCGATTCCCCGAGCGGCGGGGCCAGGATGACGCCGGACAAGCCGGACGCGGCGAAGCGGGTCAGCGCAGCCGCAGTGGGCGGGCGCCCGCCTTCCCCCTTGAGCAGGACCAGGCGTGCGCCGCTGGAGGAGGCCTCCTCGAACAATCCGGTCAGGAACTCGCTCATGAAGGCGGCGCTGGGATTGGAATAGATGATGCCGATGCGGAGCTCGGCCGATCGCACCAGGCTGCGGGCGGCGGTGTTCGGCGTGTAGGCGAGCGCTTTGATCGCCCGCTCCACGGCGGCGCGGGTCTCCGGCCGAATGCCGCTGCGGCCGTTGATGACTCGCGACACCGTCATCGCCGACACGCCGGCATGCGCCGCGACGTCGACGATCGTCGCGCCCCGCTCCACCCGACCGCTTTTCGCCATGCCCCTCTTTGCCCGGCCTCCGCACGAGCGTCCCGCCTACGGCATGGCGCCTCGCCCGCAAAGGGGCGACGTCGTCATCTTAAACAAGACCACGCGCCGCACGTCACGGGGCGAGCGCGCATCCTTCCGGCACGCGCACCGGGCTGCAGCGGGCCATGGCATTGTCCGGCAGCGTCACCACGAAGCCGAGCTTCAGCGGATCCGGCGCGCCCGGATAATAATCGGTGCTGATCGCCTGCGCCCCGCTGGCCATCGCCGCGCGTGCCTTGGCGAGATCGCTGCGACGCGCTTCGACCGTGTTGGCGTCGGTGCGGGTGCGCACGATCATGCCGTCGCGGACCCATTGCCGGATGCGATCGCCTTCGATCAGCGGATCCTGGACGATCTGGATCGCGGCTTCCGGCTGATCCTCGGAATACCAGCCGAACATCGCCCGTCCCGCGAGCGACGGATGGCCCGCGCGGTAGACATCGGAGACCGCCGGCCGGACATCGAGTAGGATGAAGATGCGGCCGCGGGTCGCGGCGAGCGAAGGCCAGCCGCGGCTGCGCACCGCGTCGCGCAAGGTTGCGGCATCGCCCCGCACCTCGTCCGGCGTGATCAGCCTCTTGCCGGGCAGCGCCGCCCGGATCTCGGCATCGAGGGCGTCGAGCAGGACGGGATCGGCGAGCGACAGCGGATCGGAGATACCGGGGCGGCCGGACGGCGTGTCGGCGGCATTGATGGTGATCATGATCGGCAGATGGCCCGGATTGGCCCGCGACCAGGCGTCCACATCGGCCAGGCAGCGGACCAGGGTGGGGCAAGTGCTCCGATAGTCGATGTCGGGAATGTGGAAGACCTTGAAACCGGGCTTCAGCATGGCCTCCCGATCGAAGCCGGTCTTCTCCCCGGCTGCGCGGGCGATCTTCTCCCCCGCCGGATCGGCATAACGGCCGCCGGCGGGATCTGCGAAGACGTCCAGCTCGATCTGGCGAACGCCGGCGTCGAGCTGGGCGGCGAGCGGGACATGATGATAATCGAGCCCGTCCGCCAGCTTCGGGTCTGCCGTCCGGATCTTCGCCATCACGGCCGCCGGGATCGCGGCCTTGAAGCTGTTGTGCGAACCGACGACCTGGATGTCGTTCATCGCGGCCGGAGTCGCCGCACCGGCCGAGGCCAGTGCAGCGGCGGCGAGGAGCGCCGTCACCATCAGAATTCCGCCCGCACGCCGGCGAGCAGGGTACGCCCGTAATAGTTGATCTCGCCGAAGCGGAGATCGTCGTCATTATAGGTATAGACCTTGGCGCCGGCGATGTTGATCGCCTCGAGGCTGAGGGTGATCTTGGGCGTCACGCGGTAGGACAGATTGCCGTCGAGCGAACTTACCGGCGCGACATAGGTCGGCGCCTGCGTGGTGCTGCCGGTGCCTGCCAGATAGCGATCGCGCCAGACGTAGGAGAGCCGGGCCGAAAGCGGGCCGATCTCGTAGAAGCCGACCAGGTTGAAGCTGTTCTTGGACAGACCGATCAATTGGTCGACGATCGGCCGCGCCCCCGCCGTGTAGTTCGCCTCCACCGACGTGTGGGTGTAGGAGGCCTGCATGCCGAGGCCGTCGAACGGCGCCGGCAGGAAATCGAACACCTGGTTGTAGGCGGCCTCGACGCCCCAGACCTTGGCGTTGCCGCCATTGACCTGGGTGCTGAGCAGAACGGTGCCGCGTCCCGGTATCTCGATGTTGATGTTCTGCGCGGTGATGTAATCGTCCATCGCCTTGTAGAAGACGGCGCCGGTGAGCGAGCCCTTGCGGTTGAAATACCATTCGAGCGACGCGTCGAACTGGGTGGCGAGGAACGGCTTCAGATCCGGATTGCCGCCGCTCGCGGTCGGCGCGTCGGTGGAGACGCTGATCTGCGGCGCGCTCTGGGTCACGTTGGGGCGGGTCAGCACGCGGCTCGCCGCGACACGGGCGATCAGATCGGGCGTCAGCGCGGCGCGCAGGTTGAAGCTCGGCAGCCAGTTGTTGAACGTCTTGGGGAAGCTTGCCGGCGTCGGCGCCGTCCCGATGGTGAGCGTGCCGCTCGCCACCTGGTCGGTGTGAACGTAGCGCAGGCCCAGATTGCCGGTGACGTCGACGCTGCCCAGCGCAAAACCGTAATCGGCACGGACATACGCGCCCGCGACCTTCTCCTCGACGATGTACGAAGCGCGCAGATCGCCCGGGGTCAGCGGTGCGCTTGCGATCGCGTCGGTGAACAGCGTGTCGTAGAAAGCGCCGGTGATCGGCACCAGCCAGCTGCGCGGCGTGTTGCCCGAGACTCCATCGAGGAAATCATCGTACGGGATGGTCTCGTACGCGTTCGATCCGAGGCTGGTCAGCGGCTGGTTGTTGGCCGAATTGACGTTGAAATCGCGCCGTCGATAGTCGCGCTTGCGCCAGTGATACTCGCCGCCGGCGGCGAGCCTGGTGAGGAAGCCCTCGAAATCGTGCGCGACGTCGAGCCGGCCATAGGCGTCCCAATCCTTGCTGTTCTTCGGCGCGATGTTGAAGGGGTAGAGGACGTAATTGGCGGGATCGGTGAGATCCTTGGTGGTGGTGATCGTCGGCAGCGTCTTGTAGCCGCCCGATGCGTCATAGGTCAGCGGCGCGAAGAACATCGCGCGGCTGCGCACCGTCCCTTCCGCGTAGCTTGGATGGTAGCTGTGGGCGTAGGAATAATTGAGGTTGGCCGTAATGGTCCAATCCTGGGGCTTCCACACCTGCTTGAGCCCCGCGGTGATGAGATCGTGGCGGTTGAGACTGTATTCGCGCGAGGCCATGAAGCGGACGTCGTTGATCGTTGCGGCAACCACGGTGTTGCCGTCGAGCTTCACCGATCCGGGAACGAGAACCGGGCGGTGGCCGGCAACGCTGGTGTCGTCCGGATAGATGTCGATCCCGAATTCATCATAGGCGACGTCGAGCCGGGTCGCGAGCACGTCCAGCGTCGTTTCCAGTTCGTCGGACGGGCGCCACTGGGCCGAGATCAAGCCGGCGATGCGCTTGCGATCCTCGGTCTCGATCGTCGGACGGGTGCGGGTGGGCGTATAGAAGCCGGTACCGAGCACCGAGGCGAATTTGTCGAGGTTCCAGCCGAAGTTCATGAAGCGATCGTTGCGGACCTGCTTGCCCCAATATTGGGCGGCGGCGAGGATGCCGAACGTGCCGTCCTCCGTTACCTTGCTGCTCAGGATGGTCGCGTTCGGTTTCACCTTCTCGGTCAGGGTCGTGTAGGTGCCGCGCAGATTGACGGTGGTGCGGTCGCCCACATCCAGGGGATGGAAGGTCTTGACCTCGATATTGCCGCCGAGCGCGCCCTCGGTCATGTCCGCAGTCGGCGTCTTGACCACATCGATCTGCGACACGAACTCCGCCGGCAGCATTTCGAAGCGGAATTGGCGGCCGTTGGCGCCGCCATTCTCGATCAGGTCGTTGATCGCGACGGTGCGGCCGTTGACGAGGGTGCTCTGGAATTGCGGTCCGAGACCGCGGACGCTGACGTACAGGCCCTCGCCGCGCGGCCGCGTGATCGCGACGCCGGTGACGAGTTGCAGCGCTTCGGCGACGTTCTGGGTCGGGAATTTGCCGATGTCGGTCGAATTGATCGAGTCGACGCCATAGGCCGCCTGGCGCTTGGTCTCGGTCGCCGCGGCAAGGCTGCGCGCGTAGGTGGCGGTGACCACGATTTCCTCGTCTGCACCGCCTTCGACGCCCGATGCCGCCGGGTCTGCGGAGATGGCGGCGTCGGCTGCGGTAGCGGCCGCGGCCTGCGCGTGCGCGGATTGTGCGCTGCCCAGCGTGGCCAGGGTGAACGGCAGGGTCGCCCAAAGCAGGCGGGATCGTTGCGACATGTGGTACTTCTCCCCCAGGCCGGATGGCCTTCGGGGGTGCCCATAGAGGCGCTCTGTTGCGCTTTTGGGGCCGCTCCATTGCGGAGAAATTTCGGCTTGCGGACACCCGGATGACACAGCGGCATTGTTGCCGAGGGAGCATTGCTGACAGCACGCTGTCAGCAGGGTGCTGGTAGGCGTTTCAGCGCATTCACTTTGCAAGGAGAAGACGGTGCTGAAGACCTATCATGGCAGCTGCCATTGCGGCGCAGTGCAATTCGAAGCGGACATCGATCTCGCCGCGGGCACGAACAAATGCAATTGTTCGATCTGCACCAAGCGCCGCAACTGGAACGCGCTGATCAAGCCGGACTCCTTCCGGCAGCTTGCCGGCGACCAGGCGCTCAGCAGCTACGCCTTCGGCAGCAAGCAAGGCGAATGGCTGTTCTGTTCCACCTGCGGCTGCGCTCCGTTTTCCCGAGGCGACGTTGCCGAGATCGGCGGCGCGTTCGTCTCGGTCAGCATCGCCTGCCTCGATGACGCCAGCCCCGCGGAGATGGCTGCAGCGCCGGTTCGCATCGGCGATGGGCGCAACAACGCCTGGTGGCAGGAGCCGGAGGAAACGCGCTACCTTTGAAGAGGTCGGAGCGTCCGATGGGGGTCTGGGAGATGCGGGAAGCAGGGCGCGGCGACGTCATCAATCCGAAGGCCATTGCCGAGGGTAGCACAGATGGAAAAGAGATTGCTCATCGGCATGGCCGGCGTCGCCCTGGCCACGCTGACCCTGCTGGTGGCGCAGCTCGGCCTTGCCGCGCCGCGCGCCTGCTGCGGCGATTCCGCAATCGCGGCCGCCTCGGCTCCCCTGTCGTTTCGCCAGCCTCCTCCGGCGCAAAAATGACGACTGACGCAAAAAGCATCTGTTAGCGTTATCAGCTTTGCGTTAGGATCCCATTTGACTCGAGAGTCCGCAATATGGACCCGGATCGAAGGGGAGAGGTGAAGAAATGCATCCCATCGGACGCAAGGATCGCGGACGTCGCGCCCGTCGCTTCGGCCAGAATGCGGCGCCGATCCACCCGATATTGCTGTGGCTTGCAGAGGCGGCGCAAGAGAGCGGGAGTCCCGCCACGATCACCGACTCGGTCGCAGGCTCCCGCCCTTTGTCCGATCGACCTTATTTCGGCTGACCCGCGCCCGCGGGCGCAACTGCGGTATGCGGCACCCGTGAAAAGCCCTCCCGCCGCCGCGGCGGAGGGAGGGCCGTACAGGCCGCCTATCTGATACGCGTCAGATTGCGGCGAAGCGCTTCTTTTTGTTTCGCAAAGCTGGCACCCTGCGGCGGCACCACCTCTGCATCCCGCTCAGAACTTCTGCTGCCGTTCGTAGAGCGACTTGTAATGCTGGATCCGGGTCACCCGCAGGCCGGGCATGCCCGAGCGATCGACCGCACGCTGCCAGCTGGCGAATTCCTCGAGCGTCAGACCATAACGGTCGCAGGCTTCGTCGACCGAGAGCAGGCCGCCATTGACCGCGGCAACCACTTCGGCCTTGCGGCGAACGACCCAGCGCGAGGTGCCCGCGGGCGGCAGCGAGTCGAGAGTGAGCGGCTCCCCCAAGGGGCCGATCACCTGCGCTGGCCGGATTTTCTGATTCTCGATCATTCGCACCTCAAACTCGCGAAACCTGAAACTCTTGCTCCCCTGCCCATTGGGTGTAAGCCCCGAGCCTTGAAGGAAGATTGAAACCGCAAGGTAAACGCCGCGGTCATTTCAGTTACCGTCGTCTTGCCCGGCCAGGGCGCTGTTGAAGGAGCCGCGCTGTGACGCGACCGCGCGCCGCCAGCCGGAGCCGCCGAGAACGATTTCCGCAATCGGATCGGCAACCTTGGGCTCCTCGAGCAGCGCCTCGGCACGCGCCGCCGCGGAGGCCGCGCGCTGCGCCTGCAGCAGCGCGGTCACCACGCCCGGATCGGGCGCGACGGCGGTGCGGCTGGCGAAACGCTGTTCCGCGCGGCGGAGAAATCCAAGGTCCATCCGGCCGCCTTAGCGCGGGAAGGTTGAAGACCGGGTAAAGACACCGTCTTTTTTGGGAAGGGGTGGGCTTTGCGACCCGCCGCTCTTATGTAAGCGCCCGATATGCAGGTGGATTTTCAGCTCGGCCGGCCCGCACAGGGTGCCAGGATCGTCGTTGCCATGTCGGGGGGCGTCGACAGTTCGGTGGTCGCCGCGCTCGCCGCACGAAGCGGCGCGGAAGTGATCGGCGTTACCCTTCAGCTTTACGATCATGGTGAGGCGATCGGGCGAACCAAGACCTGCTGCGCAGGTCAGGACATCTATGATGCGAAGACGGTGGCCGACCGTCTCGGCATCGCCCATTACGTCTTCGACTATGAAAGCGCCTTTCGAGGCAGCGTGATCGAACGTTTTGCCGACGAATATATGAAGGGTCGCACGCCGATCCCCTGCGTGTCGTGCAACCAGGGCGTCAAGTTCACCGATCTTCTCGGCCTTGCCCGCGATCTCGGTGCGGATTGCCTCGCCACCGGCCATTATGTCCGCCGCGTGGAGGGGGCCAGCGGCGCCGAGCTGCACCGCGCCGCCGATCCGGCGCGCGACCAGAGCTACTTCCTGTTCGCGACCACGCGCACGCAGCTCGATTATCTCCGCTTCCCGCTCGGCGGGCTTCCCAAGCCGCTCGTCCGCGAGCTTGCCCGCGATCTCGGACTCGTCGTCGCCGACAAGCCCGACAGTCAGGATATCTGCTTCGTGCCCGGCGGCGATTATGCCGCCGTGGTGAAGAAGGTGCGTCCGGAGGCGGCCGAGGAAGGCGAGATCGTCGACCGCAACGGCGATGTGCTCGGGCGGCACAAGGGCCTCATCCACTTCACGGTCGGGCAGCGCCGCGGTCTCGAAATCGGCGGCCAGGCCGAGCCGCTCTACGTCGTCCGCATCGATGCCGAAGCGCGGCGCGTCGTCGTGGGGCCGAAAAGCGCGCTCGCCGTCCGTGCGGCACGCCTGTCCGCAATCAACTGGCTCGGTGAGGACCAGCGCGAAGGCCTGACCGCCAAGGTTCGCTCGATGGCGCGTCCGGCCCCGGTCCGCTTCGACGGCGAGGCGATCCATTTCGAGGCGCCCGAATATGGTGTCTCCCCCGGCCAGGCGGCGGTGCTCTATGCGGGCGACCGGGTGCTCGGCGGCGGCTGGATCGAGGAAACGCAGGCTTCGGAACTGGAGCCCGCCTGATGCGGAGCCGCCAGGTCAAGCGCCTCCACCCTGCGCTGCGCGACGATATCGGCGATCTCGTCACGCGGCGGCCGCTGCCGGGCCCGGCCTTGCCCGATCTCGATCCCTTCCTGTTCCTCAACCATCATGGCCCGCAAGTCTATTCGGCGGGGAATCGCGGCCTCCCGTTCGGTCCGCATCCCCATCGCGGCTTCGAGACGGTGACCTTCATCCTCGCGGGAGAGCTCTCGCATCTGGACAGTGGCGGCCACGAGAGCGTGATCCATGCCGGCGGCGTGCAGTGGATGACGGCCGGCCGCGGGCTCGTCCACGCCGAGCTGTCGCCGGATAGCTTCAAGCAGGAGGGCGGGCCGCTCGAAATCCTGCAGCTCTGGATCAACCTGCCGGCGCGGCTGAAGATGACCGCCCCCGCTTATGTCGGTCTCGAGGCCAACGACATTCCCAGCGTCGAGATCGCGAAGGGACGCCTGCATCTCGTCTCCGAGCAATGGGACGGAATCGAAGGCCCGATCAAGCCGATCGCCGACATCCGGCTGATGACCGTGCGGCTCGACGCTGGCGGCACGGTCGACATACCGGTGCCGGCCGGCCGCACCATCTTCCTCTACGTCGTCGCCGGCGAGGGGCAGGTCGGCGGCGTTCCGGTTCCCGCCCACCACCTCGCCGAGTTCGCCGACGACGGCGAGGGAGTGTCGATCGCGGCACCGGCGGGCGCCACCATTTTGTTCGGTCACGGTGCGCCGTTCCGGGAGCCGATCGTCTCCCACGGTCCGTTCGTGATGAACAGCCGCGAGGAGATCGTCGCCGCGGTGCAGGACTATCAGGCGGGCCGCTTCGGCCACCTCTGACCGGCCGCTTCCCGGCCACAAGCGCATCCATCAGGCCGTCAATCGGGTTCCCGTACCGGGACATCGTTGTCCGTCCGCGCCGCAATCACCACATGGTCTTGCTACGCAGTCCAAATGCGCCTCGTTCAGGAGACACTATGGCCAGCCCGATCACCGTCGATCTTCCGCACGCACTTGGTGCCGCCGAGGCGAAGCGCCGTATCCAGAACGGCATCGGCCAGCTCACCGATCATCTGCCGAGCGGCGCCCAGGTCGAGAAGAACTGGGTCGGCGATCGGCTGAACCTGAACATCACGGCTCTTGGCCAGACCGTCGGCGCTTCCCTCGACGTGCAGGAAAAACTGGTGCGCGTGGAGGTAAGCCTGCCGGGCGTATTGTCCTTCTTCGGCAAGCAGATCGAGGGCTTGCTGCGGCGGCACGGCAATGAATTGCTGGAAGATCGCAGCGGCCGCAAATCCTGACTCGCGCGCCCATGGCGGCTTGCCAAGCCGGGGCGCAGCGCTAGCATCCGGGGAAAATGGGAGCGTGCGGATGCGGCACATAGCGATCATCGGCTCCGGCCCGGCCGGCTTCTACAGCGCCGAGGGGCTGCAGAAGCAATATGGCGCCGGAGTTCGTATCGATCTGATCGACCGGCTGCCGGTCCCCTACGGGCTGATCCGCTCCGGCGTCGCGCCCGATCATCAGTCGATCAAGGCAGTGTCCCGGCGCTACGAAAAGGTCGCCGTGGCGGAGGGTGTCCGCTTCGTTGGCAACGTGCTGATCGGCCGCGACGTCTCGATCGACGAGCTTCGCGACCTGTACGACGCGGTCGTCGTCGCGACCGGAGCGCCCGCGGACCGGCCGCTCGGCATTCCCGGCAGCGATCTTCCGGGCGTTCTCGGGTCGGCCGCCTTCGTCGGCTGGTATAACGGCCATCCGGATTTCGCATCGCTCGATCCGCCGCTCGACACTGCTGCCGCCGCCGCGGTGATCGGCAATGGCAATGTCGCGCTCGACGTCGCCCGCATCCTCGCCAAGACCGAGGCCGAGTTCGCAGGCTCCGACATCGTCGGCCACGCTCTCGAAGCGCTCGATCGCTCGGCGATCCGGTCGATCCACATCTTGGGCCGGCGCGGCCCCCATCAGATCGCGATGACGCCGAAGGAGCTTGGCGAGCTCGGCCATCTCGAGGCGGCGCGCCCGTTCGTCGATCGCGCCGATCTCCCGCCCGAGGCCGCGGATGCCGGGCTTGAACCCGGGCTGCGCAAGTCGGTCGCGCACCTGCGCGCATTCGCCGAGGGCGCGCCGGACGGGGACAAGCCGAAGACGATCTGCTTCGAATTCTTCGCGATGCCGATCGCGATCGAAGGCGACGGCAGGGCCGAGCGGCTGATCGTCGAGCGGACCCGGCTGACCGACGATGGCCGGGCGGTCGGCACCGGCGAGCGTCATGCGATCGACTGCGGCCTGATCGTCACCTGCATCGGCTACCAGACCCCGCCGATCGAGGGCATTCCCTACGATCCGGCGCGCGGGCGCTTCGCCAATGACGAAGGCGTGATCGGCGACGGCGTCTATTGCGTCGGCTGGGCGCGCCGCGGCCCCACCGGCACGATCGGCACCAACCGCCCGGACGGCTTCGAAGTCGCCGAGAAGATCTTCGCCCGCTTCGGCACCGGCGACGGCGGCAAGCCGGGCGGGGACGGCCTCGACGCCCTGCTCCAGACGCGCGGCGTCACCGCCGTGCCGTTCTGCGACTGGCAAAGGATCGAGGCGGCCGAGGCGGCGCGCGCGCGCAGCGGCAGCCCGCGCGAGAAATTCGTCAGCATCGAGGACATGCTCGGCAGCCTCGCCCCACAGCCTTGAAGGTCTTCCAGAGCCGCCTCGCATCGCGTTTGCGCGAGGCCGCCGGCGCGCCAAAAGAGACCGCTTGCGCTGCCGAAAACCGCCCCCTATAGGCTCGCACCTGCCTTCCGGTCGGCGCAAGCCGGTATCCGGTCGGGGAGTAGCTCAGCCTGGTAGAGCACTGTCTTCGGGAGGCAGGGGCCGGAGGTTCGAATCCTCTCTCCCCGACCATTTTCTTGTCCCAACGCGCGCACGCCGTTGCGAATCCTCGTTAATTGCGGTCTGATCCTCTCATGGAAGGGGGCTCCAGCACCGGCGATCCGCAGGCCCAGGCCACGCACGATCTGATCGCGCGCATCTTCGCCTGCTCCGCCGACGTCGCCGCCCAGGTGATGCGGCGGGGCCGGATCCGCGCTTATGCCGGCCATGCGACGATCCTGCGCCAGGGCGATTGGCTGAGCACCGCCTTCCTGCTTCTGCTCGGCCGTGCGCAAGCCCTGCTCTACAGCGCCGACGGTCAGATGGTTTTGCTCCACGAATATCATCCCGGCGACCTGTTCGGCGCGCTCGGAGAGCTCGAGCCGGTGCGGCAGGAGGCGGACGTACGGGCGCTGGAGGATGCGCGCGCTTTGGTGCTCGAAGCCGCCGAATTCGCCATGCTCGCCCAGCAGCACGGCTGCATCAGCCTCGCCCTCTCCCGCATGCTCCTCAAGCGGCTGCGAAAAGCGACGGAGCGGATGTACGAACGCGCCGCCGTCTCCGCTATGGGGCGGGTCTATGCGGAACTGCTGCGCCAGGCACGCGAGGCACCCGATCTCGCGATCCGACCTTCCCCCGTTATCGCCGAACTCGCGCTTCGCGTCTCGACGACGCGCGAGACCGCGTCCCGGGCGATCAACGGCCTCCAGCGTCGCGGCATCATCCGCCGCGACGCCGACGCGCTGATCGTCAGCGCACCGGGCCGTCTGGAGGAGATGATATTCTAGGCTTGAGAGCGTAGAGGGCGATCGGCGGCCCCTCATCGGGCGGGTCGAGCTCGCCGACATATTCGCTGTGCGGTCCGGCATCCCCAGCGACCGCAAGAGCGGCGGCGAAGTCCTCGGTGACGCAGACCGAACCCGGCGGTGTCGATGCCGCCGCGGCAGACGCGGCCGCGGTGGCACTGCCGGGCAAGCGCTGCGCTCCGGAAAAGGGGTCGGTGAACGCGGTTGTAGCGAGATAGTCCCCTCCGATCCGGTAGTCCGCGCTTGCCAGCCTTAATCCGACGTCGGCCGCGGAAAGCAAATTCTCAAAGGCGAGCATCACGGCGTCTTCGGAGAAATAGGCTAGGTGCGCCGAGTGGGACAATCGGTCGATCAACGTGCGCAAGGTGGCCAATCTCCCTTGCTCTCCGCCTTCCACTTGCTCAGCGAAGCGGATTGAGAGGACAGCCATTGCTCGTCTTGACGAAGAACTAGCAGTGTCATGCGCGGGAGTGGGCGCAACCGCCTCACGTGGTGCTGGGATGAGCCATTGGCGCCAGCCACCCTGAGCCCAGCGCACCTGCGCACGGTAGGTCGCGCTCGGTTCCGGTGCGGCCCCATTATCGACGACCAGCAACTGCACGGCCGAACTCTCCAGTCGTCGAGCGTTCATCAGCGCCGCACCCATGGCGACTTCGTCCGCAACCGCAATCGTCTCCGCATCGGGCGCCATAGCGAGCGGGCGAATAAGCCTTACCGCTTCTGCGCGTTCGAGCACCGCATCGTACCGCCGCCGCCACTCGGGGCCGAATGGATCCACCGAGCGCGCAGCGAACGCCGTGGGACCGCCCGGCACGATCAGGTGCAGCTCCCCGCCTCGCTCGAGCAGTGCCTCGGCAATGATAATATCCGCTCCCGCTGCGAGCGCACCAAATGCGAAGCCGACATTCTCCACCTCCAGCGCTCTGGTGACCGTTTCGCCGAGAAGCCCGTGCCTAGAGACATCCGATCGAAACGACATGTGCCCGCCAAAGTGTACGGAACGCGGCGGCCGAAGATCATCGAGCCAATCCGCTTCACTGCCTCTTTTAGTGAGGATCAGCTCAAACTGGCGAATGGTGGAAGCATGGTCCTCCCACGCATTTGGCGCGAGAGCTATCGCTATGCGGAGCGCACCGGCGGCTTCATGCTCGCGGCGGAGAAGGAGCAATGCCTCGGCCCGTGTCGCAGCGTGATAATAGGGCGTCTCGAACTCGTCCGGCTCCTCTGACAGCCGCCGCAGGATCTCACCGGCAAACGACGCAGCGCCATCCAGATCGTCACTCAGAAGGGAAAGGGTCGCCGCGTTGATCAGCGGATAGGTTGTACTGCCGTTTTGAGCCGCGTGCGCGTACATCTTGGCCGCCTCGCGAAAGAGCTTCACTCTGGCCGCTCCGGTCGCTCGCAAGGCTTTATCCTTGAGCAAACGTCCTTGCAGAGCGAGTGCCGCCGGCCGAGTGTCACGGTCGAATCCGGCAGCGCTGAACCGGGACCAAGCCTCCTCCAAAGCCCCGGCCCGTGCGAGCGCACCGATCCCTTGGAGGGAGTTCAGGTCATCGTTCGCCATTGAGTCCCATCCAGACCGTTAGTGGCCTCGTCGAAGGTCTTGGCGGATCATAGCCAACTAGACCAGCGTCCGGCACATGTACGTTAGTTGAATACGCCCTTCCTTGCGCGACCGCGTCTCACAATGGCATCTGGAGCGAGCGATGCCAATCTCAAGGCACGGGATTCGGGTCGTAACCGCCAGGATGCCCAACGTCTGGATCAACGATGGTAGGCAATAATCGAGGCACACCCTTCCTGTTGACAATTAGATCAAGGTAGAAGTTGAATCGGGTTACAAACGCATTACCCGGCTCCTTGGAGTTGTCGAATTCCTCCTGCGCTTTTGAGATAAAATAAGCAACACGACATTTTGCACCAGACTCTACTTTGTATTCGTATTTCATGGCACCAGTGAGTCTATCCCTCCAAACGCCAGTTGCTTCGATATAATAACCTGATTTGCCGTTTTCGACTGAGAATGGAAAGCAGTTATCCATAAACTGCCAGTTTTTGTTGTTCAGGACAAACACAAGGTAGGCATATTCCGTGTGGTGTATTGAAAGCGGCGATTTGCCAGGAACCACCTCTCCAGGTGTTTTCCAGTCTTGAGAGGTCGGATCATGACCGTCTACGATTCTCCTTGTGTAATCTTCAATTGTTTCCGGTCCCCTTAGCCGATATCTAGCAGCTCTGTCATAGAATATGTCGATCTCTCCGCTTCCGGTTACTTTAAAGTCAAGGCTCCAAACTATAACGTCTTTTGGTAGTACGTCCGTGGTGTCTAGTTTGCCCATCTCCTGAACACTACCCACGCGAGCCGCCACCACTTCGAGAAGAGCTGATTCCATGTTCAATCTCCATCTTTGATTGCTGTGCCTTCAATCCGACGCTTCCAGCTCCTCCAAGCTTCATTGCTAGGATCGCGGCGCATAAGGTCACGCGCGACTTTCGCGGCTTGATGCCTGTACGCACGACTTTTCGCCCGGTCCTCACCCGCAAGCGCCTCAGCCATGACCATTAGCGCGCGCATCCATTGGTCCTGGAGGTCTGCATCGAGACGCAACCTGGACGCATATGGCTCAAGTAAGCGCAGCTGTGCCTCTCGCGCCGCTTGAGCCCTGCCTCGGTTGCCGGACGCCAGCCACGCATCGGCCAGCCAAGCCTGTCTGTTGGCGACATCTCGGATAGTTCGAAGCTCCTGCGGACGCAGGCGCTGCACTTTTTCCATGATTACCAAAGCGCGCTGACAGCTCCTCAAGGCGGCATCCGGTCGAGCCTTGACCGCTAATTCCAAGGTGCACCAATTCCCCTCAGAAAAGGCCTCTTCCCGCAACCAATCCGCATTATCCTGATCGCGGGCAGCGAGCTGCTGGGCAAGGCGCCGGTACTCGCCCCAATAAGTTGCGGCCACGTCCCAGTTCCTATCGAGATACGCAATGTAGCCCAGCCAGTAGGCACTTTGTGCATGCACCATCTGTCGCTCGGGATTTTGAGGATCTCGTTTCAATTGCTCGCCGGTAACGCGATGCGCTTCGTGGAACCGGTACAACGCATCAGATCGGTCGCCCAGCTTCTCCGCATCCTCTCCCATGGCAAGCAGAATTCGTGCACGCCGCTCAAGCGAATCCGGACTAAGTGAACGGAGCGGTTTCCCCTCGTACAGCGCAAGAGCGCGCTTGTTCGTAGCCGTCAGCACATCCAGCCGCCCCACACCCTTCAGCCGCTCGCGCAAATCGGTCAGCATGAATTCCACCAATCCTTCCGCCTCCGCCCGCTGCCGCTCGGCCTCCACGCGTTGAGTGAAAGCGAAGATCGCCAATCCCATCGTGACTAGCATCATCAGCAGGGCGCCGAGCGTGACAGCGGTCACGCGGCGGATGCGGCGTTGAGCGTCGCGCTGGACAAGGGCGTCGAGGCCGACGCCGGCGATCCCGGCGACGAGCTTCAGGGTGCCGAGACGGCGGCCGTCACCCTCGGGGCGAAGGTCTGCCGCCAACGGCTCGATCTCGGCCGTGGAGAGCCCGGCGGGGAAGCATTGCGCCGGCTCTCCCTCCAGGATGGCGGCGAAGATCGGGCGCTCCGGGTGGAGTTCCCGGAAGGTGCGCACTTCCTTCGCCACCCACGGCGAGGCGGCCGCGTTGGGCGAGCAGACGACGATCAGGCTCTCGGACGCGGCCAGCGCGGCACGCACCTCGGTGGAAAGATCGCCGGCCGCCGGCAATTCCTCGCGATCGCGGAAGATCGGCGAAAGTCGTGCAGGAACGATACCGCGCGCACCGTCCCGACCGGCGAGTCGCCGCGGCATCCGATAGCTTTCGAGGCGACGATGAAGCCACCGCGCCTGCTGCCGATCCTTGTGGTTATAGCTCAGGAACGCGCGGTAGCGCGTGCCAATGCCCTGCCCCGACTCCATGTCGCCCCCTCTTTGGACATGGTTTATTCGGAGATGGTGCCACAAGAAAGTTTGGTCGCCAAGCGGTTAAGCAGATACCACTCGCTTCTATTTGCGGAACCGTTACCGTTTCTTTTTGGTTCCGAAGTCGCTTCGCCGCCTGCAGTTCAGACGAAGATCTCAACGCCTCCCGGCAAGATGCCGACCGTCTGCACGGATGCGATCACATCTCCTGCTCCCAATTGGTATGATCCGTTACGATCGCGACGTTGCGGAAGCCGGAATATCTGACTCGAGTCCGGTGTCCCCAACGAGCCGTGAGCACGTGGTCTCTGCGCCCGCGCTTCGATCGTCGCGGGCCGGCGAGGAGGAGGCGATCGGCCGCCTCCTCACCGGTCTAGATGAAATAGGCCGCGTGCGCGTCGAGCGGGGCGACGGGCTGGGCGAACTCGATAACGTAATCTTGTCCGGCCTGGTAGGATCCGTCGCCATTGCCGTCGATCACCGCGAAGCTGCGGCCGGCGAAGCTGCCGCTGCTGGCGATGAAGAGGACGGCGGAATGGGCGTTGAGCGCGGCATTGACCGCGGCCGCCAGATCGCTGTCGAAGCTTGCGGCGCTGAGCCCGCCGCTCGTTACCGTGCCGCTCCAGCCGGTCACTGCGAACGGCAGGTCGATCCGGTCGACATAGGTGCTGAACTTCTCGATCGTGTCGAAGCCGGTGCTGGTCGATTCCGCGGCCGATCCATAGACGAACACGTCGCTGCCGGATCCGCCGTTCAGGATGTCGTGGCCAAGACCGCCGGTGATCGTGTCGTTGCCGGTCAGGCCGTAGATCGTATCGTCGCCGGCGCCTCCGGAGATGATGTCGTTCTGCGTTCCGCCGGCGAGGATGTCGTCGCCCGCGCCGCTCAGGATCTTGTAGAAGCCGTTGGTCTCCGCGATGCCGACGAAGGTCAGGGTCTCGCCGGCGACGAGCCCCTGCGCATCCACCAGCAATTGCTGCCCGGCAGCGACGTTGCCGTTGGCCATGGTCAGATAATAATCGAAATCGGCGCCGTTGCCGGTGTTGAGCCGAAGCCGTTCGATCGAGACCATCTGGGTCTCGCCGAACGTGTAGGTGTAGTCGCCGGCGAGCTGAAGCGAGTCCTCGCCGGTGCCGCCGTCGACGCTGTCGCCGGAATTCCACTGGTCGCCGAAATAGAAGCGGTCGTTGCCGCCGCCGCCGTCGCCATGATCGTTGCCGCCATGCTGGAACAGGAACTGCTCGGGGCCGCCGCTGCCCGAGACGCTGTTGTCGCCGCTGTCGCCATCGACGAACCCGTCGGTGACGAGGTTGATCGTGACGATGTCCTGGTCGGTCTTGGCACCGCCGGTACCGGCGACGCCGAGATCGCTGGTGGTGACCGTCAGGGCATCGACGCCGTGATAATTGAGTGCGCCGCGATAGACGAGGCCATCGAGCGCCGCGTTGATCGCGGATGCGGTGCCGCTGAACGTCATCGTCGCGTCGGCGGTGCCGTCACCTGTGGTGAAGCTGAGGCCTGCCGCGCCTGCCAGGGTCAACAGACCGTGCGAAACGCTCAGGGTGACCTGAAGACTGGTCGCTTCGGCATCCGCAACGCTGATCGCATTGGCGTTGGCGACCGAGAAGACGAGGTTCGAATCCTCGACGCCGGCCTGGGTCGGCAGCAAGGTGTTGATCGGCGCATCGTTGACGGCGGTGATGCCGACGCTGACCAGCTTGACGTCGAGATTGGTCGCGCCGCTGCCCTGGCCCTGACCCGGCGAACCGTCGGTAAAGCCATAGGCGAGATCGATCGATGCGGGCGGCGTGTCGCTGGAGTTGAGGTAGCGTATGGACTGGATCACCTGGTCGATCAGCGCCGAGGTCGCCGCCGTCTGACTGCTGGTGAAGCTGATCTGGATGAAACCGGTCGCACTGATCGAGAAGGTGCCGAAGACCAGCCCGCCCGCCTTGAGCTGGTTGCCGTCGATGGTGAAGCCGGATCCGGCAACGAGGCTGAAAACGTCCTGCGCATTGGCCGCCGAATTGCGGTTCACGCTGAACACCGCGCCGGCATAGTCGCCGAGCCCGCCATTCTTCTGATCGAGGTCGACGTCGGCGACGGTCACGCCCGAAAGCACGGCGATCGCAATCTGCTCCGTCGCCGACACCGGGGCGGCGGCACTGAGAGACGGGGCGTCGTTGACGGCGGTTACGTCGATGGTCAGCGTGTTCGGGCTGGCATCGCTGCCGCCCTCATTGTCGGTGACGGCGAAGCTGATGCTGCCGAGCCCGCTACCGTTGGCGTTGGCGGTCGCCACGAAGCTGACCCATCCGCCGGCGAGGTCGGCGGACGTGAACACCCGCGGCAACGTCACTTCCGTTGCCAGCGCGGGTCCGGCTCCATCCGCATCGAAGAAGATCTTGCCGCCGCTGACGGAACCGATCGTCACGCTGGCGAAGCTGCCGTCGACGTCGCTGAAGCCGAAATCGGCCGCACCGAGCGTGCGTGCGGCATCCTCGTTGATGACAATCGTGCTGCTCGTCCCGCTGGGCAGATCGTTGATCGACGTCACCGCGATCGTCGTCGTCGCGGCGGGGCTGTCATCCACGCCGTCATTCACCGTCCAGCTGAGGGTGCGCGAGGTGCCCGGCGCCTCGCTGGTCGAGTTGAAGCCAACTTGGCGGAGCAACGCCTGATAGTCGGCAAGCGTCGCGATTCCGGTCAGGGTCAGGACGCCCGTCGTCGCGTTGTAGGCGATGGTGATGCCGTTGACGGTCCCGGTGGTGGCGCCGTTGACGGTGAGCCGATCCTGTCCTGCGATGAGACCGCCGGTGATCGTCACCGTTGCGCTTTCGATGTCGGTGTCGTCCGCATCGGTGACCAGCGCCGCCGGGGCGAGAACTGAGGCACCGGCGCCCTCGCCGTAGCTGCCGCTATTGTCGATGCCCGCGGCCGCGCCGTTGAGATCGAGTGCCGGCGGCAAATTGTCGGGAGCGACGTCGATCGTGATCGTGTTCGGCGTGGCGTCGAGATCCACACCGCCATTGGCGGTGCCGCCGTCGTCCCGGACCTGGAAGGTGAAGCTGGCATAATTGTCGCCGGTTTCATCGGGATCCGGCACGAAGACGAGCAGGCCCGCATTGATGTCCGCCCGCGAAACCGCCTGCCCCGCCGCGACCGCGACGCCGTTCAGCAGCAACGCGCCATTGCCCGGCAAGGTGGTGATGACGACCTCGGCCCAGTCGTCCCCTTCGGCGTCGCTGAAGCCGAAGTCGGTGAGGAAGAAGGCGTAAGGATCATCCTCGCTGACCTCGATCGTCTTGTCGATGCCCACCGGTGCATCGTTGACGGCGAGAACCGCGAACGAGTTCTGAAGAATGATCGTGCTAGTCTCTCCGGGACCGCTGCCGTCGCCGTCCGACAAGGTATAGGTGACGGTGCGCGTACCCGCCGCCGGATCGTCGCCGGTATTGGAATATTGGACGGCGCGAATGACCTCCTGGACGCGTGCGGGCGTGGCATTGGCATTGAGGGCGATGAAAAAACCGAAACTGGGTGGCGAGGCGACCGGAAAGAGGGTGCCGATCTCCACCCCGGCAACCGAAACCGCCAGGGTACCGTTGTCGACGGCCACGGTTCCGGGCGCGAGCGAGAGCGCGTCGTCGCCAACCGCATTGATGGTGACGGTCAGTGTTCCCAGTTCAAAATTGAAGCTGTCGACGTCGGTGACCACAGCATTGCTGCCGACATCGAGCAGCAGCGGCGCACCATTCTCCGTATAGGTTGAGGTGTCGCCGTTCAGATTGGAGATCGCCGGCGCATCGTTGAGCGGCGTGACATCGAACGTGAACGTGTTCGGCGTCTGATCCGTATCGGCGCCGCCATTGGCGGTGCCGCCATTGTCCCGCACCCGGAAGGTGAACGTGTCGAGGGCAATTCCAACCTGATCGGCATTCGGCGTGTAGGTGACGAGGCCGCTCGAGATATCGGCTGCCGACGCGAACCCGCCGGCGCTGATCGCGACCCCGTTGATCTTGACGACGCCATTTGCCGGCAGCGTGGTGAACACCACGCCGGCAAAGGCATTGCCGTCGACATCGCTGAAGTTGAAATCCGCGGCGGTGAAGACGTGGGTCGAATCTTCGACGATCGTGGCACCGTCGTCCTGACCGCTCGGCGCATCGTTGACCGCGGTGAGGGTGACGGTGGTGGTCACGGTCGTATCGTCGTCGCCGTTATTGGCCCGGCCGTCGCCGTCGATCAGGGTGAAGCTGACGTTGCGGGTCGCGGTGCCTGGATCGATTGCGTTGGTGTTGCGATAGCCGAGCGCACGAACAAGATCCTGAACGGCGGCCGGTGTCGCATCGGCATCGAACGAGAAGACCATCGACAGGCCGGTGCCGGCGAGCGCCCAGGTGGCGATCTGGACGCCGCCTACCGACACCGTGCCCGACGCATTGCCGGCATCCATCGTCGCGCTGACGGCGCCGCCGGTCCTGATGACGATGGCATCGTCGTCGAGCGGATCGATGATGGTGACGGTAAGCGAGCCGCCGGCGAAATCGGGGCTGTCCCCATCGGTGACGGTGGCGTCGAGCGAAGGGTCGAAGCCGATGGTCGTGCCGCCCTCGATGAAGTTGGCGCTGTCCCCTTGAAGGTTGCCGATCACCGGCGGCTGGTTCGGAATCTCGAAACCGATGTCGAGCGTGGTGTTGGTGTCGAGCGCCGGACCGGTCGGCCCGGTCGATGTTTCGGTCCCGTAGGCGAGCGTGATCGCGCGCGTCGCAACGAGGCCGGAGAGTGATTGGCCATTATTGTCGTTGTCGACATTGTCGTCCGGATCATTGGCGCTCGCACTCGCGACGCGTGCGTTCAGCGCTCCGCCGGGGGCGAAATTCGCGGAGTCGACGACGACGATATAATCGCCCGGCGCCAGGTTGGCGAAACTGTAAAATCCGTTTGCGAGAGTGGCAGTGGTCAGCGCCGTTCCGGTGCCGCCCGGCGCCGGCGTGTCGATGCCCTGCTGATAGCCGGCGCCGCCGCCGAGTTCGTTATAGCCGACATAAAGGTCCCCGGCGCTGAAGACGCCGTCATTGTTGCTGTCGGCATAGAGCGTGAGTGTCACGCCGCTTGGCCCGTTCTCGCCGGCCTCGAGAACGCCGTCCTTGTCGAGATCGATGAAGATCTGGCCCCCGAGCGTCAGCCCATCGACGGCGGTGACGTTGGTTGCGCTGCTCTGGGGTGCGGTCTGATCGGAATCGACGATTGTCGCGCCGGAGACGCCGGCGACCAGGCCGTCCTCGCCCGCAGCATTGACGATGTGGCGGAACTCGATGGTGACGCTCTGACCGGCGGGCAGGTTGCCGATGTTGATCGGCGACAAAGCGAACGCGCCGGCCACGGCATTGCCGCTCGCCGCCTGCACCGCATCGGTGCCGGGCAGTCGCCGCTCGCCTGGGTTGATCGTGCCGAACATCAGGTCGGCACGATCCGTCGATGCATATTCGTCGAGGAGCCCGATCTGGTGCCCGAGTTCGTGCATGACGACGGTGAGGAGATCGATCCGGGTTCCGGCGGCACCGTGCGCGTCAGCCGCCGCAAGACGGCCGGCAAGCGCTTGATATTCCGCATCGTCGCCGGGACTCGCATCGATGAACCAGCTGAAGCCCGCACCATTGTCGTCGATCCGGATCTCGCCGGCGCCGCTCTCCGCCAGTTGCAAGCCGGCGAGGTTCGCGATCGAGACGTCGACGGTGCGCATTGCCGCCAGCTGGACGGCGGTCGCGCCGACTGCGGCCCACCGCGCGATCGCAGCGTCGACGATCAGCGCGAGCTCGGCCGCGGCGAGGACTCCGTCATCGACCACCACGGGCCCGGCGGACAATGGGACCTCGGGCGAATCGTCGACCGATGGAGTGCCGCTTCCCTGCGCGGGGGGCGCCTGCCCGACGTCTTCCGAGGCTTCGGACGCCGGCGGGGCTGCCGCCGCGAAGATCGGCAGCGGGTTGGTCGGGGTCTGGGCGGTGCCCGCGCTGGGCCCGGTGGCGGTGCCCGTCAGGCTGACCGCGATATTCGAGGTGGACGCACCGGGCGTGTTGCCGTTCGCGTTCCACGTCGCCACGGCGTCGTCCTCGATCCCGGCTCCGCCTTCGACGAATCCCTGCAGAAAGATTCGCGGATTGTGGCCGTCGTTGAGTTCCGACACGCGCAGCCGCAGCAGGTTCGGAGCGGCTGTGGCAGTCAGATTGTTGTTGGCAATGTTCGCATAGATCTGGTTCGTCTCGATGTTGGTGCCGGACGAGGAACCGCTCTGAAGGTTGATGTCGGCGAGGGTGTTCGGATCGGTCGAATCGATCACGTTGCCGATCAGCGTAATGTCGAGCCGGGCGCTGCCCTCGCGCGCGATCGCGTCGATTGCGGAGCTGTTGTTGCCCACATCCTGGGTGAGGGTGTTGCCGGACGCCGAGACGATGGTGTGGGAGCTTTCCTGGGCGAGCACGCGGATGCCGCTGCCGGACGCGCCGGTGCCGGCGGGCGTCTGGCTGTAGACTTCGATGTCGGGATTGTTGTTGATCCGCCCCATCACGGTTGCGTTCAGGAACGACGTGATGTTGACGGCGGCGCCGCCGCTCGATCGGATCGTCGGATTGTTGTTGATGTTGAAGGCGACGTTGGCAGTGTCGTTGCCGTTGATGTCGATGCCGGTGCCGATCCCGGTGCCGCTGTCGATGACGTTGTTGACGATGTCGACGCTGACCGTGGAATCGTCTTCGCCGATCACCTGAATCGCCTGCGTGCGCAGACGCAGGAAATCGCTGTCGAGAATGTCGATGTTGGTGACTGGCGCGCCCGCCGCATTGCTGAAGCTGCGGAACTGAAGCCCGCCTTCGCCGATCGCGCCGGATTGCGTGTCGCGGAAGATGACGTTGTTGAGCGTCAGGTTGAGGTTGACGTCGGTATTGACGATGTCGAGGCTGTTGGTCTCGGAGAGCGCAATTTCGCTGTTGGTCAGCGACGATGTGCCGGACAGATTGTTGAACTCGATTCCGCTCTCGTGGGCGCCGTTGCCGGCGCCGCTGATCAGGCTGTTGTTCAGCTGGAAATTGCTGACGTTGGTGCCGGTTATGCCATTGTCGAGGATCGTCCCGGTAACGTTGATGTTGTCGAACACGGCCGTACTGACGTTGCGCATGTAGACTGCGCCGTTGGCATTGGTGACGGTAAGATCGTTGCCGGCCGTGTCGGCGCTGTCGTTGGCATTGGTCAGATTGAGATTCTTGATGCTGACCTGCGCCGTATCGATGAGCTCGATGCCGCGCACATCGGTATTCTGAATCGTACCGCCCGATCCGTCGGTGGTGCCGGTACCGGTGATGGTCAGCCCGGCCGTGCTGCCGGTGTTGTTGAGGATGACACCCTTTGCGCCGCCGTTGGCGCTGATGCTCTCGAAGGTAAGGCCGCCGGTGCCGATCGTGGTGGACGCAACATTGAGGGCGGTACCGCCGCTCGAAGTGATCGTGTTGCCCGAACCTTGAATGACCACGGTGCCGCTGTTCACCGCGTTGAACCCTGTGCCGGTGGTGGTCGTCAGGTCCATTCCAGCCCCGGCCCCGCTGAAGGCAATGGCGCCGCTGTTGTTGGTGAGCGACACGGCAGTGCTGGCGCCGCTTTCGATGAAGATTCGGTTGTCGAAACTGATCGTGCCGGCATTGCCGTCGGCGATGATCCCCGGTCCGGAACCGTCGGTGAACACGCCGGTGAAGGTGACGGTGCCGCCGGTGCGGTCCTGGATTTCGACGAGCGCGAGGCCGTTGCTGGAGATCGATCCGCCATAATATATGTTGGCGCTGCCCCCGGAACTGGCAGTGCCGCCGCCCGCCGCCCCGATCAGGAAGCCCTGATTGGTGGCAGTCTGGATAACGCCGTTGCTGGCGTGAAACGAACCCGTCAGCAGGTTCGCTGCCGTACCCGCGAGATGCACGCCTTCGCTGGTGCCGCTCGCGCTTAGCAAGTTGATGTCGACATCCAGGG
Organism: Sphingosinicella sp. BN140058; assembly: GCF_004135585.1. Classification (NCBI taxonomy): domain Bacteria; kingdom Pseudomonadati; phylum Pseudomonadota; class Alphaproteobacteria; order Sphingomonadales; family Sphingosinicellaceae; genus Sphingosinicella; species Sphingosinicella sp. BN140058. The sequence continues at coordinate 2,936,570 of NZ_CP035501.1, read as the reverse complement.
CGCCGCCCTGGTCGATGTCGATCGCCTTGCCGAGACCGGTGACGGTGATGGCATCGATCTTCAACGCGCCGACGGTGCCCCCGCCGTCCTGGATTCCGACGGTGGAGGCGTCCCCGGTGACGACGTTCACGCCGAGCACGCTGTTCCCCGTTGCGAGCGTGACGACGGTGCCGCCGGATGCCGTGATCGTCGATCTGCTGCTCGCCGCGGCGAGATTGAAGCCCTCGACAGTGAGCGCCGCGCCGGTGCCGACAAGTTGCTGATCGGTCTCGAGCGCGATCGTGCCGTTGGCGCTGCCCTTCAGGTAGATGATGTCACCATTGCCGTCGGGATCGCCGGCGCCGCCCACGGCAGCGAGCGTGTTGAAGGGGTTGTCCGACGTGCCCGTGCCGCCGCCCGCGGCGGCCGTGTCGACGTACCACACTTCGCCCGACAGCGTGATCGTGACGGTGGCGGTGCTGGTGAGATCGTCGGCATTGTTGGCGATGCCGTCGAGCCCATTGTCCCGGATCGTGTAGGTGAAGCTGTCGGTTCCGGTATCACCGGCCTGGTTCACGTAGTTGAACGAGCCGTCGCTGAAGATGTTGAACGTGCCGCCGCCGGCGCTGACGCCGTTGCTGACGGCGACGATCGAGAACCCAGGTGCATCGTCGCCCGCGATCGCAGACGGCCCGCTGCCGATGTCGTTGGCGAGCAAATTTCCAGCCACCACCGAAGACGCGCCGGTGCCGATGTTCGCAGCGCCGCCGACGCGCAGCACGGTATTGCCGACGGCGGTGAACGAATCGTTGAACGCGATCGGCGAGACGTTGAGCGTTCCGGCGATCAGGCTGGAGCCGCCGAACGAGTCGGCGATGGTGACTCCGGTGCCAAGATCCGCCGGCTGGCCCGACATGTTGGTGACGACGATCCAGGTGCGGAGGGTATCGCCGGGATCCACCACCCCGATCTCGTCCTGATCGGCGAACAGGGTGGTGCTGCGGGTTACGGTAAAAGTCACGGCCATTTCGATCCCCCCGGCGGCGAGCCGACATGCGCGTCATCGATCGCGCGAGCCCCCGTTGAAGCAATGACACAGAAACGCTTGCGCGGCTAGGCAAAGTAAAGCGACATCACGACGTGCAGCAACGGCTTCTTCCCCTCCTCGAGTGCTACGGCTCCTGTGATGGGAAGAGACTCGCAGTGCCTTCTGCAACACGATCGGGGTGCAATCGTCGCGAATTGTTACTGCTCGACATTGCAAGGCGGCGCGTCAAGCAAGCCCACAGTTCCCCGGGGGTGACCGGACCCGAAACAATAGTGGCCCTTTACCGCGCGATGTCGGACATCGCTCGGACGGTCGCGATCGACCGTACGCTCCATTGGGAGCGGCGGGTTCGATCGCGGCTGTCGAGAGGAGGCGATTTGCCGCCTCCTCCCCGCTCTAGATGAAATAGGCAGCGTGCGCGTCGAGCGGGGCGACGGGCTGGGCGAACTCGATCACGTAATCCTGTCCCGCCTGGTAGGATCCGTCGCCATTGCCGTCGATCACCGCGAAGCTGCGGCCGGCGAAGCTGCCGCTGCTGGCGGTGAAGAGGACGGCGGAATGGGCATTGAGCGCGGCATTGACCGCGGCCGCCAGATCGCTGTCGAAGCTTGCGGTGCTGAGTCCGCCGCTCGTTACCGTGCCGCTCCAGCCGGTCACTGCGAACGGCAGGTCGATCCGGTCGACATAGGTGCTGAACTTCTCGATCGTGTCGAAGCCGGTGCCGGTCGATTCCGCGGCCGATCCATAGACGAACACGTCGCTGCCGGATCCGCCGTTCAGGATGTCGTGGCCGAGGCCGCCTGTGATCGTGTCGTTGCCGGTCAGGCCGTAGATCGTATCGTCGCCGGCGCCGCCGGAGATGATGTCGTTCTGCGTTCCGCCGGCGAGGATGTCGTCGCCGGCGCCGCTCAGGATCTTGTAGAAGCCGTTGGTCTCCGCGATGCCGACGAAGGTCAGGGTCTCGCCGGCGACGAGCCCCTGCGCATCCACCAGCAATTGCTGCCCGGCAGCGACGTTGCCGTTGGCCATGGTCAGATAATAATCGAAATCGGCGCCGCCGCCGCTGTTGAGCCGAAGCCGTTCGATCGAGACCATCTGGGTCTCGCCGAACGTGTAGGTGTAGTCGCCGGCGAGCTGGAGCGAGTCTTCGCCGGTGCCGCCGTCGACGCTGTCGCCGGAATTCCACTGGTCGCCGAAATAGAAGCGGTCGTTGCCGCCGCCGCCGTCGCCATGATCGTTGCCGCCATGCTGGAACAGGAACTGCTCGGGGCCGCCCGTGCCCGACATGTTGTTGTCGCCGCTGTCCCCGTCGATATAGCCGTCGGTGACGAGGTTGATCGTGATCCCGTCCTGATCGGTCTTGGTCCCGCCCGTGCCGGCCGCGCCGAGATCGCTGGTCGCGACGTTCAGGATGTCGACGCCGTGATAATTGAGTGCGCCCCGATAGATAAGGCCGTCGAGCGCCGCGTTGATCGCCGATGCGGTGCCGCTGAACGTCATCGTCGCGTCGCCGGTGCCGTCGCCCACGGTGAAGCTGAGGCCGGCCGTTCCGCTGAGGGTCAGCAAGCCTTGCCCGACGCTGAGCGTCACCCGCAGCGTGCTCGCCTCGGCATCGGAAACCGTGATCGCGTTCGCGTTCGCAGCCGAGAAGACGACGTTGGAATCCTCAGTACCGCCCTGAGTGGCCAGCAGGCTGTTGATCGGCGCGTCGTTGACGGCCGTCACCGCGATCGTCGTGCTCGCAACGACGCTGCTGGCGGTGCCGTCGTTCACCGTCCAGGTGAGCGTACGGCTCGCCCCGGGCGTGTCGCTGACCGACTCGAACCCGATCTGGCGGAGGAGGTTCTGATAGACCGCCACCGAGGCAGCGCCGGTCAGCGTCAGAATGCCGGTGGCGGCATTGTAGGCGATGGTGACCCCGTTGATCGTTCCGGCCGTGCCACCGTTGACGGTCAAATAGTCCTGGCCTGACAGCAGCCCGCCGCTGATCGTCACCGTGGCACTCTGCAGGACGCTGTGATCCGCATCGCTCAGCAGCAGCGATGCATGCAGGAAGGCGGACGCGCCATTTTCGGTATAGCTGCCGGTGCCGTCGATTCCAGCCGATGCACCGTTGAGATCGAGCACCGGCACGTCGTTTACGGCGGTGACCACAATCGCGCTGGTGTGGCTCGCCGTGTCGGTGCCGCCGTCCCCGTCGACCAGCGTGTAGTGAACCGTGCGCGTACCGGCCGTCGGCATATCGCCTGTATTGGTGTAGGAAAGTCCGCGGATCAGTTGCTGGATCAGGGCCGGCGTGGCGTTGGCGCTCAAGGTGATCGCGAAGCCGAGCTGCGGCGGTGTCGCCACCGGAGCGTAGGTCCCGATCGAAACGCCCGAAACCGTGACGTCGAAAGTGCTGGGATCAACGACGATGGCCGGATCGAGCACGATCGCGTCGTCGCCGATCGCATCCATGGTGATGGTCAGCGTTCCACCGGCGAAGTTCGCGCTGTCGACGTCTACAACCAATGCGTTATTGCCCGCATCGAGCTGCACTGGCGCATCGTTCTCGGTATAGGCAACGCTGTCGCCGCCGAGCGCGCTGATCGTCGGCGCGTCGTTGACGGCGGTGACTGTCTGGCTGAGAACGACGGTACCGGCCGAATAGGCGGTTGCCCCGCCGGTCGCGCCGAGCGCGGAGATGTCGACGGTCTGTCCGTGCGAGATGCCGAAGCCGAGCGAATTGTCGATCAGATGCACGACGAGGGTCGGCGCAGGACCATTGAAATTCGCAGCCGGGTTGAACCGGATGCTGGTGCCGGAGCCGATCAGCAGCGCAGCGCCGCTGGAGACGCTGCCGACATCGACCCACGTCGTCGTCGTGCTGTTGAAATACTGCCATTGCCCGGTGGAACCGCTCGAGCCGTTCGTCACCACGGCGACACCGCTGAACGCGCCGGGAGACGAACCGCCGGGATTTCCGGCGCTGAATTGGGCGTCGGCAACGTCGGAATATTGGCCTGCGAACAGGGCGGAAACGCTTTGGCCGGCGCCCGGCGTGTCTTCGAGGATCACGCTCGCGTCGACACTGCCGTCGTCGATCACCGTCGGCGCGTCGTTGACCGCGTTGACGTGGACCAGGATGGTATCGGAATCCTGCTCGCTGGTGCCGTCCCCCGAAAGGCCCGGATCGACACCGCTGCTGCCGCGATCGTTGGTCGTGATGACGATCGAACGATCGCCATTATAGTTGCCGCCGGGATTGTAGACGAGCCCGTTGAGCGCCGCGTTGATGTCGGCCAGCGTTCCCGAGAGGGTGACCGCGTTGGTGCCGTCGCCGGTCACCGTCAGGTTGCTGGTGCTCGACAGGGTCAGGGCGCCGGTCTGCACCGAAAGGGTGACGTCCATCGTGCCGGAGCCGGCATCGACGTCGGCGATCGAGATGAGATTGCCGTTGGCGCTGTTGAACGTGATCGCAGTGTCTTCGCCGAACGTCTGCACGCCAACCGGGATGGTCTGCACGGGTGCGTCGTTCACCGCCGTCACCGTGAGCGACGCAGTTGCGGTCGCCGTGTTCCCGAAGCCGTCGCTGATCGTGTAGTCGAACGAGGCCGCGCCGACGAAGTTGGAGGTCGGCGTGAAGGTCACCACGCCGGCCGTGACCGTGGCGGCGCCGCCGACGAAGTTCGAGACGCCGACGATCGTCAGCGTGTCGTTCTCGGCGTCGGTGTCGTTGCCGGTGAGTTCGGTCGACAATTGGATCGGCGTGTCCTCAACGACGGTGAACGGCCCGTCATCGTTGGCGACGGGTGCGATGTTGTCCGCGAGCACGTCGATGGTGATCGTGTTCGCCGAAGCATCGGTGTCGACGCCGCCATTGGCGATGCCGCCATTGTCGCGAACCTGGAAGTTGAAGCTGGCATAAGCCGCTCCGAACGTGTCCGCGGCGGGCACGAAGGTGAAGAGGCCGCCGGCGATGTCAGCGGCCGTGATGAACTGGTTGAGCGTGACGTCGACGCCGTTGAGCTTCAGCGTTCCGGCAGCGGGCAGCGAACTGACCACGATTCCGGCGAAGCTGTTGCCATCGCCGTCGCTGAACCCGAAATTCGAACCGAGGAAAACGTAAGGATCGTCCTCGCTTGCGGTCACTGTGGCGTTGGTCCCCGCGGGTGCATCATTGACCGCAGTGACGGTGATGGTCGTCGTCACCGTGGCGTCGTCGTCGCCGCCATTGGTGCGCCCATCGCCATCGACGAGCGAGATCGCGACGGTTCGCGCGGCCGTCGCCGGATCGAGCGTGTTGGCATTGACGTAGGTAAGCGCGGTGATCAGCGTCTGGACTCGCGCCGCGGTGGCATTGGCGGTGTCGAAGGTAACGACCAGATCCGCGCCGCCGGCGCCGCCGCCGCTCAAGGTGCCGATCGCCTGTCCAGCCACCGAAACGATGCCCCCGGCCACCGTCACGCTGCCGCTGGTGTCGAGGCCGAGCACGTCCTCGGCCACCACCTTTCCGGAAGTGATGGAAACGGTGAGGCTGCCGCCGTTGAAGTCGGTGCTGTCGACGTCCGCAACCGCGGCATTCCCGGTGGGATCGAGCTTTACTGCGGTTCCGCCCTCGACGAACGCAGCGCTGTCGCCCTGAACGTTTCCGATCGTCGGCGCGTCGTTGACGGAGGTCACCGTCACGTTGGCAGTCGCGGTCTCGGTCACGCCGCCCGATGTCACGGTATAGGTGAAGCTGTCGGCGCCGTTGTAATTCGCGGTAGGCGTATAGACGACATAATCGTCGGCGGTGTTGCCGACAGTGCCGTTGTTGTTGATCGACACGCTCCCGTGCAGCGCCGAGCCGACTGCGGTGATCGCACGGGCGGGATTCTCGAAATTGTCGTTGCCGAGCAGATCGAGCGTGTTGCCGCCGCTATCCTCGAGCACGCTGACGGTGTCGTTCGCGATATCGGTCACGGCCGAGAGATTGACGGTGACGGTCGCGGTCTCCGTCACGCCACCGGACGTTACGGTGTAGGTGAAGCTGTCGGTGCCGTTATAATCGGCGGTCGGCGTGTAGACGATGTAGTCGTCGCTGCCGACGCCAGGCGTGCCGTTGTTGTTGATCGTGACGATGCCATGCGCGGCGCTGCCGACGGCGGTGATCGCCCGGGTTGGATCCTCGAAGCTGTCGTTGGCGAGGACGTCGAGCGTGGTTGCGCCCGCATCTTCGGTGAGGTTCACGCTGTCGTTGGCGATGTCGGCAACGGCCGAGAGCGTGACGTTGACCGTCGCAGTCTCGGTCGCGCCGCCCGATGTCACCGTATAGGTGAAGCTGTCGGTGCCGTTATAGTCGGCATTGGCGGTATATTGCAGGAAGTCGTCGGCGAAGTTGCCCGCGGTGCCATTGTCGTTGAGGACGACGGTGCCGTGGGCACCCTGCGTGAACGCAGTGATCGCGTGGCCGGAATTCTCGAACGTGTCGTTGGCCTGCACCGCCACGCTTGCAATCGCCGCGTCCTCGGCGATGTTCAAGACGTCATTGGCGATGTCGGCGACGGCGGTAACGGTGATCGCCACCGTGTCGCTGTCCTGCTCGCTGGTTCCGGTGCCGGTAAGCCCGGGGTCATTGCCGTTGAGCCCGAGATCGTTGGTCGTGAGCGTCAGCGTATCTGCGCCATAATAATCGAGTGTCGGCGTGTAGACGAGGCCGTTCAGCGCAGCGTTGATCGCGTTCGCGGTGCCGGTGAAGGTCATCGTCGCGTCGCCGGTGCCGTCGCCGACGCTGAAGCTCAATCCGGCGGTTCCGGACAGCGTCAGGGTGCCATGGACGACGGCCACCGTCACCTGCAGCGACTGGCTGGTGGGATCGGCATCGACGTCGGAGACGCTGATCAGATTGCCGTTGGCTGTGTTGAACGTGCGCGTGCCGTCCTCGGCGAAGCTTTGCGCACCGGACACGCTGTTCACCGGCGCGTCGTTGATCCCGGTGACGGTGACATTGTTGTTGATCTCGTCGGAGTAGAGCAGCCCGTCGAACACCGATGCGGAGATGGTGCGGGTGCCGGCGGTGCCGAACGCCGTGACGTTGTCGCCGCTGGTCGAGAAATTGACCAGAGCGATCGCCGCCGCATATTCGGCGACGGTGGCGACGCCCGACAGCGTCATCTGCCCGTTGGCCTGATTGTAACTGTAGCTGATGCCCGATCCGGCGATGGTGCCGCTCTGCGTGCCGTTGATCGTCAGGATGTCCTGATGGGTCGCGCCGGCCTGGAAATTGCCGGACACGCGGACCAGCGCGCCGCGCAGCTCGTCGCCCGTATTGGGCGTGTCGATGTCGGACGCGGTCAGCCCCGAATAGAGCGCCACCCGCGAGGTTTCGCCCGATGCCGGCGCGCTGCTCGCCTCGGTGACGGCAAGGCTCGCGATCGCGGTGCCGACCAGGGTCGGCGCGTGCTGGATCTCCAGTCCCTGGGGCCCGAGGCCGTTGATGTTGCCGACCGTGGCGAGCAGGGTCGGCGTGCCGGCCACGGTGAGGCTGCCGCGATACACGCCGCCGTCGCCGACGCCGCCATTGGTGCCGGTCTCGTCGATGACGTAATAGCTGCCGGTCGCGTTATCGACCTCGATATAATAAAGCAGCCCGACCGGACCGGTGCTTCCGTTCTGGGTGTAAAGATTGGTGACCGAGCCGTTGGACGGGTCGTACACCCAGACGCCGCCATAATAAGTGGTCAGGCCATTGCCGTCATTGTCGAGGATGACGGTGCCGGTGACGATGTAGAGTTTCCCGGTGACCGGATCGACGTCGACGCCGCGGACGGTGCCGCGCTCGACTGGCCAGCTGTCGTTCGGAAGCGGATTGCCCTCGCCGCCGACGGAGCTGTCGCCGTTGGCGCCCCAGTTGATCTGGCTGAAGCTCAGAGAATTGGCAGCGTTGGAACCCGTGAGACCGGTGGCGACGAACACCCGGTTGGTGTCGATCATGTCGCTGCCGAACACGCTGGTGACGCTGCTGCTGCCGAGATAGACGGTGCCGGTCGCGTAATTGATTGTCAGCTGCGTGATATAGGCGTCGGGGTCGAGCGTCGCGAGCACGGTACCGGCTTGAGCCTGAGTATCGTAATTGATCCGCAGCAGACTATGCTCGACGTCGAAATAGATCTTCTGGGTCGCGGGGTCGATCGACAGAGTCCGCATGCTGCCGGTCGCGCTGCTGCCGGTGTTGCTGTACAGCACGGTGAAGTTCGGCACGGCGCCCGGATTGGCCAGCAGCTCGCTGATGCTGCCCTGGATGATGCGGTTGTTGCCGTTCAGATCTGCGTCGACGAAGAAATATTTGTCGTTGACGGTATCGAGCGTGATGTCGCTCGGGTGGAAGAGCTGCGCCGCATTCTGGAAGGCGTGGACGATCTGGTAGCCGACGGTGCCGGAGGAATAGGTGCCGTCGAGATTGATCGTAACGATCGCTTCGCCGGCGCCCGATCCGGCGACCCAGATCTGGGCATCGGGGGCGGTGGTGGCTGGGCCCGCAGGGGTGCCGTCCTGCGGGCTGTTGTCATTCTGCACCCAGTCGGTGGCGTTGTTGATCTGGGCGAACAGCTCGCCGTAATTGATGTTGTGGGTGCGCGTGCCGAACTCGGCATTGTCGACGGCGATCGAGACCGCGGAGACGCCGTTGGTGAGGCCGGTATTGAGCAATTCGTTGCCGTCGAAGCCGGCGGTGCCGTCCGCGATGTCGACCGCGTGGAGGAAGCGGCTCGGCGCGTTGATTGCGCCTTGATAGGCGTAGACGGTCTCGCCCGCGTCCGAAAGATCGATCCCGGCGCCCGTCAGCTGCGCCTGGGTGATCGTGATCACCGTCCCGGCGGGAAGGTCGACGCCCGCAGTATAGGTGAACGTGCCCTCGTTGCCGCCCGCCGCGGCGAACGTGGTGCCGTTCCAGCTTCGGTCGGTGAAGAAGATCTGGGTGCCCGATCCGATCGGCGAGAGCAGCATGAAGGTGATCGCGTCACGCTGCGGATTGCCGGTATCTTCGCTGTTGACGCCGATAATGGCGATCTGGCCGACGCTGAGGGTCGTAGCAACCATGTCAATTTCCCCACAGGGCTAGCGCCGCACCCCCCACAGGCATCGGTTCGCGAATAGAGCCCTTCCAGGGTCCCCATGGCACAGAAGCGGTCAGGTTACCAGAGGCGCAGGCGGTTTGGTCCGAAATGGATATACCTGCGAAAGTGAGCTACTCCAAAGACTTATTCGCAAACCGGCAAGTATGAAGGGCTGGTTCCAAGTCTTCGGCCGGCAGGATCGGAAAATTCGCCAGATCGCGTTTGACAGCATGCGCGGTTACGCTCAGACTAAGGGCAATCGGGGGGAATGCATTGATGGTCGACTCTTTGAGCCGCTATGAGGTCGTACCGACCTTTCGCGCCTCTTCGTCCATCCTCCCCCTCTCCTTCATTCCAGCGGCGGACGCCAGGGCGTCCGGCGGGTGTGCAGCGAAAGGGACGAACCATGGCCCAGCCATATGTCGGTGAGATCCGGATGTTCGGCGGGAATTTCCCGCCGTCGGGGTGGCTGTTCTGCAATGGCCAGGTCCTGCCGATCTCCGAGAACGAGGCGCTCTTCCAGCTGATCGGCACGACCTATGGCGGCGATGGCGAGTCGACCTTCGCCCTGCCCAATCTGCAGAGCCGCATCCCGATCCACTTCGGCAACGGACCGAGCGGCATCGCTTATCAAATTGCGGAGGCAGCCGGGGTTGAGACGGTGACGCTGACGACGCAGCAGATGCCGTCACATACGCATCCGATGTCGTCGACGACGACGTCGCAGACATTGACGCCGCAGGGGGCCAAGTTCGCGGACATCACCAGCACCACTGCCGGTGTCACGGCCTATGCGCCGGCGACCGCCAACGTCGCGCTGCTGCCGCAACTCGTCGGTCCAGCCGGCGGCAGCCAGCCGCACGACAATGTGCAGCCTTACCTGTGCATCAACTACATCATCTCGCTGTTCGGCATCTTTCCCTCGCCGACATGAGTGCCGTCAGAGCGACCTTCTTCTATCTTTTCGGAGTGGTGATATGGCAGATCCCTTCGTAGCCGAGATCCGCATTTTCGGGTTCAATTTCGCGCCGACGGGCTGGGCGTTCTGCAACGGACAATTGCTGCCGATCTCGCAGAATACGGCCTTGTTCTCGTTGCTCGGCACCACCTATGGCGGGAACGGCAAGTCGAATTTCGCGCTTCCGAACATGTCCGGCAATGTGGCGATGCAACCGGGCCAGGGCCCCGGCCTCAGCTTGCGGGATCTGGGCGAGCAAGGCGGGTCTTCGACCGTGACCCTCCTGCAAACCGAAATGCCGGTTCACAACCACATGATGCAGGCGGTGAACGCCAATGCCTCCACCGCCGTTGCCAACGGCAATGCACTAGCCAAGGGGCGGTACTCGACGGGCCCGCAAAGCGGCGCGATCGCCTTCTACAACACGGCCGCCGCCTTCGTGCAGATGGATCCGCTGGCGATCGGCATGACCGGCGGCAACCTCCCGCACAACAACATGATGCCGTTCTTGGCGTTGAACTATTGCATCGCCCTGCAGGGCGTCTTCCCACCGCGTCCCTGAACCCCAGCCGGAAAAACGAGGAGCATCGAACATGGCCGAGCCTTTTCTGGCGGAAGTCCGGATTTTCAGCTTCAATTTCCCGCCGAAGGGCTGGGCATTCTGCAATGGTCAGCTTCTGCCGATCAATCAGAACCAGGCGTTGTTCGCCCTGCTCGGCACCGCATATGGCGGAAACGGGCAGACCAATTTCGCGCTTCCCAATCTGCAGGGCCGAGCGGCGCTGCATTATGTCGATTCCCCCTATACGATCGGGACGAACGGCGGCGAGACGTTTCATACCCTCACGATCAGCGAGATGCCGCAGCATAATCACACGATGAGCGCGTTGCCCGGCACCGGATCGGCGGATATCAGCGGCATTACGCCGGGGGCGACCAAGGCGCCGGCGCAGGCTTTGGTTTCGCTGCAGGGCGGCGGCACCAACCAGGCGCAGCTTTACGGCACCGGCGCCATCGACGGCGCGATGGCGCCCTCGACGATCACCAACAGTGGCGGCAGCCAGCCGCACGAGAACCGCCAGCCGTATCTGGCGCTCAACTTCTGCATCGCGCTGCAGGGGATCTTCCCGAGCCAGAATTGAGAAGATCCCTGGCGGGAGCACATGAACGGCTGGCCAAGCCGAGGATGACGTCGCTTGAGCGCAGCTGACGCCACGCGCTGAAAACAGGTTCGCACCTGCGCCGCGGGCTGGTGCGGCGCCAGCGCGGCAACTACATAGGCGGCATTCGCCCCCTTGAGGTTGTTCGATGCGCAAGTTCCTGATTTCCAAGGCCGCCCTGCTCGGTTGCGCCTTCCTGTCCGCGCCCGCCATCGCCGCAATGCTTGCCGGCGTTGAGCAGAGCTATGTCGACGACGGCGTCGCCCCCGGCGACGATTTCGACGCCTATGCCAATGGCGGCTGGCGCAAGACGGCCGAGATCCCGGCCGATCGCTCCAGCGTCGGGGTCAGCTACGACGTCTTCCTCAAGGCCGAGAAGCGCAACGCCGAGATCATCCAGGGCGCCGGCGCGGCGCGGCCGGCAGCGGGAACCGATCCGCGCCGGATCGCCGATTATTATGCGGCTTTCGTCGATACCGCGGGGATCGAGCGGCGCGGCCTCGCGCCGATCGCGCCCGATCTCGCCGCGATCGCCTCCATCCGAGACAAGGCTGCGCTGGCGACCATGCTCGGCGCAACGATGCGCGCCGACACCGACCCGATCAACGCGACCAACTTCTCGACCGAGAATCTGTTCGGCCTGTTCGTCTCGCAGGATCTCGCCCGGCCGAGCGTCACCATCCCCTATCTGATGCAGGGCGGCCTCGGCCTGCCCGATCGCGATTATTATCTGTCCGACAAGCCCGACATGGCGGAGCTGCGGACGGCCTATCGCGCCTATGTCGAGCGCCTGCTGACGCTCGCCGACATCGGCGATGCGGCCGCCCGTGCCGAACGAATCGTCGCGCTCGAGACCAAGATCGCTGCGGCGCATGCCGACATCGAGAGCAGCCAGGATGCCCACAAGGTCCAGAACTGGAAGCGTCGGGATTTCGCCTCGAAGGCGCCGGGCCTCGATTGGTCCCGCTACTGGCAGGCGGCCAGCCTCGGCGATCAGCAGGATTTCGGGGTCTGGCAGCCGGCGGCGATCAGCAAGCTTGCCGGGCTGGTCGGCAGTGAGCCGCTGCAAAGCTGGCAGGACTGGCTCGCCTTCCACACCATCAACCAGGCCTCCGCTGCTTTGCCCAAGGCGGTCGATGACGCGCATTTCGATTTCTACGGCAAGACGCTGAACGGCACCCCCACCCAGCTCAGCCGGGAACGCCGCGCCATCGCCGCGGTCAACGCCAATCTCGGCGACGCGGTCGGCAGGATCTACGCGGACCGCTTCTTTCCGGCATCGTCCAAGGCCGAGATCGAGACGATGGTGAAGAATATCGTCGGCGCCTTCGACAAGAGGGTGGCGGCGCTCGACTGGATGGCACCGAGCACCAAGGCCGAGGCCCGCCGCAAGCTGCAGGTCTTGAAGGTCGGCGTCGGCTATCCCTCGCAGTGGCGCGATTACCGCGCGCTGGAGGTCCGCGCCGACGATCCGCTCGGCAACATTCGGCGTGCACAGATGTTCGAATATCGCCACCAGCTCGCCAAGATCGGCAAGCCGGTCGATCGCGGCGAGTGGTGGATGACGCCGCAGACGGTCAACGCGATCAACCTGCCGCTTCAGAATGCGCTGAACTTCCCGGCCGCGATCCTCGAATCGCCCTATTTCGACGCACGCTTCGACGCCGCCGCCAATTACGGGGCGATCGGTTCGATCATCGGCCACGAGATAAGCCACAGCTTCGACAATCTCGGTGCGGATTTCGACTCGAACGGGCGTCTGCACAATTGGTGGACGGCGGCGGATCTCAAGCGGTTCGAGCAGGCCGGCGCCGCGCTCTCGGCGCAATATGACGCCTACGAAGCGCTGCCCGGATTGAACCTCAAGGGCCAGCAGGAGCTTGGCGAGAACATCGCCGACGTCGCCGGGCTGACCGCGGCCTACGAAGCCTATCACGCCTCGCTCGGCGGCAAGCCGGCGCCGGTGATCAACGGCCTGACCGGCGATCAGCGCTTCTTCCTGGCCTTCGCTCAGGGCTGGCGAACCAAGATGCGGGACAAGGCGCTGCGCGCGCGGATCGCCACCGACGTCCATGCGCCGGCGATGTGGCGGGTGCAGACGGTGCGAAATCTCGACGCCTGGTATCCGGCCTATCAGGTCAAGCCGGGCCAGAAATTGTATCTGGACGAAAAGAGCCGCGTCAAAGTCTGGTAGGACGGCGCCGTCGGCGGGGGCGCCTTCCTGCCGCTCGGCTCGTTGCTCCGCGGCTCGGACGATGGCCTCGCGCCGGCTCGGCTTGAAGGGGATCGGGTCAGGCGGAACCGACCTGACCGTGGATGATGCTCGAGGTGGTGCCTGGTGCCGGCTTCGGGTCGGAGCTGACAGCTCCGACCCGAGAAGATCAGGCGTGCGGTACGGGCCTCAGGGTACGAAGACGAAGTCCGTCGAATGGACGGTGCCCGGTCCCTGGATCGTCACATATTCGACGAAGCCATGGTCGTTGATCTTCCACACGTCGCCGTTGACGTGGCTGAAGCTGGTGCCGGCGGCATAGCCCTGGAGGACGATGGAATCGCCGGCGAAGCGGCCATTGCCGTCGAAGTCGGTGATCACGTCGCCATGCGCCTCCCCCTTGCGGAAGACGAACACGTCGTTCCCGGCGTCGCCGGTCAGCTGGTCGGCATCGTCGCCGCCGTCGATCCGGTCGTTACCGCTGCCGCCGAGCAGCTGGTCGAGCCCGGTGCCGCCGTTCAGCTGATCGTTGCCGCCGTTGCCGGTAAGGATGTCGTTGCCGGCGCCGCCGGACAGGATGTCGTTGCCGTCGGCCGCGGTTTCGAACAGGCCGTTGTCGCCGGCGATGACGTCGTTGCCGCCGGCCCCGTTCAGCGTGTCGTTGCCGAGGCCGCCGACGAAGATGTCGGTTTCGATGCCGCCGAGCATATTATTGGCGGCACCGTCTCCGATCACGAACTCGCCATGATCGTCCTCGACCGCCACCACCATGTCGAATTGCGACACGCCGCCCTGGCCGTCGTTGACCTGGACCCGGATGGTATGGCTGCTCTGCTGCTCGTAATCGATCAGCAGCCCGTTCTCGACGGTGACCACGCCGGAGCTGCTGATGTCGAAGCGGCCGCCGGCATCGTTGACGAGGCTGTAGGTGAAGCTGCTGCTGTCCGGATCCTGCGCGACGACCGTCCCGACCACTGTGCCGTTGTTGGGGAATTCCTCGACCTCGAGCGTCCCGGTGACGCCGGTCGGCGCGTCGTTTGCCGGCGTGACGGTGACGGCGATCGCCTGTTCGACGATGCCGCCATGGCCATCGTCGACCCTGATCGTGAAGCTGTCGGCGCCATTGTAATTGGCCGCAGGCGTGTAGGTGTAGGTTCCCGCCGCCTGATTGAAGCTGACGCTGCCGTGGGCGGGCGCGAAGCCCGGCTTGACGCTGTAGGTGAGCGTGTCGCCGTCGACGTCGCTGGCGTTGATCGGCCTCGCTGCAGAGGGACTGTCCTCGGCGGTGGTTACCGATCCTGTGGACGGCGCGGTCGGCGCGTCGTTGACCGGAGTCACCGTCACCGAGACCACCTGCTCCGCGGTGCCGCCATGGCCGTCGCTGACCAGGATGGTGAAGCTGTCCGATCCGTTGTAGTTCGCGGCTGGCGTGTAGGTGTAGGTGCCCGCGGCCTGGTCGAAGCTGACGCTGCCGTGTGCCGGGCCGAAGCCCGTTTTCACCGTGTAGGAGAGACTGTCGCCTTCAATGTCGCTGGCACCGATCGCCTGCGCGGCCGAGGCGGCATCCTCGGCAGTGGTCACGGAGCCGCTCGACGGCGCGGTCGGCGCGTCGTTGACCGGGGTGACCGTGACCGAGACGCTCTGCTCGGCGGTGCCGCCCTGGCCGTCGTCGATCAGGATGGTGAAGCTGTCGCTCCCGTTATAATTGGCGGCCGGCGTGTAGGTGTAGGTGCCGTTCGCCTGATCGAAGCTGACGGTGCCGTGCGCGGGCGCGAAGCCGGGTTTCACCGAATAGGTCAGCGGATCGCCGTCGGGATCGCTCGCCCCGATCGCCTGCGCCGCCGACGCGGTATCTTCGGCGGTGGTCACGTTTGCGGCCGCCGGCGCGGTCGGATCGTCGTTGGTCGAGATGACGGTGACGGTGACCACCTGCTCCGCGGTGCCGCCCTCGCCGTCGGAGATCAGGATGGTGAAGCTGTCGGCTCCGCTATAGTCCGGGTCCGGCGTGTAGGTGTAGGTGCCGTTCGCCTGATCGAACGTCACGTCGCCATGGGCGGCGGCGAAGCCGGGCTTTTCGGCATAGCTCAGAGCCAGGCTGTCGACGTCGCTCGCGCCGATCGCCTGAGCGGCCGACGGCGATCCCTCGATCGTGCTGACCGTGCCGGTGGCAGGTGCGACCGGGGCATCGTTGGTGTCGACCACCGCAACGGTCGCCTCGACGGTGTCGCTGTACAGCAGCCCATCGAAGGTCTGGTAGGACAGGGTGCGGGTCGGGCTGGCGCCGTAATCATCGGGATTGTCGCCGCTGATCGAGTAGGCGACGAGCGACAGCGCCGCCTCGTAATCGTCGAAGCTCGCGACTCCGCTCAGCGTGAGCAGGCCGGTGGCGTCGTCATAGCCGTAGGCGATGCCGTTGATCGTGCCGCTGGTCGCGCCGTTGATCGTCAGCAGCTCCGTCGCGCCGGGGCTGGTGCCGAAGCCGGCCGAGATGCGGACCCGTGCACCGGCGAGCTGGTCGCTCTGTCCGGCGGTGTCGATGTCGAACACGTCGATCGCCGCGAGCGCCGCCGCTGCGCTGCTCTGCCCCGACCCGGCGCCTGCGCTCTCGACCGCAGCCCCGCCGGTGGCGACGCCGGTGAGCACCGGGGCGCTGATCAGTTCCAGGCCCTGCGGGGTCATGCCCGCCGGCAGCGTCGCGAACAGGGTCGGCGTGCCGCCGGCGGTGCTGCCCTGCCAGATCTGGCCGTTGGTTTCGTCGACGACGTAATAACGGCTCGTCGCCGGATCGACCTCGGTATAATAAAGCTGTCCGGTCGGCCCGTTGACTCCGTCCTGCTGGAACACGGTTCCATAGGCGCCGCTCGGGTTGGCGGCGACGGAATAGGAGAAGATCCCGCCATAATAGGTCGTTATCTCCGAGAAATCCTGGTCGGTGCTGCTGTCGACGTTGACCGTCCCGGTGGTGATGTAGAGCGTGCGGGTGACCGGATCGATGTCGATGCCCCGTATCGTGCCATGTTCGACCGGGAAGGCGCCGGGAATGACGGGGATGTCGGGATCGCCATAAGCGGCGTCATTGGGCGAGAAGACCAGCGGATTGAACGCGAGGCTGGTCGAAGCAGCGCTCAAGCCCGTCGCCTGATAGATGAAATTGTCCTCGACGAAATCCACCCCGAAGAAGCTGTCGACCCGGCTGCTGGCCAGGTAAACCTCGCCATGAACATAGTCGATCGTCACCTGGGTGATGAAATTGCCGGGCCCGAGATCGGCGAGCATTGTCGCCGTCTGCAGCGGCGCGTCGTAGCCGATCTTGTTGAACGTGGTGCCGTTGTCGAAATAGATGATGTCGTTTTCGGTATCGACCGAAAGCGTGCGCATGCTGGCATCCGCATCGATGCCGTTATCCTCGTAGAGAATGGTGAGCGCCGGCGCACCCGGATTGGCCAGCACCTGCGAGATGCTGCCCTGATAGATGCGGTTGTCGCCGCTGGTCACGTCGGAATCGACGAAGAAGAAGCGATCGTTGACGGTATCGAGAACGATGTCGCGCGGTGCATTCAGGTTGGGATTGCCTGCCAGGATGGTCGAGAGATCGTAGCCCGAAGTCCCGCCGCTGACGGTGGAGTCGGCACTGATGATGTGGATCGCTTCCCCGCCGCCGCTGCCGGCCACCCAAAGCTGTTGATCCGGAAAGAGACTGGATGCAGGCATGTTTCGACCCCCATAACATAGTTGCTCGCACCGCGTGCGAGTCCCCGACCCGACATTGATGTCACGGATTCATCGGGGCGGAAAGTCGTTTTCGAGTCGGGGCCTTGGCAGTTAAACCGTTCACATAACTGTTATCTTTTTGCCGGCGCGGCGGAACTGTTCGGTAGCGAAGGAAAACTGTGCACGTTCGATGTCGACTCGAGGTGGGCCGGCGGACGACGAGCGCCGCAAGGCCGCAGCCGCTGCGGATCAGGCCGCGCCCGCCCAGTTGACCAGCGCCCAGCGGACGCCCCGTATCACCGGAGTGACCCGATGCAGCGCCTGTGACGGAAAGATCCGAGCGGCCCCGCGACGCGGCGGCCGCGTCCGTCCCAGCGCGTGCGGAACCAGTTCGAGATCGCCGCCGCCATAATCGGCCGCGTCGGACAGTTCGATCGAGATCGACAGAGCGCGGCGGCCGCGAAGATCGTGGCCGGCATCGCTGTGCCACATCTGGAAGTGGTTGCCCGGCCCGTAGCGCAGGATCTGGAGGTCCTCGGCCATCGGAAGTATCGCGATGTCGAGGTGCGCCGCCGCTTCCGCGAAGAGCCCGTCGACGCGCGCGTAGAGCCAGTCGGTCTCGGGCGCACGCGGGTGAAAGGAGGTAGCGACGTCGCGAACATGCGGGTTGGGCGCATAGCCATGCTGGCCGTGCACCTCCGCCGGCCGCAGCGCGTCGCCCCCGGCGAGCGCGATCGCCCGCGCGCATTCCGCGCTGCTCAGCGCCTCGGCTTTCTCCCAAAATGGCAGCATGCCGGCCCCGTCGCTGCGGCGCTCAGGCGCCGGTCGCCGCCCGCGCCACCGACACGCGGCACCGCGCGATGCCGTCAGGCGAACAGCGCAACGATCTTTCCCGGCTCGGCGGCGGGGCTGAAATGGATCGGCAGGGCGCCGCCGTGCGCCGGCCGGACGACATAGGTCCGGTCGGCGGGAACCTCCGCGGCCGCCTTGAACGTCACGGTGAAGGCGCGCGTGCGCACGCCCGGCCCGGCATGCGGGCCGGCGGCCCGACCCGGTGCCACGCTGACCAGCAGCAGGGAGATCGCACCCGCCGCAGTCTCGACGCTGAACGCGCGGCCGATCTGGTCCGACCAGGTGTCGACATCGGCGGTGGCGAGATCTGGCAGCGCTCCGGATCCGCACTCCGCGCCGCTGGCAGGCGTGCCGACCAGCGCCGCGGCCTTGCCGGCGCCGAGCGCCGCGGCGCCCGCGGCCGCTCCGGCGATGAAGGCGCGGCGTGAAGTCGAATGGCTGTTCTGGAGGCGAGTCATCGGCGAGAGTCCCGAAAAAGAGCGTGGCCCGAACGGGCCTGGCGTCGGGAGACCGAGCGAATGCCGTGATCGCGAAGAAGCATGGCCTATTCCCCCCGGAAGCGCGGCACATGCGCTCATAAAATCCCCCGGGGACAGGTAATTACACATTTTGCGGCGCCGGCCTAGCGAATTTGCGGCGGCGCAGCTCTCCGGTCCGCGCCACGGCGGCGAAACGCGCGGACGACGAAGTTGCGCCTGGAGCGAAATCCCTGTCGGCCTTCGCGGAAAGGAGACGCACGGCTGCCGCCCCGTACGGGACGGAGCGGCAGCGTGCTGACGGGTAGCAGAAGGTCCGGCCACCGCCGCAAGGAACACGATCGAGACGGGCTGAATCAGCCTGGCCCAATGCCGATGCTCACGTTCCCGTTTCGGCGCATGAACCACCCCTCGGGTCGAAGCGGAACGCTTCGACCCGAGATGATCAGGCTCTACAGGTCGCGGTCGCGGCTGAGGTCGTCGACCTCGCTCATGATGCTCTGCAGCGCCGAATTGCCGTCGGTCGCATGCTCGCGCCGCGACGGCAACTTGCCTTCGGCGAGCAGATTTTCGAGCGCCACCCGGCCGCGGGCGACCCGGCTCTTGATCGTTCCGACCGCACAGCCGCAGATCTCGGCCGCTTCCTCATAGGCGAAGCCGCCGGCGCCGACCAGGATCAGCGCTTCGCGTTGCGGCTGCGGCAGGTGCAGCAGGGCCCGCTGCATGTCGCCGAGTTCGACGTGGCGGTCCTGGCTCGCCGGCGCGGCGAGCATCTTCGACGCGGTGATCTCGTCCCACTCGCCCTTGAAGCGGGCGCGCCGCATCTGGCTGAGGAACAGGTTGCGCAAGATGATGAAGGTCCAGGCACGCATGTTGGTGCCCGCCTGGAAACGCTTGCGCGCCGCCCACGCCTTGAGCAGCGTCTCCTGGACGAGATCGTCGGCGAGATCGCGGCTTCCCGACAAGGATCGGCCGAAGGCGCGGAGATGCGGAATGACCTGCGCGAGCTGGTCCTTGAACTCGTTGTCGGGAAGCGGAACCGGTTCGGGCCGAACCTCGTCCACCTCGTCGACTGATGCAGGCTGATGGCTCAAGCTGGCCCCGTCATGGTAAGATACAGTGAAAGTCATGCCGCTCGGGCGCGCAAGCGCACGCCCCCCTTATGCTGAGGATGTAGGCGCTCAGCGCCAGATGAGCAACAAGAGCAGGAACAGGACCACGACGAGCCCGAGCGAGATCGGCAGAATGTACCGCGTCATATGCGGTGTCGCACCCTGCCGTGCCCGTGTCGTGTCGATATGCGGATCGCCCTCGTTCATGGTCCCTCGGTTCCACTCGTTACAGGTAGGCAACGCCTGCTGAACGAGGGGGTTCCGCGACTATTTGGATCAGGCGGGGATCGTCGCCTGATCGAAGAACAAAGCCTGGGCGATCGCCGCCTTCACCGTCGAGCGCTGGAAGGGCTTGGTGATCAGGAAGGTCGGCTCCGGCCGCTCGCCGGTCAGCAGGCGCTCCGGGAAGGCGGTGATGAAGATCACCGGCACCTGGAATTCCTGCAGGATGTCGCGCACCGCGTCGATCCCCGAACTGTCGTCAGCGAGCTGAATGTCGGCGAGAACCAGGCCGGGGCGGCGGGCGAGCGCCTGCGCCACCGCCTCGTCGCGGGTGACGGCAACGCCGGTGACCGAATGGCCGAGATCGCGCACGATGGTCTCGATGTCCATCGCGATGATCGGCTCGTCCTCGATGATCAGCACTTCGGCGCGGGTCTGGCGCTCGATCTCGGCGAGCGCTTCGGCGACCAGGCGCTCGACCTCGTCGGGCTGGGCGCCGATCAGGTAACCGGCATCTTCGGGGGTGAAGCCCTCCATCGCCGTGAGCAGCAGCGCCTGGCGCGACAGCGGCGTGATGCGGGCGAGCCGGGCCTGGGCGATGCTCTCCGGATCCGCGCCCGAACCGGCGCCGGGATCCTCCTCGATATTGGCGGACGACCAGATTGCGTGGAACGTGCGGTAGAGGCCGAGCCGCGGATCGACGTCGCGCGGAAAATCGTTCGGCGCGGCGACGATCGCCTCCAGCGTCGCCCGCACGAAGGCGTCGCCATGGCCCTGGCTCCCCGTCAGGGCACGGGCGTAGCGCCGCAGAAACGGAAGATGGGGGGCGAGATCCTGACCAAGCGACATGTTCGTTACGACTCCTATTCGATTCCCCGGGGTGTATTGAGAGTGTGCAACGTGCTTTGCAACCCCGCCCCGGAACAGGCACGAGCGCGGGTGCCATGGTCGTAAAAACCGTGAGCCCGCCTCGCTTGAAGGGGTGGAACCAATGGCGGAGTTTTTTGTTTCCAACGCCAATCGTGCGCGCTTAACTCGCGCGCGGCGGGGCTTGCCTGATCCAGCCGCCGGACACCGTCGGTGGATGGCTACTTGTTCGGGCATGCTCTTTTTATCTAGGCAGCGGGCGCGGCGTCCGGCCGTGAGGGGTAATTGATTTTGACTTTCGCAGACGAACAGGATGGTGAGCGCCGGCGCAAATCGGCACCGTCACCGGATGCCCAGGGCGCGAACGAGACCAAGCCGCGAAAGAAACGTGCGAACACGCCCGAGGTCGGCCATGCGCTGCGCGCGGCCTATCAGCAGACGATCAACGAGGACATTCCGCCGGACCTGCTCGATCTGCTGGGGAAGCTTGGCTGAGCCTCGCCGCAGCTGCGGCCAGACACCGTGACTGAAACCTTGAAGAGCTGGTTCGCGACTCGCTTCGCACGCCTGTCCACGGGCGTGAAGATGCTGTTCATCCTCAGCACCTTCCTGCTCCCGCTCGGCCTGATCGCGATCTGGGCCTCGATCCAGAGCGCGCAGCAGAAAACCCAGGATCGCGCCGAGCAGACCTTGAGCCGTCTCGAGGTCAAGGCGCAGCGGATCAACGCCACCCTCGCCCGCGGCATCATCACCATCGGCACCGCCAGCGGGGCGATCGCGCTCGCTCCGCAAAATGCGAAGATTTGCGAAAGCACGCTGCAGCGGCTCGAACACGGCCCGATGCCTGGCCGCTATGCGCTGTTCGCCGATTCAATCCGCCCGCGCTGCGCCAGCCCCGGCTTCGCACCGACGGCCCGCGCAGGCCGCTTCGCGCGCCGCCACAGCCTAGCCGAAATCACTCCGGACGGCGAGGCCCTGCAACTTTACGTGTTCGGTGATCACGGCGTGCTCGAAGGAGTCGCCGAATATTCGCGCGAGACCCTCTCCAAGCTCACCGCGATCCCCGGCACGCCGGAAGCGTTCGATCTCACCCTCGCCCAGCAGGGCGGCGCCGGCACCATGGTGCTGCGCGACGAATATGAGCAAGGGCCGTTCGTCCGCACCGTCTCGGGCAGCCACCCGGTGGCCGATCGGCAGCTTCGCCTCGATCTGTCGGCAAGCGCGGTCCCGATCACGATCCTGGAGGCGCTGACCATCCTGCTCCCGGTGCTGATGTGGCTCGGCGCCTCGGTGATCGGCTGGTTCGTCGTCGATCGCTATCTCGTCCGGCCGTTGAAGCGCATGCAGCGGCTGGTCTCGGCCTACCAGCCGGGTGACCGCGACTTCGGTCTGCCGCGGATCAAGTCGCCGGCCCGCGAGATCGCCGAACTCGGCCTCGCCTTCGAAGGCGTCGCCCAGACGGTGGCGCGGCACGAGGCCGAGCTCGAGGCGGCCGTCGAGCGCCAGACCCGGCTGGTCCGCGAGGTCCATCACCGCGTCAAGAACAACCTCCAGGTCGTCGCCTCCCTGCTCAACATCCATTCGCGCGGTTCGGCGAACGAAGCGGCGGCAGCGGCTTATGCCTCGATCCAGCGCCGGGTCGACGCGCTCGCCGTCGTCCACCGCAACCATTATGCCGAGCTCGAGGAAAATCGCGGGGTCGCGCTCAAGCCCCTGGTCTCGGAGCTCGCCGCCAATCTGCGCGCGACCGCGCCCGCCAATGCCGCCAACATGGCGATCCGGCTCGATCTCGAGCCTTATTACGCCACCCAGGACGTCGCCGTCTCCGTCGCCTTCCTGGTCACCGAAGTGGTCGAGTTCGCGATGTTCCATGGCGCCGGCGCCGTTCAGGTGTCGCTGACCGGCGAGGGCGCGACCGCGTCCACCGCCCAGCTCATCCTCGAATCAGACACCCTGCGCGGTCAGGTCGAGACCGACGAGAGAGTCGCCGACCGCTTCGAGAGGATCGTCACCGGCCTGTCGCGCCAGCTGCGCAGCAACATCGACCGCAACACCGACATCGGCCGCTACGCGCTGGCGATCGCCGTTGTCGACAAGGCCGATCGCGGCTGAACCGGAGGCGGTGCACCGCCCTCGGCTCTAATGGCTCAGCGGCTGCGATCGTCCAGCCCGGGCTCCTCGTCGTTGGATTCGGGGCGGGCGGCATTGCCGCGTTTGGCGTCGGCGACCGTGCCCGCATCCTGGCCGACCGCATTGGCGCTGTCGACGTTGCGCTTCTCGTCGCGATGGACTCCGCTGAGGTCGCTATGGGGGGTCGTCTTGGGAGGCTGCGCCACATTCTGTCTCCTGTAAGGAGCCGATCGGCTCCGGGGCTTTCCAGTGTGAACAGGCACGATCGCGATGGGGTTGCGAGAAAAATGCGGCGCTAACGATTTTTTTTGGATCTGTGCGGAACCGGGGCACTGTTTCGTCGTTGTGTACTTCGGATAGTGACCTTTTGCCCCCCCGCTCTCGCTATCCAGAACATGAGCCCGGACGCGCCAACCTCCCCCCCCCCCGGTGGCGCCTCCGGGCTCAACACATTCCAGGATGCTCGCTCTCGCCGCTCCGTACCGGGGCGGCTTTTGTTTGTGCCCTCTTCCGTGGCACGGCCGCTCCGGAACCATCCCGTTCGACGCGAATTTTAGCTGCACATGCTGAGCGCGCCTGGCGCGCTTCCAACTGCCTCAGGAGACACGCCATGGTTCGTAAGCTTCTTTGCCTCTTCGCGGTGACCACCAGCCTGGCGCTTGGCGCGTGCAACACGGTCAAGGGTGCCGGCGAAGACATCAAGTCGGTCGGCGAGGCCGGCGAAAAGGCGATCTAAGATTCTGCCCAGCGCGAAAAGGCCGCCTTCGGGCGGCCTTTTTTTTGCCCGTGCGGGCGGCCTCACGCGGCGCCGGCGGCGACGTTCCCGTTCAACAATCCCCGCACCTGATCGGCTGAGAGCGGCCGTCCCAGGTGGAAGCCCTGGCCAAAGGCGCAGCCGAGCGCGCCGAGCTGCTGCACCGCCGCCTCGCACTCGATCCCTTCCGCGACCACCGGCAGATCGAGGCTGCTCGCCAGGCTGGTGATCGCGCGGACAATCTTCAGCGCATCGGCATCGCGGTCGAGCGCAAGCACGAACGAGCGGTCGATCTTGATCTTGTCGAACGGCAGCATGCGCAGGTGCTGCAGCGACGAATAACCGGTGCCGAAATCGTCGAGCGCCACCTTCATGCCCTGGTTCTTCAACGATTCGATTGTCCGCCGGGCATTGTCGGCGTCGACGATCAGCGCATTCTCGGTGATCTCGATGCCGAGCCGATGCGGCGGGAAGTTGAGCCGGATCAGCGTACCGAGGATCTTCTCCGACAGCCACGGATCCTTGAGCTGGACCGGCGAAATGTTGATCTCGATGCTCAACGCCGGATCCCATTCCAGCGCGTCGCGGCAGCCCCGCTCCAGCAACTGCAGCATCAGCTCGTTGATCAGCCCGCTTTCCTCCGCGACCGGGATGAACTGATCGGGGCCGATCTCGAACCCGTCCGGCCGCGGCCAGCGCGCCAGCATCTCGAAGCCGACGATGCGGCCGCTCGCGAGTTCGACCAGCGGCTGGTAATACGGGCGGAATCCGTCCGCCAGGATGGTCTCGCGAAGCTGGCTCTCGAGCTCCGAGCGCCGCTTGATCTCGGCGTCCATCAGCGGTTCGAAGCAGCGGTGCTGGCAGCGCCCGCCTTCCTTCGCTCGGTACAGAGCGATGTCGGCCCGGCGCATCAACGTCTCGCGGTCGACGGCGTCGGCCGGGAACAGGGAAATGCCGATGCTCGCGCCGATATGATGGACGAAGCCGCTGATCGCGAACGGCTCGCTCATCCCCTGGACGATGCGGCGGGCGATCCGGCGCGGCGCGTCGCCGTCCTCCGGCCCGGTCTCGACCACGATCGCGAATTCGTCGCCGCCGAGGCGGAAGGCACGGGCGACATCGCCGGTGAGCGCCAGCAGGCGCGCGGCGACTTCGCGCAGCAGCTGGTCGCCGGCGAGATGGCCGTGCACGTCGTTGATGCTCTTGAAGCGGTCGAGATCGACGATCAGCAGTCCGAAGCCCGGCGCCTCCCCCGGCGCGGCCATGCTGCCATCGAGCAGGTCGCTGAGCGCGCGCCGATTGGGCAGCCCGGTGAGCGGATCGTGATAGGCGAGATCGTGGGCGCGCTGCTCGGCGTCGCGCGCGCGCTCGCGCTCGGCGAGGATTTCGGAGCGCGACGAGATCACTTCCAGGAAGCCGCCGTAATTGGTACTCAGCATCCGCAGGATCAGCGCCATGACGACGACGAGATCGACGCCGAGGCCGATCAGCAGCCATTCGGCCGAGAGCAGCAGGCGCAAGGTCATCGGCGCGGCGCCGCACAGCAACACGAACCGCGCCGATCCGGGCAGGCATTGCAGACAATAGGCGCAGCTGGTCGCACCGATGAAGATGTAGAGCGCGATGCAGGTGCGCTCGGCGAGATCGGCATTCTCGAACAGCAGCATGCCCCAGCCGCCGAAACCGAGGCTGAGCACGGCCGAGGTGGCCAAAGTGAATTTCAGGTAGCGGCGGATCGTTTCCGGCGATCTTTCCTCGCGGCTGCGCCGCAGCCACACGATCGTCCGCACCAGCGCCGCGAAGCACAGCAAGGCCGGCACGCCGAGGCTCTCCATGTGGGGAACGTCGCGATACATGGCGAAGCTCAGGAAGCAGGCGTCGACCGCCATCAGCGCGTACATGAACGGGATCTGCGCGGCGAGCGTTCGGAACTGCTCGCGCAGCAGGGCCCGGTCGCTCGCGCTGGCCGTTCCGACCAGATCGAACGCGTGCCACACCGACGCCGCCATCCGTTTCAACACACAAAGCCCCTCACGCGCCGATTCCCCTGCGACTTGCACATGCTGGTCCAGCCGGGTTGAAATGGGTTTAACGGGCCACCGGAAACGGATACGGTAGCGTCCCCAAGCGGCAGTAAACGCGCCCTATTGTTCGGGAACAGATGCTCTTCAGACGAGTCGTTGCCGCTGCTGCGCCAATCTTCCGGACGGGCCGCGCCGGCGAAGGACTTCGCTTGAGCGGTGAACTCGGCAGCTCGTTTCGCGTTCGACACGACAGGAGGACAATGCTCGTGAACAGGATCATCCCGCTCGGTCTGTGCCTGACCGTCGCTCTGGCAGGCTGCGCCGGTGGCGGCGACCGCCCGCAAAGCGCGGCCGGGATCGCCGGCCGGACTCTCCAGGTCACCGCTGCCAACGGCCAGGTGTCGACCCTCAGCTTCGGGTCGGACGGCGGCGTCCGCGCCAGCTTCAACGGCCGCGACGTCTCCGGCCGCTGGGCGATGGAGAAGCAACGCCTCTGCTTCACCTGGGGCGGCAGCTTCCGCGAATGCTGGCCCTACGCCACCCCCATCCGCCGCGGCGAAACCCGCTCGATCACCAGCGACCGCGGCAACGTGGTCAAGGTGCGGGGGTAAAGGTCAAGATGCCGCCGGCGCGGCGCTGAAGCCCGAGGCGCCCCTCCACCGCCTTCGGCGGTCCCCCTCCCCATCGCCTGCGGCGACAGGGAGGAGAGGTATTGGTGCCCTTGGTTTCCTCCCTGTCCGCGAAGCGGATGGGGAGGGGGACCGCACGAAGTGCGGTGGAGGGGCCGACGGCCTAAGAGGAGGAACCACCCGCGCAAGCGTTCAAGATGTGCTGGAGAACCCCCTCCGGGTTGGTGAACACCTCCTCGGCGTTGATCCGCAGCACGGAAATACCGCGTTCCCGCAACCACGCATCACGCGCCGGGTGATCGCCCATCTCATGCGCATTCCCATCCACCTCGATCCCCAACCGAACCGCCGCGCAATAGAAATCCAGCACGAACGGCCCCACCGGATGCTGCCGCCGGAACTTGAAGCCGTCCGGCCGCGGACGTAGAAGGTCCCAAAGCATCGCCTCAGGGGGCGACAAGCTCCGCCGCATCGTCCGCGCTTTCGCGACAGTGGACCTACTGGTGCTCCGCACAGCCCTCCACCAGTTTCGACGATCAGGTCCGGCGCGGATGCAGCGCCCGGCTCAGCCCTGCGTCTCCGAAGCCTGCGCCTCGATCGCGGTACCTTCCGCCGCCGCGTCTTTCGCCCGCCTGCGCTCGGTGAACCAGATCGCGATCAGCGAGGCTTCGTAGAGCAGCCACAAGGGGATCGCGAGCATGAACTGGGAGACGACGTCGGGCGGAGTCGCCACCGCGGCGATGACGAAGGCGACGAGCACGGCGTAGCGCCGCCCCTGCACCAATTGGGTGCGGGTGACGATGCCGGCGCGTTCCAGCAGCATCAGCAGGATCGGCAGCAAAAAAGCGACGCCGAAAGCGAAGATGAACTGCATCACCATCGACAGATATTCGCCGATGGCGGGCAGCGCCTCCTGCTCGATGCCGCCAAGATTGCCCTGATATTTCAGGAAGAAGCGGAATGCCGTCGGCATCACCACATAATAAGCGAGCGCACCGCCGGCCAGGAACAGGATCGGGGTCGCGATCAGGAAGGGCAGGAACGCCTTCTTCTCCTTGGCGTAGAGTCCCGGCGCTACGAACAGCCAGATCTGCATCGCGATGATCGGAAAGGCGAGGAAGAAGGCGGCGAACAAAGCCACCCGCACTTCGGTGAAGAAGGCCTCGTAGAGCTTGGTGTAGATCAATTTGCCCTGGCCGGCGCCGAACGCCTTGACCAGAGGCTGGGCGAGAAAGGCTAGGATCTTGTCGGCGAAATAGAAGCAGCCGGCAAAGGCGACGCCAAGCGCCGCGAACGACCAGATCAGCCGCCGGCGCAGCTCGATCAGATGGTCCATCAGCGGCGCACGGCTGTTGTCGATGTCGCGGATCACGGCAGTTCCCGGCGCGGGGCGGCGCCCTCGGATTCGTCGCCGCGCGGCGACGGATCGGACAGGAAGCTCAACTGGGTGTCGGACGCAGGCGGCGCCGCAGGTGCGTCAGTTCCCGGCTCGGCAGCGGGCGGCGGCGCGGTGCGCGGCGGCACTGCATTGGCGGCGGCGGCGGTGTGATCGGAGGCACGGGTGCCGCGCTCGCCGACGTCTTCGTCCTCGGCGCCCTGCGGCTCGCTCCACGGCTCGGCCGCGGCCGGCGGCGCCGGCGCGGGGTCGGTCACCGGCGCGGCGAGCGCGACCGGATCGTCCCAGCTGGTGCCGAGCGGATGCTCGCGCATGATCCGCTCATTTTCCTCGCGCCACTTCTTTTCCATTTCCTCGAGCTCGGCCTCGCGGATCATGGTGTCGATCCCCGATCGGAAATGGCGCGCCATGCCGCGGGCGCGGCCGACCCATTGCCCCACGGTGCGCATCACCCGCGGCAGATCCTTCGGGCCGATCACGATCAAGGCTACGATCGCGACGACCAGCAGCTCCGAATAGCCGATGTCGAACATGCCGCCCGGGCTTTGAAATCAGGGCTCGCGGCGCGGCGGAGCGCCGTCGAGATCGCGGCTGCGATCGGCCGGCACTTCGAGCGTGGTCTCGTCGCGCAGCCGCGGCGGCGGCGCGGCTGCGGTCGGCGTACGGGGGGCCTCGTCATCCTCCGACATGCCCTTCTTGAAGCTCTTCAGCCCCTTGGCAACGTCGCCCATCATGTCGGAAAAGCGGCCTTTGCCGAACAGAAGCAGGATGATGATCCCGACGATCAGCCAATGCCAGATGCTCAAACCACCCATGGGACCTCTCCGAATGCCGTGCGGACTAGATAGGGATCGAGCAGGACCGGCTCAACGGTCCATCTTCCTCCCTGCGGGGAAGCGCTCCTGTCCCCGTCCGCCCGCGCTCCGCCTGTAGCCCCACTTGGCCGCGGCGCAAAGCGTTTCGGGACACCGGCCTTCAGTCGCCCTCGGGGCCGGTCTCCAGCACCAATTGCTCCATCGCCGCGTCGATCGGATCGAGCAGACCTGCCGCCTTCAAATCGTCGATGCCCGGCAGATCGCGGCGGCTCTGCAGGCCGAAATGGGCAAGGAAATCGGCCGTCGTCGCGTAAGTGAGCGGCCGCCCCGGCACTTCCCGGCGGCCGGCCGGGCGGACCCAGCCCGCCTCCATCAGCACGTCCAACGTCCCCTTGGAGATCTGGACGCCGCGGATCGCCTCGATCTCGGCGCGGCTGACCGGTTCGTGATAGGCGATGATCGCCAGGGTCTCGACCGCGGCGCGCGACAATTTGCGGCTTTCGTCGCGCTCGCGGCGGAGCAGATGCGCCATGTCGGCCGCGGTTTGAAAATGCCAGCGCCTGGCCCGCTCGACGAGGTTGATGCCGCGCCCGGCATAATGGGCTTCGAGCGTCGCCAGCGCACCTTTGACGTCGATCCCGGCGCCGACATGCTCCTTTATGTCGTCGACGCTCATCGGCTCCGACGCCGCGAACAGCACCGCCTCGATCGCGCGCAGATCGTCCGGAAGCTCGCCGCTCATCCGCAATTCCTCTTGCGGCCCGGTCATGCCGACCGCACGTAGAGCGGCGCGAAGGCATCCTGCTGCTCGATCTCGAGCTTGCCGCGCTTGGCGAGCTCGAGCGCGGCGACGAACGAGGAGGCGAGCGCCGACTTGCGATATTCGCCGTCCTGGGTCTCCGGCAGGAAGCTTTCGAGCCGGGTCCATTCCATGCGGATGCCGAGCATGCGTTCGACGCGGGTCAGCGCCTCGTCAAGGGTCATCACCGGCCGCCGCCCGACGACATGGATCGCCGGCTCGTTGCGCGCCCGCATCGCGCCATAGGCGGCGATCAGATCGTAGAGATCGACCTGCCACAGCGCCTTCCTGACCACCCGCAGCCCTTCCGGCACGCCGCGCAGGAAGACATCGCGGCCCAGTCGATCGCGCGCCATCAGCCGCGCCCCCGCCTCGCGCATCGCCGCCAGCCGCTGCAGGCGCAGCTGCAGCCGCATCGCCAGCTCCTCGGGCGAAGGATCCTGCTCGGGATCCTTGGGCAGCAGCAGACAGGATTTCAGGTAGGCGAGCCAAGCCGCCATCACCAGATAATCGGCGGCGATCTCCAGCTTCAATTTCTTCGCATCGGCGATGAAGGCGAGATATTGCTCGACCAGAGCCAGGATCGAGATCTTCGCCAGATCCACCTTCTGCGACCGCGCCAGGGTCAGCAGCAGATCGAGGGGCCCCTCCCACCCGTCGAGATCGAGCGTCAGCCGATCGGCCGACCCGACCTGCGGCGTATCCTCGAACAGGGTCTCGGTCTCGTCCATCGCGGCGAGACTAGCAGCGCTCTTGCGCTTGGGCACCCCTCCTCAGATCCTCGCACCGCCCACAGGAGCTTCAACCGGCCAATGAAACACCCCTCCCTGCAAGGGAGGGGACGGGGGTGGGTGCGTTCTCGCCCCCTCGATGGGGGCGTGGACGCCTCAGCACCAGCGCCGGAACCGGAGCACTTCTCGGCATCCCATCAGGTTACCATTTGGACGGGTAGACCAAACTCCGCCCTTCCCCGGCCTTCTCTCCTAACGGGGAGAGGGTATCAGCGCGCTCCGGATCGGCTCCACCCAGCCGTCCTTGTCCATGTCCCACACCAGAAAGTTCGAATCGAACTGCCAATAGGCCCAGGGAAAGCCCGCCGCCTCGGCCTCTTCGCGGATCGCCTTGGTGTAGGCGACGCGCTGGTCGATCGGCGTGCCGGACATGTCGTAGGCGCCGAATTCGCCGAGCAGCACCGGGCGCCGCTGCGCCTTCGCCCAGGCGGCGACCGTGGCGAAGTCGCGCCGCGCCTGCAGCCGCCCGTCCTCGCTCCACTGGACGCCCTTCACGTCCTTCATGTCGCCCGCCCACGAGGCGCCCTGATGGGTGAAGCGGAACGGCTCGTAATAATGGAAGGTGACGAGGATGTTGCGGTCGGCCTCCGGCAGCTTCAGCGTCTTCAGCTGCGCGAAATTGTTCCACTGGGTCGGCCCGATGATCACCGTTCGCGCCGGGTTGCTGGCGCGGACGATGCCGAGCAGCTCGGCCGAGAGCGTGTTCCAGGTGTCGGCGTCGAGCGGACCATAGGGTTCGTTGAGCAATTCGAACGCGACGCTCGCCGGCGCTCGCGCGTAGCGCGGCGCGACCTGACGCCAGAAAGCGGGCAGCTTCACCTTGCAGGCCGGCAGATCCTTGGCGCAGGCATCGAAGTCATGCTCGTCCAGGATCACGCCGAGCCCGGCCTTGCCGGCCTCGCGCACCACCCAGTCGAGCCGTTCCAGCCATTTGGGATCGAGCCGGTTCCGTTCGTCCATATGCTCGAAGGCGAACAAATTGACCCGAACGAAGTCGAACCCGCCGCGGCGTATTTCGCCGAAATGCTTCTGCTGGAAACGCGCCTTGGCCGGATCCTTCCAGATCGGATCGTAGCCGATGATGTTGACCCCGCGCCTGAACTGCGCAGCCGCGGGCGCCGCCGCCCCGGCCGGTGCCGCCTCCGCGACCCCGCACAGCAGCGCGATCGCCGCGACCAGTGCCAGCTTCATCTCTCGCAAAATCGTCATTCCCTTTCCTCTCCGCCTCTTACCGGGCGCGGCGACGGTAGAGCATCGCGCCGGAAAGTGGAGCGGTTTGCAGCGCTTGCGGGCGGCGGATTTTTGTGGCGCGTCTCCTCGTTCGATGGCTTTTCGGCATGGCTCGGCACGCGTGCGGGCTGAAGCTCTCCCGAGCGCAGTCGAAAAGTTTGTCGAAGCCCACCTTCCAACCAACGGCTCTTCCGGGCTCCGGCTCTTGCTATGTCCTCCTAAACCCGTTCGGGCTGAGCTTGTCGAAGCCCTCTCCTTCGCCTTTCGCAAAAGGAGGGATTGGAAATGGAGAAAGGAGTGGGCTTCGACAGGCTCAGCCCGAACGGGTGGTGGAGACGCAACCTTTCAAAGTTGGAAGACGGCACGGAACTGGCGCGGCAGGTCCGAACCGCACACCCCCTCCCCATGACGTCATGACGTGCTAACCTGCCCGCGCATCCGGGGGGACATGATGAAAATTCGCACCATCGCCGCAACGCTCATGATCGGCGCGCTGACCGGCGCCGCACCGGCGTCCCGCCCCGTGATCCCGAGCCTGCCCTACGTCATCGATTTCGAGCGCGGCGCCCCGCTGCTGACCGGCGGCAGCCCGGCCACGCCGCCGCGGCCAGGCACAGTTCTCCCCGTAGCCGACGCCGCTATCGCTGATCCGCCGCGCGACCCCGGCCATCCCGCCGCCAACCGCCAATTGCTCATCTCCTCGCACGGCTACGAGATGAACGCTCTGTTCCTGCTGGCAGGCGGCGCCGGCCCGAAGCCGACGCTGCTTCTCCTCCACGGTCTACCCGGCAACGAGCGCAATCTCGATCTCGCCCAGGCAGTCCGCCGCGCCGGCTGGAACGTGCTCACTTTCACCTATCGCGGCGCCTGGGGCAGCGAAGGCACCTTCTCGATCCAGCACGCGCTCGAGGACACGCAAGTCGCCCTCGCCTTCCTGCGCACGCCGGAAACGGCCCGCCGCTACCAGGTCGATCCCACTCGCCTGGTCGTCGCCGGCCACTCGATGGGCGGCTTCGCGGCCGCCTGGACCGCCGCCAACGACGCCGTAGCTGGCAACCGCAGCGCCCGCCCCGGCTTCGCGGACGCCGCGGGCCCGCTCGCCGGCCTGATCCTGCTCGACGCCTGGGACATCGGCCCGAGCACCGCCGCTTTGCGCGTCGGCGATGCCGCAGCCGCACGCGCCGAGTTCATCGCCGGCTTCGACGACATCGGCCACAGCCTCGGCCCGATCACCGCTGCCGACCTCGCCGACGAACTCGCCCGACGCGGCGCGCAATGGCAGCTGGCCGCGCTCGCCCCGCGGCTGTCAACGTCGCCGATGCTCAGCGTCTACGCGCGGCATGGTGGCGCCGCCGAGAACAAGGCTTTTGCCGACACCCTTCGCCGCCGCCCCGGCGCAGACGTCACGGCCGTCGAGCTCGACAGCGACCATGCCTTTGCGGACAAGAGGATTGCGCTCACTAGAGCGGTGGTGGGGTGGTTGGAAACGCGAGGGCAAGTGGTGAGCACGTGGCCCGGGCCGGCACAAGTGCAGGCACGGAGGTAGCGCGGCCCGATGTTCCAGGGGACACAAGGCGGAACTTTCCCCCCGAATCGGCGCGCCTCAGTGCGAGCCGATTACTGCCTCCACCCCGCCCCCAACTAACGTCTCCAGCGCCTCCCGCTGCCCGCCCTCCAGCCGCTGCATCTTCGGCGCATCTGCCGAAAATGCGTACGGCGGCACCAACCCCATCAGCAGCATGTAGTTTGCGCAACTATGTTGCGCATACGCCTCCTCGAACCATTCGAGGCCGATGATAGGATTTTGGATATTGATGAACGTACCCGGGAGCGGCGGGATCGGACTCGGCACCGGCGCATAGGGGTAGGCCAGCGCGTCGAGGGCAAGGATGGTCGCCCCAGCCCAGGCATAGACGGCCGGATCGGTATACCAGCCCCCGTAAATGTCGGGGATGGCGCCGATGTCCCACCACGCCTTGGGTACGACGTCCAGCGGATTGACGTAGATCTGCCGGAGCGGACAGGCGTTCACCAAGGCATCGACGAAGCCCTTGCTGCCCGCGGTCGGGCCGGCGAAGGTGATCGGAGTCAGCCACGCTGTCTTGGACGTCGGCAGATTGGCGACCAGCCACGGCGCCAGCACCGAGGCGATGCAGCCGCCGAGGCTGTGGCCGGTGACGAGGATGATCGGTTCGTGCCCGTCCACCTGCGGCAGATTGGCGAGATAGCCGAGCAATGTCTGGCCGTTCGAGGTCAGCGAGATCACCGACCACAAGGCGGAGACGCTGCCATTGGCGATCCATCGGTCGGCAGCGTTTAGCCAGCGCTCCTGCGGCACCGGCGTCGCATCCTCGTAAAGGTCCTCGAGCAGCCCGGCGAGGCTCGGATCGGCGGTGCCGCGGCTGACCACCGCGACCGCGAACGGCGAGGCGCCGGCCGGATCGGCGGCGGTGCCGGCGAACAGGCCGGCGACATAGAGCAGGTTGCCGTCGTCGGCATCGATCGCCGGCCCCCAGACGCAGCGCCAATGGGCGTTAGGCACCGGCGTCGACACCTTGTGGGCGACATCGTCCGGGATAGTGTCGACCGGCTCGTTATAGGCGAAGTAGGAAAGCTGGACCATGCTTGCCGCGATCACGCTCGTCGCCGTCGCCGCCTCGCACGTCGCCTGCAGGCTGCCCACCAGCGCGTCCAAGCGCTCCTTGCTCGTCATCCTGCCCTCCCTTGTTCGACGGCGTGGTCGGCCGGGCGGCCCCGGCCAAATTCGCTCCTCGGCTCGCAACCGCAATGTCGTTGGCTCCGACACGACCGCGCAAGGGAAACTCGCACCGAACTGGAGGAGGCTTGATCAAAAGCTCTCTGTCCGGCCCATTGCCCGGTCCAGCCGCCGGACCATCGAACATGCCGCGACGCTGCGCCGCAAGCGTCGTCATCGAGCGCCGGAACGGCCTGCAGAAACGCGGCCGCGCAAAAGGAGGGAGGGGGGCCGGAGCGATGATGTCTGGGGAGACTGCGTGTCCAGCGCCCCGGCCCTGTCGACGGAAGCAAGGGGGTAGCTTCCGGAACGGCGGCCTTTTACGACGCACGCGACTGTGTCGCCTAGCTGTGGATTCCACCGTACGCACAAAGCCTTACAGGGGCTCCGACCCGCTCCGGACTGCGCTTCAGGGAACCGGGAGGGCAGGCGCACGCTGGGCCGGGCGTGTCGGGGCAACGCCCCGGATCAAGCTGGCGGGCGGGACCCCTCCTGCGCCATGCGCCGCGCGGTCAGCACCGCGTCGGCAAAGGCGACCGGCGCTTCCTGCGGCAGGTTGTGGCCCGCCGCGATCGTGCGATGTTCGTGCGAAGCGGCGAACATGTTCGCCTGATCGGCTGTGCCGCCCGGCTTCAGCGGGTCCTCGGCGCCGTCCAGCGTCACCGCCGGCACCACGATCTTAGGCCTGGTTCGCAATCGCGCCTCGAGCGGCTCCAGCGCAGGATCGCCGGCTTCGGTGCCAAAGGCAAAGCGGTAGGAATGGATGACGACGTCGACGAAGTCCGGAGTGTGGAATGCGTCGGCACTGCGGGCGAAGGTCGCGTCGTCGAACCGCCAGCTCGGCGACCATTGTTCCCACAGCAAGCGGCAGAGCTCCCGCCGATGCCGCTCCAGGCACTCGCGGCCGCGCTCCCGCTGGAACAGATGCTGATACCACAACACGCTTTCGAGATGCGGCGCGACGCAGTGGCCGAGCCGCTCGACGTCGATCACGTCGTAGCTGGCCAAAGAGATAAGTGCCGACACCCGCTCGGGCCACAGCGCCGTGGCAACGCAGGAGGCGAGGCCGCCCCAGTCATAGCCGGCGAGCAGTGCGCGCTCGATGCCCAGGGCGTCGAGCAAATCGACGAGGTCCTGTCCGAGCGCGGCCTGCTGTCCGCTCCGCATCGTCCTTGGCGACAGGAAGCGGGTCGGGCCGAAGCCCCGAAGCCACGGCATGATCACGCGTGCGCCGGCCTCCGCCAGAATGGGCGCGACTTCCGCATAGGCATGCACGTCATAGGGAAAGCCGTGGGAGAGGATGACCGGCCAGCCGTCCGCCTCCCCAAGCTCCTGGTAGCCGATGCGCAGCGTCGGGGTATCGACGGTCTTCATCCATCCCTCCTCCCGATTTCGGCCGATCCGCGTATGCGCGCACCTGATCGGCGAACCCGCACTCGGTCAGCGCTCGCGGGCGAACAGCGCAGGATTGGCGATCGCCAGCCCGCTGCCGAAGACGATCGCATCCTCGACGAAGCCGGTCGCGGTCTGGCCGTATCGCCGCATCCCCCATTTGCGCGCGGCAAGCCCGACATAAGAGGAGGCGATGGCCGTGCCGACGGCGATCGTGGCCCCCAGCACACGCTTGTCACGCGGCGCCAGCGCCGCCCCCGCATAAGCGGCGGTCACGCTGCGGACGGCAAGCCCGATCGGCACCGTCCGGTCGGGCGCGGTCTTCATCTTGTCGCCCGCCATTTCGGCAGCGGCGAACGCGGCGGTCCCTGCCGCGATCACAGGGTTCAGCATCAGCGTCTGCAGCGGCAGTTCGGCTGCAATCTCCTTGCCGCGGGTGGCGGTCGCGATCACCGCCAGCGGCGTCATGCCGCGCTGGCCGGCGACCAGGCCAATGAGGAAGGAACGTAGCACAGAGTTTCTCCGATCAAGATCATGGCAGAGCGGCAGCCGGAAAGGTAACGACCAGCTGTCTGCACGGGCAGTGCACGAGCGCTTGAGAACGTCGTTTCAAACATCTTGCTCCATGAGCCTGCCCGCCCGTCGGCGGGAAGGCTTCGCCGGATCTCGCCACCGAGACGACCCGAGCAGGTTTCTCACTCGAACGGCTAATGCGGCCGGTCGGCAGGGCGAGTCCGCCGGAGCAGGCCGAGGACGCGCCAGAGCCCACGTCGCCGAAAAGAAAGTGGGCAGCGAGAGCGCACACCTTGCATCCCTCCTGCCGGACCTGTCGACGTAGCCCCGCAAGGCCGGTTCACCCGCATGCTGTCCGCCAAGGGCAACGGCCGCACCTAATCCAGACGGCCATGCCGTTGCGTGTTTCGCAACTTTCAGCTTGCACATTCAAGTCAAAATGCTAGAACAAAGAGAGAACATACGGCGGCTCGGGTCGTGAAGCACGGCAGCCGCTGCAATCCAGGTTCTGCAGGAGAGCGCGCATGCACGATCAGGCCACCCGCACCGAAGCCGGCCGCTTCCTTCCCGGCCAGAGCGGCAATCCCGCAGGGCGGCCGCGCGGATCGCGCAACAAGGCCTCGATGCTCGGTGATCTGCTCGACGAAGGCGACGTCGCCGCGATCGCACGGATGGTCATCGATCGGGCGCTGGCCGGCGACTGGCCGGCGTTGCGTGTCTGCTTCACCCGGCTGGTGCCGCCGGTCAAGGACGCGCCGATCGAGCTTGATCTGCCGAAAGTCACCTCGATCGGCGATGCCGTCTCGGCCGGATCGGCGGTGATCGTCGCGCTCGGCGCCGGTGAGATCACGCCCTGCGAGGCGCAAAAAGTCATGGCCGTGCTCGCCGCCCAGACCAGGAGTCTGCAGGCGGCCGCAAGGCCGTCCGACCAGTCTCGTTCCCGGCAAAGTGCCACCGGGAACGCAGCCGCGCCGACCTCCGCCTGTATTTCGCCTGTCGTTGCGGTCGAAATCGACCAAAAGGCCGGGGGCCGAGCAGATGGATCCTGCGCCGAGGGTCCCTCCAATCGCGGGTGTTCGACACGCGGCGAGAGCGGGAAGCGCCGCACGGGTCACGGCAACCCCGCCCGCCCGGCCGAACACGTAGCCGACGACAGCGACAACAACGCGAGCCTGTATTCGACCTGTTCTTCCGATGCGACGGCCAGCCGCGTCATCGACACCATGACATCCGCCGAGTCCTATACGGCTCAGGAGCCCAGCGCGTCTTCACGCGCTTTCGGCGCTGCCGACCTGCGGGATCACCGCGCCTCAACGCGGGCGGCCGAGCCCGTTATCGCGCCCTCCGGCTTTGCGGAGCGCCTGTATCCAGCCTGTTCTTCCGGTGGTGCGTCACATGTCGCGACCGCTGCCAAGGCAGCTGCGCCAGCGCCTGTGGCCGAGCATCCCGTCCCGCGATCCAACATCGGCGACAGCCCGCCGACCGTGCTCCCGGCCGCCCGCGCCGCGACGCGCCGACGCACGGCGCTGCGGCTGCTGGCATCGACCTGCGCCGGCCGCGTCGCGTTCGCCGTCGCCCCGAACCGCACGCGCGGCGCAATCCTGAAACCCCGTCTGCATCACGCCGCCTGACCCGGCGATCGCCCCCCATCACTCCCCTCCCTACTCAGGGAGAGCTGGGGGTGGGTGCGAACGTGCGGGCTGGACGCCCGCACGTTCCCCTCTCTCCGACGCAGCATCGGACCTTGGCCACGGCGTACACCGGCGGACGATCGTATCAGCGCTCTATTCTCCCCTACCGCGCCAGCCGAAGCACCGAAGACATGGCAAGGAAAGAGCACGCGCACGCTCAACCTTGATCATCGTTTCTGTTCTTGTTATGTTCCCGTCCGTTCGTGCCGGAACATGCTTGCCCTGTCCGTCGCGAATTCCGTCGGCTCCGGGCATCCTGCCCTTCTTGAAGGTCACGGATTGGCAAAGTTGATGGCGCGCCCCGCTTTCGCGCGGCAGCGGGGCCGCAGCCACTGCGCATCGAGCACTTTCAGTGCGCGCGTGGGCCCGCAAGGGAAATGGGGCACGCGGGCAGGCGAGCGCCGATGCAAACCTGTATTTCCCCGGTTCTACGGCTCGAACATCACAGGCGCGGCGGCGCGGCCGAACCCGGTTCAGCCCGGCCGGACGACCTCGCCGTCCGCGTTCCGCGACAGCGGCGTGTGGGCGATCACCGCCGCGGGCGGCAGGGCCCCGTAGATGTGTGGGAACAGCGCGCCGCCGCGCGATTCCTCCCACCGCACCGAGTCGCCGAGCATGGCGAGATCCACCGCGGCGACGATCAGGTTGGTGCGGCCGGCGAAATGCTTGGCCACCGTCTCGGTCAGCTGGTCCGCGGCCGAGAGGTGGATGAAGCCGTCCTGCAGGTCGATCGCCGCGCCGCGCCAGCCGCCGCGCTGCAGACCGGCGAATTCGTCGGCGTCGAGCACCTTGTAGGCGACTCTCTCCATCATTCCGCTTCTCCCCGGCGCGGCGCCGATGCGCCGCCCGTCCGTCCGCCTGTTGAATGCTGAAGAACCGACCGCCTCAGCCGTGCCGCCGCCCTGTCCCGCATCGTTCCGAAACACCATCCCGCTCGGCACATCGTGCCGAGCGCTCACTCCTCGCCCATGCGCAGCGCGGCGATGAAGGCTTCCTGCGGGATGCTGACCGAGCCGTACTCGCGCATCTTCTTCTTGCCTTCCTTCTGCTTGTCGAGAAGCTTGCGCTTGCGGCTGATGTCGCCGCCATAGCATTTCGCGGTGACGTCCTTCCGAAGCGCTGCGATCGTCTCCCGGGCGATGACCTTGCCGCCGATCGCCGCCTGGATCGGAATCTTGAACAGGTGGCGCGGGATCAGGTCCTTCAGCCGCTCGCACATGTGGCGGCCGCGCGCTTCGGCGGCGCCGCGGTGGACGATCATCGACAAGGCGTCGACCGGCTCGTTGTTGACGAGGATGCTCATCTTGACGAGGTCGCCCTCGCGGTGGCCGATCTGGTGATAGTCGAAGCTGGCATAGCCGCGGCTGATCGATTTCAGCCGGTCGTAGAAATCGAACACGACCTCGTTGAGCGGCAGCTCGTAGGTGAGCTGCGCGCGGCCCGCGACGTAGGTCAGATTTTTTTGGATGCCGCGACGGTCCTGGCAGAGCTTTAGGATCGGCCCGAGATATTCGTCGGGCACGTAGATCGTCGCCTCGATCCACGGCTCCTCGATGCTCGCAATCCGGTTCGGATCGGGCATGTCGGCGGGATTGTGCAGCTCGATCGTCCGCGCCTCGGCCTCGCCCGCCGCCTTGGTCAGGTGGATGCGGTAGACGACGCTTGGTGCGGTCGTGATGAGGTCGAGATCATATTCGCGGGTCAGCCGCTCCTGGATGATCTCGAGATGGAGCAAACCGAGGAAGCCGCAGCGGAAGCCGAAGCCGAGCGCCGCCGAAGTCTCCATCTCGAAGCTGAAGCTGGCATCGTTGAGCCTCAATTTGGAGATCGACTCGCGCAATTTCTCGAACTCGGCGGCGTCGACCGGGAACAGGCCGCAGAACACCACCGGTTGCACTTCCTTGAAGCCCGGCAAGGCCTCGGCGGCGGGACGGCGCACGTCGGTGATGGTGTCGCCGACCCTTGTTTCCGAAATGTCCTTGATCTGGGCGGTGATGAAGCCGATCTCGCCCGGCCCAAGCTCCGGCAGTTGCTCGATCTTGGGCCGGAACGCGCCGACCCGGTCGACCAGATGGGTGGTGCCGCCGGCCATGAACTTGACGTTCTGGCCCTTCCGGATCGACCCGTCGATCACCCGGATCAGGATGACGACGCCGAGATACGGATCGTACCAGCTGTCGACCAGCATCGCCTTCAGCGGCGCTTCGCGATCGCCCTTGGGCGGCGGGATCCTGGTGACGATCGCCTCCAGCACCTCGTCGATGCCGATTCCGGTCTTGGCCGAAGCGAGCACCGCATCGTCGGCGGGCAGGCCGACGATGTCCTCGATCTCCTTCTTGACCTTGTCGGGATCGGCCGAGGGCAAATCGACCTTGTTGATCACCGGCACGATCTCGTGGTCATGCTCGATCGACTGGTAGACGTTGGCCAAGGTCTGCGCCTCGACACCCTGCGCCGCGTCGACGACCAGCAACGCGCCTTCGCAGGCAGCGAGGCTGCGGCTGACCTCATAGGCGAAGTCGACATGGCCCGGCGTGTCCATGAGGTTCAGGACATAGGTCTCGCCGTCCTTCGCCTTGTAGTCCAGGCGCACCGTCTGCGCCTTGATCGTGATGCCGCGTTCCTTCTCGATGTCCATATTGTCGAGCACCTGGCTCGACATCTCGCGTTCGGTAAGGCCGCCGGTGCGCTGGATCAGGCGATCGGCAAGGGTCGACTTGCCATGATCGATATGGGCGATGATGGAGAAATTGCGGAGCTTGCTGAGATCGGTCATCGGTCTTTTCGGGAAGGTTCGGCGCTGCCCCTAGCAGGGGTGACGGCAGAATCCAAAAATTGTGGGGAGGTATCGGATCGGTGCCGGCCGCGAGACCCGGCGTCGTGCCGCTGCAGCGGACACAGTGCGCTCAAGCCACCGAAGGCGTAACAGGGAGGGCATGCGCGATGCCGCATCTCCCATCCGCGACTCCGTGCAGGATGTAGCGCCTGGACGGCACCCCGTGCGGTCCTAAGGAAGCGCCGCATGGGTGGCCCTTCTCTCACGGTACAAAGCCTTTGAGACTGCATTTTTTTCGCGAAGGACGCGTAGACCGCGACGATCGCGAAGAGGATCTGGACGACGGCCGTCAGCATTCCGGCAGTCCTCCCTGTGCCACCATCACCGTCATGCCTCGTGCGCCGACCGGATCGATGCGACCGTATGAAACGCCCACCTCGCGCTCTTGGCGTCCTTCGCGCCTTCGCGTCAGAAAGCGGCGCAATCGGCGGCTGGGCTTCAGTGGCGAAGCGAGGGCGTGGTCACGATGGCGGGGAGATTGCGAAGCGCGCGAACATCATGCGTGCTTTCATACGACCGCCGGCGAATACCCCGCGTGCCCCAGCGCCATCGGTCCACGCTCCGCGGATAGGACCAGAAAGCTTCGACATAGTTGCCGGGGGAAGAAAGCAGCGGGAACAGGAGGAAAACGCCGTTCCCCTCTCCCCCGCCGGCTTGGACGACGATAGGATGCCCTCTCACTTCAAGGACATCCCGATGAAGCGTCCCGCCCCTGCCGCCCTGCTCGTCACTGCCGCCCTGCTCGTCACCACCGCCACGCCGGCCGCAGCGGAAACTCTGCTCGTCGGCAACAAGGGCGAGGACAGTCTGAGCTTCATCGATCTCGCCACCGGCAAGGAGCTCGGCCGCGCCGCCACCGGCCGAATGCCGCACGAAATCGCGCTCTCCCCCGACGGCAGGCAGGCGGCGGTGGTCGCCTATGGCGGCGCGTCGATCGACATCTTCGACATCGCCGCGCGCACCAGACTGCGGACGATCGACCTGTCGCCCAATGCCGGGCCGCACGGCCTCGTCTGGCTGGCAGACGGCCGCCTGATCGCGACCACCGAGCGCAGCCGCAGCCTGACCATCGTCGACACGCGCAAAAGCGACGCCGTATCGACGATCCCGACCGCGCAGGAGGCGACCCACATGGTCGTGGTCAGCCGCGACGGCCGGCGCGCCTACACCGCCAACATGCGCTCGGGGACGGTCAGCGTTCTCGATCTCGAAGCGGGGCGGAAGCTGCGGGACATCGCTGTCGGCGGGGAGCCTGAGGCGATCGCGCTGTCGGCGGACGGCAAGATCCTCTGGGTCGGCGACAACAAGGGCGCGCGGGTCCAGGCGTTCTCGACCTCCGTCGACGTGCATGATCCGATCGCCGTGGTCGCGACTGGCGGCCGCCCGATCCGGCTGGCGATCAGCCCAGACGGCAAATGGGTGGTGAGTTCCGACCTCGAGACCGGCGGCCTCAGCGTGATCGACGCGAGGACGCGCAGGAAGGTGCGGGACATAAGGGTCAGCGGCAATGCCGAGGCGCAGCAGGTGACGATCCTGTTCTCGGCGGACGGCGCCAGGCTCTACGTCGCCGAGACCGGCCGCAATCAGGTGGCGGAAGTCGATTTCGCCAGCGGCAAGGTCCTGCGCCGGCTCGAGGCCGGCAAGGCCGGCGACGGCCTCGCCGTTGCGCCTTGAAGCCTCAGCCCATGGCCTGATCACCTCAGATCGGGCTGCCCGCTTTCGGCCCTGCGTGCCGAGGAGGCTTCACACTCATGGAATCGCCCGCCAGCCGCGGCCGGCGTTTCGCGGGGCTCAGGCGTAATTGCCCGTCACGCAGGGGCTGGTCGCGCCCTTGCCGTTGGCGCCCCACATGCGGAAGCCCTTCGAATCGACGTGGAAGCGGCGGCCCGAATAGAAGCCGAGGCCGATGTCATACTCACGGCCGCGGAAGCCGTGGATCTTGCAGATGCTGCGGATCATCGCGTCGCGCGACATGTCGACGCTCGCCGGAGTGAGATCGAGCGCGTAGAAATGGCGGTGGGCGCTCGCCTTGGCGCCGCCGGCGCATTGGTTGAGCGCCTCGTTGCGAAAGCCGGACAGAGCTTCGACCCGGCCGATCACCGGTTCGACATGGGCTTTCACGAATTCCAGCGTCTCGGAAATGTGCACCCACTCGCCCATCGGCGCGACTTCGAAGCGCGGCCCTGCGCATTCGCGCCAGTCGCTGGCGGTGCGCACCAGCTGCCAGGTGGGCACGACGTCCTCGACGCCGGCGGCCTCCAGATAGGATTTGAACGAAAGCACTTCGGCGCGGGCGCCGGGATCGCGCGCCAGCCAGGCGAGATAATCCGCCTTATTCTGTCCCTCGGCCATGCTCTGAGCGAGCGTCGGGGTGGCGAAAAGCGCGGTAAGCGCCAGCGCAGCAAGCCGGATTAGTTTTTTCATATCAACAAGATAGTGCATTTCCCGAGAGTTTCAACATGCGCCCGAGTCGTTGCGATCCCGTGCTAAACACGTCTTCCCCTCCCCGCCAAGAAAAGGTTGCATCCATGTCGGCGGGCCGTGCGTTGAGCGGGACGAAGGGGGAAGATCATGCAGGCCGGCAAAGCTTCAGTGCGCGCACCGGCGGCACATGCCCGCGTCGAGCGTGTCTCATCCGCTTTGCAGCGGCACCGCCGCTCCCTATCTCTGCGCCGCATCCTGCACACCACCCGCCAGTCTCTGGCCCTGATCGCCGACCGCGGCCGGCCCGGGCCGCCTCCTCAATTCTGACGCAAAGTCCTCATGCTCTCCCAGCCCTCCCGCCTGCTCGATCCCTCGCGGCATCTCGATGCGATCATCGACAATACCGAAATGGCCCTGTTCGTCATGGACGCGCGGCAGCAATGCGTGTTCATGAACCGGGCGGCCGAGACGCTGACCGGCTACCGGCTCGACGAGATCAAGGGTCGCACCCTCCACGAGGCCGTCCACCATCGCCACCCCGACGGCCGCCCCTACCCGATCGAAGACTGCCCGATCGATCGCGCCTTCCCCGAGCGCAACCGGGTCCAGGGCGAGGAGATTTTCGTCCACAAGGACGGCCATTTCTACCCGGTCGCCTTCACCGCCTCGCCGATCCGCAACGAGGCCGGCGAACCGGTCGGCACGATCATCGAGGCGCGCAACGTCGCGGCCGAGCACGCCAGGGATGCGGCGATCGGTGAAGCCGAGGATCGCTACCGGCTGGTCGCGCAGGCGACCAACGACGCGATCTGGGACTGGGATCTCGCCACCGATCACATCCGCTGGAACGAGGCTGTGCAGACCCTGTTCGGCTATGCGGCCGATTCGGTCGGCCCGAACGGCCGCTGGTGGAAGGACACCATCCACCCGGACGATCGGGGCCGGGTGGTGGAGAGCATTCAGGCGGTGATCGACGGCGTCGCCGACAGCTGGAACGCCGAATATCGGTTCCGGCGGGCGGACGGCAGCTATGCGGACATTCTCGATCGCGGCGCCGTGCTGCGCAACGGCACCGGGCGCGCGTGCCGGATGATCGGTGCGATGCTCGACTTGAGCGAGCGCAAGGCGGTCGAGACCGCGCTGAAGGAGAGCGAGGCGCGGCTGCAGGCGATCGCCGACTCGATCGATCAGATGATCTGGGCGACGCGCGCCGACGGCTATCACGATTATTTCAACAGCCGCTGGTACGAATTTACCGGAGTTCCGGCGGGCTCCACCGAAGGCGCCGGCTGGAACAACATCTTCCATCCGGAGGATCGCGACCGCGCCTGGGCGGTGTGGCAGCATTCGCTCGAAACCGGCGAACCCTATCATATCGAATATCGCCTGCGGCACCGTTCGGGCGAGTATCGCTGGGTGCTCGGCCGCGCCCAGCCGGTCCGCGACGCCGCGGGGCGGATCACCCGCTGGTACGGCACCTGCACCGACATTCACGACCTGCGAGTTGCCCGGGACCAGCTGCGGGCGATGACCACAACGCTTGAGCAAAGAGTGGCGGAACGCACCGCCGACCGCGACCGGATCTGGCGGCTGTCGACCGATCTGATGCTGGTCGCCGGCTTCGATGCGACGATCTCGGCGGTGAACCCCGCCTGGACCACCCTGCTCGGCTGGTCCGAGGAGGAATTGATCGGCCGCTCCTTCCTCGATCTCGTTCATCCCGACGATCGCGAGGCGACGCTCGCCGAGGCCGGCCGCCTGTCCGACGGACTCACCACCTTGCGGTTCGAAAACCGCTATCGGCGCCGGGACGGATCCTATGCCTGGCTGTCGTGGACGGCGGTGCCGGACACGCAGTTCATCCACGCGGTCGCCCGCGACATCGATGCCGAGAAGCAGGCGGCCGAGGAGCTCGCCCGCGCGCAGGAAGCACTCCGG
This sequence comes from Sphingosinicella sp. BN140058, assembly GCF_004135585.1. NCBI lineage: Bacteria > Pseudomonadati > Pseudomonadota > Alphaproteobacteria > Sphingomonadales > Sphingosinicellaceae > Sphingosinicella > Sphingosinicella sp. BN140058. Next base: position 2,891,781 of record NZ_CP035501.1, on the reverse strand, counting down.
CAGAGCCAGAAGATGGAGAGCGTCGGCCAGCTGACCGGCGGCATCGCCCACGATTTCAACAATCTGCTGACCGTCGTCACCGGCAATATCGACATGGCCAAGCGCGCGCTCGACGCCGCCGGCGCGCCCGATCCGCGCGCCCGGCGTGCGCTCGAAAATGCGATGAAGGGTGCCGAGCGCGCCGCCGCTCTCACCCAACGGCTGCTCGCTTTCTCGCGCCGCCAGCCGCTCGCACCGAAGCCGCTCGACGTCGACAAATTGGTCGTCGGCATGTCCGATCTTCTGAACCGCGCCCTTGGCGAGACCGTGCAGCTGGAGATCGTGACGTCCCCCGGCCTGTGGCGGGTCGAGGCCGATCCCAACCAGCTCGAGAGCGCGGTGCTGAACCTTGCGGTCAACGCCCGCGATGCCATGCCCGAAGGGGGGCAGCTGACCATCGAGACCGCCAATGCCCGGCTCGACGAGGAATATAGCGCCCAGCATGCCGAAGTTGCGCCCGGCCAATATGTCGTGATCGCCGTCACCGACACCGGCGAGGGCATGGGCCGCGAGACGATCGAGCGGGTGTTCGAGCCTTTCTTCACCACCAAGGAGGTCGGCAAGGGCACCGGCCTCGGGCTGTCGATGGTCTATGGCTTCGTCAAGCAGTCCGGCGGGCATGTGAAGATCTATTCGGAGCTCGGCCACGGCACCACGGTCAAGATCTATCTGCCGCGGCTGATGAACGATGTCGGCGCGGCCGAGGAGACCAGCCTGACCAGCGGCCTGGAGGTCAGCCGCGAGGCCGAGACGATCCTGGTCGTCGAGGACGATGACGACGTCCGCGCCTACACCGTCGAATGCCTGCGCGAGCTCGGCTACCGGGTGCTCGAAGCGCATGACGGCCCGTCTGCGCTGCGCCTGCTCGAGCGCCAGGATCGGCCGATCGATCTGCTGTTCACCGACGTCGTCATGCCGGCCATGTCGGGCCGCGAGCTGGTCGAGATCGCGCGCGGGCGGCAGCCCGATCTCACCGTGCTCTATACGTCCGGCTACACCCGCGACGCGATCGTCCATGGCGGCCGGCTCGATCCCGGCGTCGAGATGATCGCCAAGCCGTTCACCTATGCCGCGCTGTCGCAGAAGGTGCGCGACATGCTCGATCGCGGCCGCACCGGCCGGGTGCTGGTGGTCGAGGCCGAACCGACCGTGCGGCTGCTGGCGATGGAGGCGCTGACCGCGGCCGGGTACGCGACCGAGGAAGCCGCCACTGCCGGCGAAGCCCTCGGCAAGATTCGCTCGGCGCAAGGGCGCTACGATGTCGTCCTGATCGATCGGAACCTCGGCGACCGCAGCGGCGAGACCCTCGCCGCGGAAGTGCGCGCCCTCCACCAGGATCTGCCGATCCTGATCACCGCCGAGACCGGGGAAGCGGCGCTGCGCGACGCCTTCGCCGGCGATCGCTGCACCGGCGTGATCGGCAAGCCTTATACCGGCGCCAAGCTCGCCGACGCCCTGCGCAGCGTCGGCGTGAAGTGCCAGCGGGGATAGGCGCCGCTCGCCAACGCTGCAGAGCACGCCCCTCCCGCATTCAGGAAGGGGGTGGGGGTGGGTGCGCAAAGGCGCGCTCGATGCCCGACTTTGCGCGTCCTTCGATCCGAGTACGAGATCGGCAAGAGGGAGCTCTGAAGCTTAGCGCCGCCGCGCCACCCGCGCTTGCGGCTTCTCGTGCTCGGCTTCGGACGGCGCGGTGGTCCAGCCGAGCGACGGCAGGGTGACCGAGCGCTTGCCGGAGAGATCGATGCGGGTGACGATGATGTGTTGCTCTTCCAAGAAAGCGAGCACCCGGCGCAGGCGCGCGGTCGAGCTGGTGCCGTAGATGCGGGCAAGTTCCTCGTCGGTCGGACAGGGCGCGCGCTCGCGCGCCGTGCGCGCCAGCAGGAGCAGCACCGGGTGCATGTCCTCCGGCACGATGTCGGCGAGCGCCAGGGCGCCGTCCCACCCCTCCGCATCGGCAGGAATGCCGGCCTTGGCCATGGCGAGGCGCCGCCGGAAGGCGGGCAGATCGAGCGCCTGGCCGGCGAGACCGAGCATGCGGCAGCGGACTCCGAAATCCTGATAGAGGACGGGCAGCGGCTGGCTGCCGGCTTCGGCGACCACCCCGGCCAGCGCGGTGTCGATGATCCGCGCGCGCGTCTCCTCGTCGACCTCGAGCAGCTCGGTGCGCGACGGCTGGCGCGGCGAATCGGCCGCCGATTCGAGCGCTCGCAGCATGTCTTCCGTAGGAGTCGGCCGCGGGACCGGCGGCGGCGGCGGGGGCGGCGGCGCATCGGCGAGACCGCTGAACAGGTCGCCGAAACCGGCGTCGGCCTTGGGCAAGGGCACCAGCTTCGGGCTGGAGCTGCGCGCCGAGGTCCGCACCGGTCCGATCTTGACGTTGACCGGCCGCCGCGACAGCGCGGGTCCGAGCGCCAGGAACTCGCCGCGCTGGAGATCGCGGATCTGCTCGGCCTGGCGGCGCTCCATGCCGAGCAGATCGGAGGCGCGAGCCATGTCGATGTCGAGGAAGGTGCGGCCCATCAGGAAGTTGGACGCCTCGGCGGCAACGTTCTTGGCGAGCTTGGCGAGACGCTGGGTGGCGATGATGCCGGCGAGGCCGCGCTTGCGGCCGCGGCACATGAGATTGGTCATCGCCCCGAGCGACAGCCGCCGCGCCTCGTCGCTGACCTCGCCGGCGGCCGACGGCGCGAACACCTGAGCCTCGTCGACGACGACCAGGGCGGGATACCAATGGTCGCGCGGCGCATCGAACAAGGCGGACAGGAAGGTGGCGGCGCAGCGCATTTGCGCGTCCATCTCCAGTCCCTCGAGGCTGAGCACGCAGGACGCGCGATGCTCGCGCACCCGCGACGCCATCTTGGCGATTTCGTTGTGGCTGTAGCCGGTGGCGTCGATCGGCAGGTGGCCGAACTCGTCCAGCGAGACGAAATCGCCTTCCGGATCGATGATGATCTGCTGGACGACGCCGGCGCTCTCCTCGAGCAGGCGGCGCAGCAGATGCGACTTGCCCGAGCCGCTATTGCCCTGGACGAGAAGACGCGTGGCAAGCAGCTCTTCGAGGTCCATCGTCACCGCCGCGCCGCCGGCGCCGGACCCCATTTCGATCATCACGGACATGGCAGCTCTCTTGGACGAGCGGCGGGCAGGCGACAAGGCACAAGAGCCCTTGTTTGTCAGCCGCTTGCGTCATCCGCGGGCAAAGCCGTCCGGAACCGCCGATTCGCCGCCGCGTTGCCGCACCGTAACAACCAAGGAGACGATGCATGTCCGACGACAAGAGCAAGCGCGGCGGCCAGGTTCGCGCCCGCGTGTCCGGCGAGGAAACCTACGAAGTCGACTATTTCGCCCGCAAGCACGGCCTCCATCGCGCCCAGGCCGAAGACTTGATCCAGCGCTTCGGCAACAGCCGCGAAGTCCTCGACCGCGAAGCGAAGAAGCTGAAGACGGAGGCGTAAATTTCCTCTCCCCTTCAGGGGAGAGGGTAGGGAGAGGGGCAGATTCGGGGGCATGTTCCGAGTAGCCGGCAAGGCCACCGACTCCCCCTCTCTCGGCCTCTCCCTTCAGGGGAGAGGAGTCATCCCGCCTGCCACACCCGGATCGCGTCGATCGGGGCGACCAGCATCAGGACGTTCAGGATCAGATTGTCCCGGATGATCAGCAGGGTGAGCAATTCGAACCCCGCCGCCAAACTCAGCGTGGCCCATAGCGGCAAGCGGCGGGCGAGCGCGAAGCCGAAGCACATCCAGCCGATGTCGGCGACCGAATTCAAGACGCTGTCGCCGCTATAGCCGAGCGCAATCGTCGTCTGACGATAGCGATCGATGATGATCGGACTGTTCTCGAGCAATTCCCAGCCTGCTTCGATCAGCACCGCCGCGAGCAGCCTGTCCCCGGGCGGGTTGCCGCGAAGGAACAGCCAGCCGAGCAGATAGAAGAGGAAGCCGTGGATGATGTGGCTCGGCGTGTACCAGTCGGCGATGTGCTGGCTGTTGTCGGCGCTGTTGACCGCCCCGGTCCAGAGCCTGATCTCGCCGCAGGTGCAGATCGGCGGCCGCCCCATCGCCAGCAGGATCACGGCGGTGACGGCAACGATTGCGAGCGCGATGAACCAGTAGCGGGCGGCGATCACGGGCACAGGGCCGGTCGCGGTCAGACGGTTCATTGCGCCTCCAGCAGGGTGCCGATCGTTTGCACCGTGCGCCAGTTCCGCGCCGTCCACACGTCCCTGAGCGGGGCGGCGGCCAGCTTCGATCTGCCGGAGCCGGCGCCGAACCAGAACCACAAGGCCTCGCCCACCCGCTCCACCCTCTCGTCGGCCGCAGCGCGCGGCCGCAGCGCCTCGACGTCCGCGTCCGTTGCGGGTCGCTTGCCGATCGTCATCATGACGTAATTGGGTGTGGCGGCGCTCTGCTCGGGAAATGGGTTGCCCGCCGCGAGCCGCGCCCAATGATCGGCCTCCCGGACGATCACGTCGACGGCGAAGCCGAAGCGTTCCGCGATCGCGCCCTCCAGGCGGACCTCCAGTGTCCCCGCGTCCTGGCCGTCGGCGGAAAAGACGAGATTGCCGCTGGCGACGTAGGTGCGGACGCCCGCAAGGCCGAGGCCCTCCGCCAAGCTCCTGAGATCGGCCATCGGGAGCTTGCGGTGACCGCCGACATTGATGCCGCGGAGTAGTGCGATGAATCGGGCCATGCGCCATCCTGCTTGACGCGGGCGCCGCTGCCAAGCCAAGGGCGGCCATGGCGATGGTCAATCCCCTCAAGCGACGCGGGCTCCTTTTCGTTCTTTCCAGCCCCAGCGGGGCGGGCAAGTCGACGATCGCGCGCATGATCCTGCAGCGCGACGAGGGCATCGGCCTGTCGGTTTCGGCGACGACCCGCCCGATCCGTCCAGGCGAGGTCGACGGCCGCGACTATCATTTCGTCTCGCCGGAAGCGTTCGACCAGCTCGTCGCAGACGGCCGCTTCCTCGAATGGGCGCACGTCTTCGGGCACCGCTACGGCACCTTGAAGAGCGAGGTGGTGAAGCAGATCGAGAGCGGCCGCGACGTGCTGCTCGACATCGACTGGCAGGGCACCCAGCAGCTGAAGCAGGTCGATCCGGACATCGTCCGGGTGTTCATCCTGCCGCCTTCGATGGAGGAGCTCGAGCGCCGGCTGCGCACCCGCGCCACCGACAGCGACGAGGTGATCACCGGCCGCATGGCACGCGCAGAAGTCGAGATCAGCCATTGGGCCGATTACGACTATGTCTTCATCAACGACGATGCCGAGCATTGCCTGAAGCTGGTGCACACCGTGCTCAAGGCCGAACGGCTCAAGGCGACGCGGCGAATCTTCCTCAACGACTTCGTCGCCGACCTGCTCGGCTGATCGCTCCGCCGGTTCGCGCGCCTGCCGGCGGTACCTTCTTCACGGCGATTGCGTTACTCTCCCGAAACGCGGCGGCTCGCGTCGCCGTGCAACAGGGAGGACATCATGATCCGGGTGATCATCGGCGCGGTTCCGGCCGCACTGGCCATGTTCGTGATCGGCTTCATCTTCTTCGCCAGCGGGCTGCAGAACATCGCGACCCGCAGCCTGGACGATCTTCCCGCCGCCGCCGTCCAGCGCAGCCTCGCCACCAATCTACAGGGCACCGGCACCTATATCGTGCCGAACCCCGCGACATCGGCGGCGCAGACGACGATGTACGGACGCGGGCCGATCGCCACCATTCACTACAATGCAGGCGGCTTTCCGGCGATGGACACCGGCGCCCTGCTCGGCGGACTGGTGCTCGACTTCATCGTCGCCCTGCTGATCGGCGCTGCCTTGATCGGGATCGACCGCCGCGTGCCCGATTTCCCGTCGCGGGCGCGCGTCGTCGCCATCCTTGCGGTGGCGGCGTCCGCGTTCATGCACCTTGGCGAGCCGATCTACTATCATCACGATTGGCTGCACTTCATCTATCTGTTCATCGCCGATGCCGCGGCCCTGATCGCCGCCGGGCTGATCATCGCCCGCTGGTTCCTGCCGAAGGGGGTAAGCGCCGTATACGAGCCGCGCGAAGCCAATGCCCACCCCCATGCCTCCGTTGCGGAGGCGGAAGTGCGGGGGACAGGCGAAGGCATCTGAGCCGAGCCCGATCCGGGAGCGACGTCAGAGCAGGGTCAGGAACTGGTAGGCGGCGTCGAAATCCTGCTCGCGGGCGGCGAGCGCCTGCGCGGCGAGGGCGTCTTCGCCCCATTGCTCCGCCTGCCAGGCTTCGTCGAGAGTAGCCGCCGCCCAGGCGTCGCCGAGCCGGATCTCTCCTTCCGCCAGAGCCAGCGCGATCACGATCGATCCGGAGATGGTGACCAGCGGCGACATCGCCGCCAGCCGGAACGGATCGCGGGCACGGATCTCCGCGCCGAGGCGGGCCACCGTCTCCGGCGGTTGCGGGCGGTGCATGACGCCGGTTGCGAGGGTGAATGCGACACCGAAGCGCCGCTCTGCCCACGCGAGCAACGGATCCCAGCGCTCCGCCTGACGGGCGACCAGAGGCTGCGGCCCGTCCGCGCGGTAGCAGAGCAGATCGCTTTCGGCATAAGCGGCGAGCCCGCCGGCAAAGCTGTCGGCATCGGGTGCGACCCGATCGATCGCCGCATTGGCAAGTCCGGTCAGCGGCATCGTCCTCGGATCGATCTGCTCTCCCTGCCCGTTCCATTCGGCCGCGATCGCCTCGGCGAGTTCCTCCGTCGGCACGATCAATCCCGCCCGCGCCGGAGTCTTCACCGGCCGTCCATCGAGTTCGATCGTCACGCCGCCGCCGACGGCACGTGCCGCCGCCTGCTTGTAGAAGCGCTTCATTGGCCGGGTGGGCTCCGCCAGCGCCGGGCGAGGTATTTGGGCAGGACGAAGCTCGCAACGACGCCGCCGAGCGCCAGCGGCAGGCCGATCGCCATCGATCCGCCCGGCACCAGGAAATCCGAATACCAGACGAACAGGCCGAGCAGCGCAACGGCGGTGCCGCCGATCCCGGCGAGGTTGATCAGGATGAAGCGGTTGCGCCAATAGGCTTCATCGTGGCGCGGCGGTTCTGGCGGGCTCATACGTGCGCCTTCATCAATGCGGCGATCTCGCGCGGTGCGTGGACGATGATATCGGCGCCCGCGGCGAGGAGTTCCTCGGGCGGATGATAGCCCCAGGATACGCCGACCGCGACCACGCCGGCCTGCTTCGCCATGATCATGTCGTAGCTGGTGTCGCCGATCATCATGCTGCGTGCGGGATCGGCCCCGGCGTCGGCAAGCGCCGTCTCGATCATCGAAGGGTGCGGCTTCGAGGGATGCCGATCGGCCGTCTGCAGCGTGCAGAAATGGTGGGCAAGGCCGTGATGATCGAGGCAGATCGCCAGGCCGCGGTCCGATTTGCCGGTTGCGATGCCGAGCAGCCAGCCATCAGCCTCCATCTCCGCCAGCACATCGGCAATGCCGTCATAGAGCGGCTCGACCGCCAGGCCACGGGCGCGAAGCGCCTGATAGGCGCGCTTGTAGGCGTCGGCCATGCGACGATGCTCCGACGCATCCGCTTCAGGGAGCAGATCCTGCATCGCTTCGACCAGGCTGAGGCCGACGATGCGGCGGGTGCGGTCGCGCGCCGGCTGCGGCAGCCCGGCTTCGGCGAAACAGGCCTCCATCGCCAGGCAGATGTTGGCCTGGCCGTCGACCAGCGTGCCGTCGCAGTCGAAGATGGCGAGCCGGTTCACGACAACGGCACCGGCGGCTGCGTCACCAGCGATGGCGTCCGAACCAGCTCGGCCGCCTCCGGCCAGCCCGCTGCGGCCATCGCATCGGCCAGCCGCGCGCGGACGTCGTCGGGCTTGTCCTGGTCGAGCTTGGCGGTCCCGCGCCATTCGACGACAGGGATCTCGAAGCCGGTGATCGCCTTCAGCAGGCCCTCGAACAAAGCGGGATCGACCTTTTCGCGAGTCCACGGCGTCTTCGGCGCGAGCTTTTCTTCATGCTCGGCCGACAGATCGTCCATCAGCCGGATCAGCGCGTCGCGCCCGAGCGGCACCGCGCGGCCGTTCATCTCGACGGCGACATAGTTCCAGGTCGGCACCCGTCCGGGCTGGCCGTACCAGTCGGGGCTGACATAAGCGTCGGGCCCGTTGACCACCACCAGTGCGTCGGCGCCGGCGAGCAGTGCCGAATGGACCTTGTTGCCGCGCGCGACATGGAAGCGCAGCCGATCGCCCTGCAGCAGCAGCGGCAGGTGAACGGCACGAAGCCCGTCTTCGGTTCCGACGACGAGCGTCCCGAATCCGACGCTGCGCACCAGCGCGGCCATCGTCGCCCGATCCTCGATGTGGAACTTGCGATTGGGATGCATCAGCGCTTGCTCCGGCCGCCACCCGAATTGCTCCGCCCGCCTTCGGAGCCATTGCCGCGGCTGCGGCGCTCGCCCTTGCGCTCCTTGCGGCGCGACTTGGCGGCAGCCTCGGCGGCACGGCGCTTCCCCTCCGCAGTCTCGGAGAATTTGATCTCGTCCAGCGGGAGGTCGCCATCGGCCGGGTCGAAGCCGAGATAGGCCATGCTCTCGGCGAAATGATCGGGCAGTTCGGCGGTAACGTCGATCTGGCCGCCGTCGGGATGATCGATGCGCAGGCGACGGGCGTGGAGGTGCAGCTTGCGGCTGATCGATCCGGTGAGGAACGCGTCCTGACCGCCATATTTGCCGTCGCCGACGATCGGATGGCCGATCGCAGCCATGTGCACGCGCAATTGATGGGTGCGCCCGGTGAGCGGTTGCAGCTCGACCCAGGCGGTGCTGTTGCCGGCCCGCTCGACGATCCGGTAGCGGGTCCGCGCAGCGAGGCCCTCTTCCTCGTCGACGTGCATCTTCTCGCCGCCAGTCCCCGGCTGCTTGGCGATCGGCAGGTCGATATAGCCGTCCTTGATGTCGGGCACGCCGATCACCAGCGCCCAGTAGACCTTCCGCGCCGTGCGCCCGGAGAAGCTCTTCGAGAAGAAGCTCGCCGCCCGCGCGCTGCGCGCGAGCAGCAGCACGCCAGACGTATCCTTGTCGAGCCGATGGACCAGCTTTGGGCGGTTGCCGGCGTCGTCGGCGAGACCATCGAGCAGGCCATCGAGATGGGTGTGGGTCTTCGTCCCGCCCTGGGTTGCAAGGCCCGGCGGCTTGTTGACGACGATGGCTGCGGGATCGCGGTGAATGACGATCTCGTTGACGAACGCGATCTCGTCTTCGGTAAGCGTCGGCCGCTCGACCTTCGGCTTGGCCGCGGCCGTGGGCGGCGGAGTCTCGGCCGGGGGGACGCGGACGATCTGCCCGGTTTCGACGCGATCGCCCGGCGTCGCACGTTTGCCGTTCACCCGCAACTGTCCGGTGCGGGCCCAGCGAGACACGAGATTGAAGCTGGCATCGGGCAAATTGCGCTTGAACCAGCGATCGAGCCGGATGCCGTCATCGTCGGCGGAGACGGTGAATTGCCGGACTTCGGCCTCGATCTTCTTGTCGCTCATGCCGCCGCCCTTCCGATCGCGAAACCGCCCGCGGCAAGCGCAAGGCCGGCGATCACCGAGCCTGCGGCGTAAGCGAAGGCGGCAACGAACTGGCCTCGCTGTGCCATCGACAGCATCTCCAGGCTCAGCGAGGAGAAGGTGGTGAACCCGCCGAGCCCGCCGACGACGAGCAGCAGCCAGGCCGCGCGATCGCCGCCGACACCGTCCTCGAGCAGGACGGCGGCAAGAACGCCGATCGCCAGACTTCCCGTCATGTTGACGATCAGGGTTCCCCACGGGAAGCCGGCGCCGAAGGCGCGCAGGGCCGCCTGGCCGGCACCGTAGCGCAGGCCGGCGCCGGCTGCGCCGCCGAGCATGACGAGAAGAAGATTGGGCATGACGCGCGATGTAGCGATGCGGGCAGGGTTCCGCCAGTGCGGAAGGCCGTTCCCCCGGCACGAGCCGTGCTCGGAGTATCCGCAGCTAGGCGGCGGGCGCTAGTCTGCGGATCGCCGAGAGATCGCCCTCATGTTCGGTCGACGTGCTCGGCCGGGTCGGCCGGATGGCGCTTGAGCGCGGCCACCTGCCGATGGAAGGAACGTGAGAGCGCTAACATTTTCCTTGCGGAGGCAACGCCTTTTCGCCGACCAAGGGAGTAGAACACAAAGAGGGGACGAATGGCCACTGCACCTGTCGACGGCGTCGAACTGCGCCAGAACGAGAAGCTCGTCATCGCCGCCTCATCGCTCGGCACGGTGTTCGAATGGTATGACTTCTACCTGTACGGGCTGCTCGCGACGATCATCTCCGCCCAATTCTTCTCGGGCGTGAACGAGTCGACGGCGTTCATCTTCGCCCTGGCCGCGTTTGCCGCCGGCTTTGCGGTTCGGCCGTTCGGTGCGATCCTGTTCGGCAGGATCGGCGATCTCGTCGGCCGCAAGAACACCTTCCTGGTGACGATGGGGATCATGGGCCTGTCGACCTTCGCGGTTGGCCTGCTGCCGAGCTACGCCTCGATCGGGGTCGCCGCACCGGTCACCCTCGTCTTGCTCCGGCTGCTCCAGGGGCTGGCGCTCGGCGGCGAATATGGCGGCGCGGCGACCTATGTCGCCGAGCATGCGCCCGATCATCGCCGCGGCCTCTACACCAGCTTCATCCAGACGACCGCGACGCTCGGTCTGTTCGCCGCGCTGATCGTGGTGATCTCGATCCGGTCGTCGATGGGCGAGGAGGCCTTCGCGGCCTGGGGCTGGCGAATCCCGTTCATTGTTTCGATCGTCTTGCTGGCGGTGTCGATGTGGATCCGGCTGAAGCTCAACGAGAGCCCGGTCTTTCGCAAGATGAAGGAGGAAGGGAAGACATCCAAGGCCCCGCTCACCGAGGCCTTTGCGCGCTGGGGCAATCTCAAGATCGTCCTGATCGCCCTGTTCGGTGCCGTCGCCGGCCAGGCGGTGGTCTGGTATACTGGCCAGTTCTACGCTCTGTTCTTTCTGGAAAAATCGCTCCGTGTCGACGGCGCGACCGCCAACATCATGATCGCCGTCGCGCTTGCGATCGCGACTCCAGGTTTCGTCTTCTTCGGCTGGCTTTCCGACCGGATCGGCCGCAAGAAGATCATCCTCGTAGGCTGCGCGCTTGCCGCCCTCACCTATTTCCCGCTCTTCCAGGGTCTGTCGCGCGCCGCCAATCCTGCGCTCTACCGAGCGCAGGCGACCGCGCCGGTGACCGTGATCGCCCATGATGCGGAATGCTCGGTGCAGTTCGATCCGATCGGCCGCAACAAGTTCGACCGGACGAGCTGCGACATCGCCAAGTCCTTCCTCGCCAGATCGGGCATTTCCTACGCCAACGTCGCCGCCCCGGCCGGAACCGTGGCGGAAGTGCGGATCGGCGACACTGCTGTCGCAGGGGTGGACCCGCGCGGCCTCGACGACGCCACCCGCGGTGCGGCGATCAAGTCGTTCCAGGAGCGTGCCAAGGTCGGGCTCGCCGCCGCCGGCTATCCGGACAAGGCCGATCCGGCCGCGATCAACAAGCCGCTCGCCATCCTGATCCTCACCATCCTGGTCGTCTATGTGACGATGGTCTACGGGCCGATCGCCGCCCTGCTCGTCGAGCTGTTCCCGACCCGCATCCGCTACACGTCGATGTCGCTGCCCTACCATATCGGCAACGGCTGGTTCGGCGGCTTCCTCCCGACCACCGCCTTCGCGATGGTCGCCGCGACGGGGGACATCTATTACGGCCTCTGGTACCCGATCGTCGTCGCCGCGCTGACCGTCGTCATCGGCCTGCTGCTGCTGCCCGAGACATTCCGCCGCAAGATCGAGGAGTAAGGCGGAGAGCTCCACACCCTGCTCAGCCCCGCCTCTTTAAAACCGCCCCTCCCCAACGGGGAGGGGATTGAGGGTGGGGCAGGCGCGAGGCTGCTCGATGCAGCCGAGCGCCTCATTGGCGTCCTCAGCCCCATCGAGGGGCTTCGGCCGCGACCCACCCCTTGATCCCCTCCCTTGGAAGGGAGGGGAGAAGAGAGGCTTACCGCGCGCGGTGCGGCTTCGCCTTGTAAGCTGGTTTTGCCTTGTGGCGCGCCGGCGGCGGTCCTTCGCGGCGGTTCTGCTTGGCGGCGTCGCGAGGCGTGCCGTTCATCGCCTCGATCTGGATCGCGCCCTCGCCGTCGGGATCACCGCCGGCGGTGCGCTTGACCGCTTCGGCGAAGCGGCGTGCAGCCGCCCGGGGGATCTCGAACGCTGTCTCGTTGGGCGCGATGCGGATCGCGCCGATCTCGTTACGGGTGATGTGGCCGCGGCGGCAAAGCAAGGGCAGAAGCCAGCGCGGGTCGGCATTGTGGCGACGGCCGATGTCCATCCGGAACCAGACGGTGTCCTCGAAGCCCTGGCGATGCTCCTTCTGCTGCCGCTGGTCGCCGCCGTCCTGCTGATCGGCGAGTTCCTCCGGCGCCGGCATGCGGGCGCGATGGGCACGGACCAGAGCCGCGGCGATATCCTCGGGACTCCGCTCGGCGAGGAGCTTCTGTGCGACCTCGCGATCCTCATCGTCATATTCGACGGGCTCGAGCAAGGCTTCGAGCAGGCGCGTGCGATCGTTGCGGCGGATATCTTCCGGCGTCGGCGGCTGGATCCACTCGGCGGCGATCTTCGCCCCGCGCAGCATCATGTCGACGCGCTTGCGGCGCTGATACGGGACGAGCAGCACAGCCGTGCCCTTCTTGCCGGCGCGCCCGGTGCGGCCGGAGCGGTGCTGCAGCGTTTCGGCATCGCGCGGCAGTTCGACATGGATGACCAGCGACAATGTCGGCAGATCGATACCGCGCGCGGCGACGTCGGTGGCGACGCAGACGCGGGCGCGGCGATCGCGCAGCGCCTGCATCGCATGGTTGCGCTCGCTCTGGCTGTGCTCGCCGGACAGGGCGACCGCGGCGAAGCCGCGTTCGATCAGGCTAGCGTGGAGACGGCGAACGTTGTCGCGGGTGGCGCAAAACAGCATCGCAGACTCGGCTTCGTGGAAGCGGAGCAGATTGACGACGGCATTCTCGATATCGGCCGGAGCAACCGTGACCGCCTGATAGGCGATGTCGCCATGGCCGCGATCCTCGCCGACGGTGGAGATCCGCAGCGCGTCCTTCTGGTATCGCTTCGCAAGCGCGACGATCGGCTTCGGCATGGTTGCCGAGAACAACAGGGTGCGGCGTTCTTCGGGAGTCGCGTCGAGAATTTCTTCGAGATCCTCGCGGAAGCCCATGTCGAGCATCTCGTCGGCCTCGTCGAGCACGGCGACGCGCAGCTGCGACAGATCGAGCGCGCCGCGTTCGAGATGGTCGCGAAGGCGGCCGGGCGTACCGACGACCACGTGCGCGCCCTGCGCCAGCATGCGGCGTTCCTTCGAGGCATCCATTCCGCCGACGCAGGTCGCGATCCGCGCGCCGGCCTTGCCGTACAGCCAAATGAGCTCGCGGCTGACCTGGAGCGCAAGTTCGCGCGTGGGGGCGATGACCAAAGCGAGCGGCTCTCGGATGAAGGGCAGCGCGCCGCTCTGCTCGAGCAATTGCGAGGCCATGGCGAGGCCGAAGGCGACCGTCTTGCCGGAGCCGGTCTGCGCCGACACGATGAGGTCTCGGCCGTCGGCGTCGCTCTCGAGAACGGCGGCCTGAACCGGGGTGGGAGCGGAATAACCGCGCGCGGAGAGGGCTTCCGCGAGAAGCGGGGGCAATTGGCTGAAAGGCATGGGAATCCAAATGGGAGGTGTGCCCTCGATGGGCAAGGTTTGTGGGCGCCTTAGACCCTGATCGCCCGGGAGGGAAGCGACTTGCTGCACCGCAGCAACTCTGACCCAGTCCGGGACTAAGCGCCGGCCTCGTCTTCTTGCGGCGACCGGCACGCATCCACCCAGCGCGCGGCGGTGATCTCCGCGAGGCGTTCGGGCGAGACTTCCACCGACGAATTGAGTGAACCGGCGGCCGGATAGACGATCGCGAAATTCCGCAACGAGACGTCGCAATAGATTGGCAGCGGCATTGCCAGCCCGAACGGACAGACGCCGCCTACCGGGTGGCTGGTCAGCGCCAGGGTCTCGTCGGCGCCGAGCATCCGGGGACGCCCGCCGAATGCCGCCTTCGCCTTCTGATTGTCCAGCCGCGCATCTCCGCGGGCGACCAGCAGAAAGGTCTCGCCGCCGGCGCGCACGGCGAGCGTCTTGGCGATCCGGCCGGGCTCCACACCCAGCGCGTCCGCGGCCTCGTCGACGGTGGCGGTGCTCGCCTCGACTTCGATGATCGGCAGATCCGGAGCGTTCGCCGCAAGCCACGCGCGAACCGATTCAAGGCTCATGTCATTCCCCCAGAAGATGCAGAGCGATCGTACGCCGGTGCGGCCTGCGACGATGTTCGAACAGATAGATGCCCTGCCACGTGCCGAGGGCGAGTCGCCCGCCGATCACCGGGATCGACAGCTGCACGGCGGTGAGCGCCGCGCGCAGATGGGCCGGCATGTCGTCCGGACCTTCGTCATCATGGGCGTATGCGGACGAATCTTCCGGGGCGATGCGCGCGAAATAGCGTTCGAGATCGGCCCGGGCATCCGGCGCCGCATTCTCCTGGATGAGCAGCGAACAGGAGGTGTGACGACAGAAGAGCGTGAGCAAACCTTCGCGCACGGCCTGGCTTTCGACCCACTGCACGATGGCGCCAGTGGTCTCGACCAGGCCCTGCCGCGTCGTTGCGATTTCGATCATCGAGGTTGATTGGCGCATCGTCGCGCCTTAGACAGGCCGCTGCGGATGCGCCACACTTCACACTTCCTATTGCCTGTCACGAGCGTTGACAGAGGCGCGCCCAACACCTATTTGGCCGTTATCCCGATCACCGGTCGTCCGGCGGCGCATCTGCGCGCGTCGGCTATGCCCGTTTCGGGATATGTCACGAAGCGCTGAGATGGGGCGGTCAGCCAGCCGCCCTGTGGAGCAGGAGAAAATATCACATGGCACGTATTGCGGGTGTCAACATCCCGACCAACAAGCGCGTCGTTATCGCGCTCACCTACATTCACGGCATCGGTCGCACCAAGGCCGTGGAAATCGCCAACAAGCTCGGCATCGCGCCTGAGCGCCGCGTTCAGGATCTTTCCGACCAGGAAGTCCTCCAGATCCGTGAAACGATCGACGCCGAGCACACCGTGGAAGGTGATCTTCGCCGCGAAGTGGCGATGAACATCAAGCGGCTGATGGATCTCGCGTCCTATCGCGGCCTGCGCCATCGCAAGGGCCTCCCGGTCCGTGGCCAGCGCACGCATACCAATGCGCGCACCCGCAAGGGCAAGGCCAAGCCGATCGCCGGCAAGAAGAAGTAATTCGTCCGCGAATTGCTCCGCCGGCAGCGCCGTTGAACCGCGCCCGGCGTCACACGAGATTTGGTAGGATAAGAGACCATGGCACGCGAACCTCAGCGCATTCGTCGGCGCGAGCGCAAGAACATCACCGCCGGCGTCGCGCACGTGAACGCCAGCTTCAACAACACGATGATCACCATCACCGATGCCCAGGGCAATGCGATTGCCTGGTCTTCGGCCGGCATGATGGGCTTCAAGGGCAGCCGCAAGTCGACTCCCTATGCCGCCCAGGTCGCCGCAGAGGATGCGGGCAAGAAGGCCGCCGAGCATGGCGTCCGCACCCTCGAGGTCGAGGTGAAGGGTCCGGGTTCGGGCCGCGAGAGCGCCCTGCGCGCGCTTCAGGCGGTCGGCTTCACGATCACTTCGATCCGCGACGTGACGCCGATCCCGCACAACGGCGTGCGCCCTTCGAAGCGCCGCCGCGTGTAACGACTTCGCCGGGGCACCCCCAGGGTGTCCCGGCCTTCATATCCGGAACCGTCCCCGCGGCTCCGTTGCATCCAAGGGAAGATCATGGCCGTCAACGCTAAGAACTGGCAGGAAATGAAGAAGCCCAACGCACTCGAGAAGCGCGCCGCCGGCGACGCGCGGCGCAAGGCGACGTTCGTCGCCGAGCCGCTCGAGCGCGGTTTCGGCCTGACGCTCGGCAATTCGTTGCGCCGCGTCCTCCTCTCCTCGCTCCAGGGTGCGGCCGTCACCTCGATTCGCATCGAGGGCGTGCTGCATGAATTTTCGAGCCTCACCGGCGTTCGCGAGGACATCACCGACCTCGTCCTCAACGTGAAGCAAGTCGCGCTTCGCATGGAGGGCGATCAGCCCCGCCGCCTGCAGCTGTCGGCGACGGGCCCCGGTGAAGTCACCGCCGGCGCGATCACCACCACCGGCGACATCGAAGTGATGAACAAGGACCTGGTCCTGTGCCATCTCGACGACGGCGCGACGCTCAACATGGAGCTGACCGTCGAAGCCGGAAAGGGCTATGTGCCCGCCGCTTCGAACCGTCCCGTCGACGCGCCGATCGGGCTCATCCCGGTCGACGCGCTCTACAGCCCGGTGCGTCAGGTCAGCTACAAGGTCGAGAATACCCGCGTCGGCCAGGAGCTGGACTATGACAAGCTGACGATCACCGTCGAGACCGACGGCACGATCACCCCGGACGACGCGCTCGCTTATGCCGCGCGCATCCTCCAGGATCAGCTGCAGCTCTTCGTTCATTTCGACGAAGGCCTGACCATGACCAGCGTTCCGACCGGCGTCGCCGCAGTGTCGGCCGGCGAGGGCGAAACCGACGCGAACCAGCTCAACCGCTACCTTCTCAAGAAGGTGGACGAGCTCGAACTGTCCGTGCGTTCGGCCAATTGCCTCAAGAACGACAACATCATCTACATCGGCGATCTCGTTCAGAAGACCGAAGCCGAGATGCTCCGCACGCCGAATTTCGGCCGCAAGAGCCTCAACGAGATCAAGGAAGTCCTCTCCTCGATGGGTCTGCGCCTCGGCATGGACATTCCGGGCTGGCCGCCCGAGAATATCGAAGAGATGGCCAAGAAGCTCGAACAGGAGCTGATGGGCTGAGCCAGCGGCTCGAACCATTGATCTTCCGGAAAGGCCGCCGCGAGGCGGCCTTTCTTTTGCCCGGCGCAGCGGACCTGAAACGTGTCTGCGCCTTGACTCTGCCCGCGGAATCCTGTTGAGGAGCGCTCGACAGGCGGGGCCGCGGCTCCGCCTTTTCGCATGGACTTTCAGTCCGGCGAGAACGGGGTCGGGGCTGTCCCCCATTCGACAGCCTGGCCGGATTTACCTGACACGGGGTCCGGACGAACGAAGAAGGAAGTCACCATGCGTCACCGCGTTGCCGGACGTAAGCTCCAGCGCACCTCCAGCCATCGCGCCGCCCTGTTCCGGAACATGGCCGCCGCCCTGATCAAGCACGAGCAGATCACCACCACCGTCGCCAAGGCGAAGGAGCTTCGTCCGTATGTCGAGAAGCTGGTGACGCTCGCCAAGAAGGGCGGCCTCAGCAATCGCCGCCTGGCCCATGCTCGGCTGCTCGACGACACCCAGCTCGTCAAGCTGTTCGACACGCTGGCGCCGCGCTACGCCGATCGCAACGGCGGCTACACCCGCGTGATCAAGGCCGGCATCCGCGCCTCCGACGCGGCGCCGATGGCGATCATCGAGTTCGTCGATCGCGACGTGTCCGCCAAGGGCCAGGATTCGGGCCCGGTGCAGGGCGCCGACGACTTCGACGAAGCCGCCTGAGCAATCGACGGCTCGAAATCGAGCCCGAGTTGATCGAATGACGAAAGGGCCTCCGCGTTGCGGGGGCCCTTTCCCGTTTCGGCGGGTATTGATCAGCCGCCCTGGAGCTGGCGGGCACGATCAAGATGTTGCTGGACGATCGGCACCGCCGCAGAGGCTACGGCGCGGAGCGCCTCGGTGTCGCCGCTGCTGGCATAATTGCTGTGCAGTGCGAGCGCCATTTCGTGAGCGGGCACCTGCTGACGCAGATAGACCCCGTCGAAATCACCGCCCGAAGCATTGCGCAACTCGCTCATCATCTGCGCCTGCATCGGCATCAGATCCGGCGTCGGCGGCGTTCCCGCCGCCGTGGCGGCCGCGGTGAGTTGGGCGGTCGTCTGCTGATGATGCTGGATCAGCATGCGGGCGAATTCCTTGACCTCGGGGCGGGTTGCGCGCTGCTCGGCAAGTTGCGACGACTGGATCTCGAACAGATCGCTCGCTGCCGCCATTTCAACATAGGCGCCGCGCTGTGTCGGGGTCATGTCGCCCGATGCCGCGGCGGCATCGGCCTGCATGTCGGCTTCGGTGGTGGCGCAAGCGGACAAGGCGACCGCGCAGGACGCGGCAAGCAGCAGGGAACGGATCATCTGGTCATCTCCTCCGGCCAAGCGCGCGCGGGGGCGCACGATGGCACCGGATCCGCCGATCAGGGCCGCCATTTTCGGTGTGGTTTATCTTGGCGACGTCAAGCAAACCGGAAGACGTGCCGCCCGGTTCCCAATCAAACCAGAAGGTTAACCCAGATCACGAAGAATTCCGTGATGCTCACCCGCCGGCAAGGCCCTCGATGATCTTGCCGGTGCCGCCGCACACCGGACAGGGCGTCCCGTCATGCTCTCCGGTGCCGTTGCAATGACGGCAGAGATTCTCGCCGGTGCCCGGGGTGCCCGGCGCGGCCTCGTCGCCCGGTGCCTGGCCGGAGGATGTCCGGCCGCCTGAAGTGTCGCTGGTCATGCGGGAGGAACCCTGCCCGTCGGCCCCGGTTCCCATCTGGACGCCGGCGGCCGATGCCGTTTACGATGCCCGGATGCAGCATTGCCTGCTCAGCCTCGTGGCGGCCCTCTTCTTCCGGCCTGCTGCGCCGATTCGTTGAGGAAAATCTCATGTTCGACCGCCGTACCGCCCTGCTTTCGGGGGCGGCCCTCCTCGCCGGCTGCGCCGCGTCCGGCACCGGCCCTGGTGGGGCCGCAGGATCGTCGCGCTTCGTGCGAGCTGACGGCACCCGCTTCCGCGTGGGCGACGAGATCTACCGCTATGCCGGCGCCAACATCTGGTACGCGGCCTATCTGGGTGCAAACGCGGCCTATGGAAACCGGGATCGGCTGAAGCGGGAACTGGATTCGATGGCGGCGCTCGGCATCGACAATCTCAGGATCCTCGGATCCGCCGAGCTGTCGCCGCTCAAGAACTCGATCACGCCGGGGTTCCGGACCGAGACCGCCAATTATAACGAGACACTGCTGACCGGCCTCGACTTCGCCCTCGCCGAGATGGGCAAGCGCGGCATGAAAGCGGTCATCTACCTGACCAACTTCTGGGAATGGTCGGGCGGGATGATGACCTACCTCTACTGGACCAATGGTGGCCGCTACATCAACATGAACGATCCGGCCCATCCCTGGCCCGAATTCGCCGACATGAACGCGGCTTTCTATACCAGCGATGCCGCGATCGGCCTGTATCACGATTATGTGAGGGCGGTGGTCGGGCGCACCAACTCCCTCACCGGCATCCGGTACGCCGACGATCCGGCGATCATGGCCTGGCAGCTCGCCAACGAGCCGCGGCCCGCCGGAAGCGAGGCGGTCGGTCGCCCCAATCTGCCGGCCTTCTATGCCTGGATCGGCAAGACCGCGAACCTGATCAAGTCCATCGACCCCAATCACCTCGTATCGACGGGCAGCGAAGGCCTTCAAGGATGCCACAGCGACGCCCAGTGCGTGATCTCGGCGCACGAGCCGGCGGGCGTCGATTATCTCACCACCCACATCTGGCCGCTCAATTGGACGTGGGTCGACAGCGCCGACCTGCCCGGCACCTATGACGCGGGAGCCGGCAAGGTCCGCACCTACATTGCCGACCACATCGCCCTCGCCACCCGCCTGGGCAAGCCGCTGGTGATCGAGGAATTCGGCTTTCCGAGGGACCGTGGCCTCTTCGATCCGGCGTCCTCAACCAGCTTCAAGGATCGCTTCTACCGGCTGATCTACGATTCCGTCCTCGCCGATGCGAAGAACGGCGGACCAACCGCGGGATCAAATTTCTGGGCGTGGGGCGGGGAAGGCCGCGCATCGAGCCCGGACCATCGCTTTCAGCCGGGCGACACGACCTATCTCGGCGACCCGCCGCACGAGCCGCAGGGCTGGTACAGCGTGTTCGACAGCGACGAGAGCACCAAGGCCGTGATCCGCGAGCATGCAGGCGCGCTCAAAGCCCTGCGAGCCTGAGCTTCCCGAGCTGAGGGTGGCCGGTGAGGCTTGCGCCGGCGGCGCGTTGCTGGGAAGCTTCTCGCAAAGACAAAGGAGAGACGCGGGATGGCACGATACTGGCTGGCCTGGATCGTCGGCGCGCTCGGCTTATGGAGCGCATGTGCCGGCACAGCTGCGGCGCAGATCCTTCCCGACCGCGTCCTGATCAACGCCTCGGCGCGCGCCGGAAAGGATCTTTCGGGACCCTGGAACTGGTCGGTCGACCCGTATCGCGACGGCGTCGCCGGCTTTCATGGCGAGGCGCCAGGGCGCACGCACCAGCGCTATGCCGACGTCGACGTCGATGCGGAGACGCGCAAGGACCCGTACGCTCTGTGGGAACAGGATCTGCGCCGATCTCCGGTGACTACACTGCCGTCCTCGTGGATCACCCACGATGCCACGATGCGCTATTATGACGGGCTCGTCTGGTATCAGCGCCGGTTCGAGGCGGCGCCGAAGGTGGGCGAGCGGCAGTTCCTGCATTTCGGGGCGGTCGACTATCGCGCCAGCGTCTTTCTGAACGGAGCGCCGCTCGGAACCCACGAGGGCGGCTTCACCCCTTTTTCCTTCGAAGTGACCGGGAAGCTGCGCCCAGGTGAAAACCAGATCACCATCGGGGTCGATTCGGAGCGCTCGGCCGATGCGGTACCGCCAACCGTGACCGACTGGGAGACTTATGGCGGCGTGATCCGCCCCGTCCGGCTCGTCACCACGCCCGTGACCTATGTCGACGATGCGTGGATCCGGCTGACCAGGGACGGACGGATGCGCGCATCGATCGCCCTCGATGGTCCCAGCGCAGCGGGTCAAGCGGTGCGGGTTCGCATTCCTGCGCTCGGACTCGTTCTCTCCGGGAAGACCGGCGCAGATGGCCGCTGGACCGGTGACATGGCGGCGCCGCAACGGCTGAAGCGATGGACGCCGGAGGCGCCGACCCTATACGAGGTGCAGTTCGAAGGCGGCGCGGACGTGCTTGCCGATCGGATCGGATTCCGAACCCTGGAGGTCCGGGGAACGCAGATCCTGCTCAACGGCAAACCGATCTTCCTGCGCGGCATCTCGCTGCATGAAGAGGAACTCGGCAAGGAACCTACACGCGCGATCACGCCGGCCGCAGCCCGTGCCTTGCTGTCGGAGATCAAGGACGGTCTGCACGGAAACTTCGTTCGCCTCGCCCACTACCCGCATTCCGAGGTGATGACCCGAATGGCGGACGAGTTGGGCCTGATCGTGTGGAGCGAAGTGCCGGTCTATTGGCGCGTTGCGTTCGCGCGGCCCGAGACGCTAACCGTCGCCCGCAAGATGCTCGCCGAAAACATCCTGCGCGATCGCAACCGGGCGTCGATCGCGTTCTGGAGCGTCGCCAACGAGACGCCGGTATCGCCGCCGCGCAACGCCTTCCTCACCACTCTCACCGACGACGTCCGAGCGCTCGACGACAGCCGCCTCGTCACCGCCGCCTTGCTGACCCGACGGAACGAACAGGACGGGAAGATCGAAATGGTGATTGATGATCCGCTGGTCGCAAAGCTCGACGTGATGGCGATCAACACCTACAATGGCTGGTATAGCGGCGATCGGCTGGAGCACCTGCCGGCGATCGGCTGGCGTTCGGACGCCGGCAAGCCCCTGATCCTCTCGGAATTCGGGGCGGACGCCAAAGCCGGATTCCTGGATCCGACGCTTCGCCGCAAATTCTCGGAGGATTTTCAGGCCGAATATTACCGGCAGACGCTGGCGATGGCGGGCAAGATCCCGTTCCTGGCGGGCATGTCGCCCTGGATCCTGAAGGACTTCCGCTCGCCGCGGCGCCAGCATCCCGTCTACCAGCAAGGCTGGAACCGCAAAGGGCTGATCTCGGAGACCGGCGAGCGCAAGCAGGCGTTCGGCATTCTCGCGGATTGGTATCGCAGCCGGGAAGACCGCGGCCGCTAAAGCTTCAAGTGAAGCAACTGGTTGAAAGCGGTATGCTCGTACTCCCCGAACGGCTCTCCATGCTCGAAGCCCCGCCGCCGGTAGAGGGCCAGCGCCGGCTCGAACGCCTCGCCGGTCCCGGTCTCGATGCTCAGCCGGCGATAGCCGCGCAGCTTCGCTGTCTCGATCGCATATTCGAGCAGTGCTGCGGCGACTCCCTTGCGGAGATGATCGGGGTGGGTTCGCATCGACTTGAGCTCACCGGTGCCGTCACCGAGATCCTTCAGCGCGCCGATCCCGGCGAGGTCGCCATCGATGCGGGCCGTCCAGACCGTAACGGCGGCCGACTGCAAGCCGGAGAGATCGAGGGCGAAGACATGTCCCGGCGGCGAACTGGCGTGCATGCCGGAAAGATGCAGCGCGAGCAGCGCGCGCACGTCCTCGCTCGAAAGATCGTCTTCGCCTATCTGGATCATCGCGGCCCCCACTTCCTCGGTGTCCGCGTTCTAAGCGATGATGGGTGAGCGGCCAAAGGCGAGAAGTTCACGGACGTCTCCGAGATGGTCTCGGCGACGTCCGCGACACGCTTACCGGCCGAGCATGGTCTCCGGCTTGACCACGCGATCGAAGGTCTCGGCATCGACCAGGCCGAGCTCGAGCCCGGCTTCCTTCAAGGTGAGACCCTTCTTGTGGGCGTGTTTGGCGATGTTCGCCGCATTGTCGTAGCCGATCTCCGGCGCGAGCGCGGTCACCAACATCAGCGACCGGTTCATCAGATCGGAAATGCGGCGCTCGTCCGGCTCGAGGCCGTCGAGCGTGCGCTCGGTGAAGCTTTCCATGCCGGTGGCAAGCAGATCGATCGAGCGCAGCACGTTGGCGGCGATCACCGGCTTGAACACGTTGAGCTCCATGTGGCCCTGAAGCCCGCCGACGGTGACCGCGACGTGATTGCCCATCACCTGGGCGGCGACCATGGTCAGCATCTCGGCCTGGGTGGGATTGACCTTGCCCGGCATGATCGAGCTGCCCGGCTCGTTCTCCGGAAGCTTCAATTCACCGAGACCGCAGCGCGGGCCGGAGCCGAGCAGGCGGATGTCGTTGGCGATCTTGGTCAGCGAAACCGCAAGGACGTTGAGCACGCCCGAAAGCTCGACCAGGGTGTCGTGGCTGGCCAAAGCCTCGAACTTGTTGGGTGCGCTGGTGAAGGGCAGCCGGGTGAGCTTGGCGACCTCGGCCGCGAAATCCTCGGCAAAGCCTTTGGGCGCGTTGAGGCCGGTGCCGACGGCGGTACCGCCCTGGGCGAGCCGGTACACGCGCGGCAGCACGCCGCGCACGCGCTCGATGCCGTCCGCGATCTGCGCCGCATAACCGGAGAATTCCTGCCCCAGGGTCAGCGGAGTCGCGTCCTGGAGGTGAGTGCGGCCGATCTTGACGATCGGATCCCACGCGGCCGCCTGCGCGGCGAGGCGCCGGTGCATCGTCTCGAGGGCGGGGATCAGTCGCTGCTCGACGGCGCGCGCCGCCGCGATGTGCATCGCCGTCGGAAAGCTGTCGTTGGACGACTGGCCCTTGTTGACGTGATCATTGGGGTGGACCGGGCTCTTGCCGCCGCGCTTTCCGGTCAGGATCTCGTTGGCGCGGCCGGCGATTACCTCGTTCGCGTTCATGTTGGATTGGGTGCCCGAGCCTGTCTGCCAGATCACCAGCGGGAACTGATCGTCGAGATTGCCTGCCGCAACCTCACCGGCCGCCTGCTGGATCGCCTCGGCGAGCCCCGCATCCAGGCCGCCGATCCTCGCATTCACCCGGGCCGCCGCCTGTTTGACGAAGCCCAGGGCATGGACGATCTCGGACGGCATCGTCTCGCGCGGGCCGAACGGGAAATTCTGGATAGAGCGCTGGGTCTGGGCGCCCCAATAGCTGTCGCCGGGGACGTCGATCGGGCCAAAGCTGTCGGTTTCGGTGCGGGTTGGGGTGAGCGATGCCATGAAGACTCCGTTGCGCTGATCTTTGCCGCGCCCTTTATGGCTTCGCGGAGCGCAAGGAAAGGACAACGCGCCCTTCGAGGGCACGCAGACACGGAGACCACCTCGGTGGCCGCTCTACAAGCTCAGCTTTGCTGCGACGACGGCGGCGCGCCGCTTACTTCTTGCGGCTGAAATCGATCGAGACGACGTTCGACCCATCCTCGACCGGCTCGGGGGCGGGATGGTCGTTCTCCGCCTGCTCATGATCCTGGAGATCGGCTTCGTCCGCCTGCGCCTGGAACTGCAGGGCGAAATTGACCGCCGGATCGACGAAGCCGGTAATCGCGGAGAAGGGAATGACGAGCCGAGCCGGCATCTGATTGAAGCTGAGACCGACTTCGAAGCCGTCTTCCGCAACCTTCAGATCCCAAAAGCGGTTCTGGATGACGATGGTCATCTCGTCGGGGAACCGCTCGGAAAGGTGGCGCGGAATATCGACGCCCGCGGCCGCGGTCTTGAAGGTAATGTAGAAATGGTGCTCGCCGGGAAGCCGCCCGGTCGATTCCACTTCGCCAAGCACGCGGCCGACGACCGCGCGCAGGGCCTCCTGCACGATCTCGTCATAGGGAATCAGGCTATCGGGCATATCGTCCTGCATGAGGCCCGTGGTAGCGCCGCGTCCGAGCGGGTCAAGCATTTGCGCGCTCGGACTGCACGAGATCGGTGCAATCCGGGGGGCGATTGCGCATGCGTCCCGGGCGATGCGGCGATACTTTCCCGTCCGGCGAGGAGGTCCTAAGGCTGCCCCTGAGCAGGCCAGCAGACAAGGAACTCCATCCATGGCGATCGACGCGACCAGCCCCTATGATCACGCCAACATCTTCGCCAAAATCCTCCGCGGCGAGATACCGAACCGGACTGTCTACGAGGACGAATGGGCGCTTGCCTTCCACGACATCAACCCGGCCGCGCCGACCCACATCCTGATCATTCCCAAGGGTGCTTACGTCTCGTGGGAAGATTTCTCCGCCCGAGGCTCGGACGCCGAGATCGCCGGCTTCGTCCGCGCGATCGGCCACGTCGCGCGGTCGCACGATCTGGTGACACCCGGCTACCGCCTTCTCGCCAACGTCGGCGGCCATGGCGGACAGGAGGTGCCGCACCTCCATGTTCACCTGTTCGGCGGCCGCCCGCTCGGGCCGATGCTTGCCCGCTGAACGCCTCCTGGCGCCGGGTACGCGTCCCGCCCGCGCCGCTTTCCTGCTTTGCGCCCGAGGATTTAGCGTTTAGGTTCCGCGCCATTCCAAGAAGGGCGCCCTCAGACGCGCCCATGTTTTTCCAAGGGGACGGGTAAATGATTTTCGGGCGCGTAAAGCCTCTCGATGCCATTCTTGCCACCGCCGAGAAAAAGTCGCTGCACCGTACGCTGGGCGCGTTCCAGCTGACTCTGTTCGGCATCGGCTGCGTGATCGGAACCGGCATCTTCGTTTTGACGGCGGCGGGCGCGCAGAAAGCCGGGCCGGGGCTGATGCTGGCCTTCGCGATCGCCGGTGCCATCTGCATCGTCGCCGCGCTCTGCTATGCCGAGATTGCAGCGATGGTGCCGGTGGCCGGCTCCGCCTACACCTATACCTATGCTTCGATGGGCGAATTCCTCGCCTGGACCGTCGGCTGGGCGCTCGTGCTCGAATATCTGGTCGCCGCCAGCGCCGTCTCGGTCGGCTGGTCCGGTTACTTCACCGGCACCTTCCTCAACCAGACACTGGGCGTCACGTTGCCGCCATGGATGACGGCAGGGCCGCTCGCCCTTGGCGGCGCCCCCGGCGGTCTGGTCAACCTCCCGGCTGCCGCAATCGCTCTGCTGGTGACCTGGCTGCTGATGATCGGCACCAGCGAATCCGCCCGCGTCAACGCCGTGCTGGTCGCGATCAAGGTGACTGCGCTGACCGCGTTCATTCTCCTTACCCTGCCGAACGAGCATTTCTCCGCCGAGCGCTTCAATCCGTTCCTGCCCGCCGGGATCTTCGGCGGCCTCGGCACTGGAGTCGGCGCCGTCGGCGCGGCTGCCACCATCTTCTTCGCTTATGTCGGCTTCGACGCGGTCTCGACCGCAGCCGAGGAGACCAAGAACCCCCAGCGCAACGTTCCCATCGGCCTGATCGGATCGCTGCTCTTCTGCACGATCTTCTACATCCTGGTCGCAGCCGGCGCGATCGGCACCGTCGGCGGACAGCCGATCATGGGGCCGAACGGAATCCCCTTCCCGACCGGATCCGAGGAACTGGCCCGTCAATGCGCGCTGCCCCAATATGCCGACGCCCTGGTCTGCTCGAACGAGGCGCTCGCCCATGTCCTTCGCCAGATCGGCTGGTCCGGTGTCGGCAACGCGCTCGGCTACGCAGCCGGCTTCGCATTGCCCTCCGTCATCCTGATCCTGCTGTTCGGCCAGACCCGCATCTTCTTCGTGATGGCGCGGGACGGGCTGCTGCCGGCCCGGCTGGCGACGGTGCATCCGAAGTGGAAGACTCCGCACATCGTTACCGGAATCACCGGCGTCGTCACGGCTCTGGGCGCGGCCTTCTTCCCGGTCGGTCAGCTCGCCGACTGGGCCAATGCAGGAACGCTCTACGCGTTCATGATGGTCGCGTTCTGCGTGATGATCCTGCGCCGCACGGCGCCCAACGTCCAACGATCGTTCAAGACCCCCGCCCTCTGGCTGATCGGTCCGCTGACCATTGCGGGGACGATCTTCCTGTTCCTCAACCTTCCTTGGCAGGCGATCCTGGTGTTCGTCGTGTGGGCGGCGATCGGCATCCTGGTCTATCTGGTCTATGGCCGCCATGTCAGTCATCTCGGCCGCGGCATCGTCGAGGTCCACGAGCCCGAGATTCATGATCTCGCGCCGGACGTGCCCGGCGTTTCGGACCCGCGCTGAGCGAGGCGACGATCAGGAAAAAGGGAGGCGAAAGCCTCCCTTTTTTGTTGCGCTTCTCCTCGGCGACAGCGCCGCCCGCCCTCACACCGGCAGCCCGGATCCTTTGACGAGCGGGAACAGGGCGCGCAGCAGAGCCTCACCGGGCTCCGGCTCGTCAACGATGTCGTACGCCCCGGTGTTGAGCAGCTTCGCGGCATCGCCGGCGTCGCAGCCCGGGCGAAGGATGATCGCAGGCACCCGCGCCGCCCTTCCGCCGAGCGCCTGAAGCACCTCGCGCGCGCAAAGCATCTCGGGCCCGGAGGTGGCGACCAGAACGGCGCCCGAGCAGCGTCCGGCCTGATCCGTGAAATCCTCTGCGGCGACGACATGAACGTCGTAGCCGTGTGCGGTCAGCAGAGCGCGCGGCATCGCCGCCGCCCCCGGATCGCATTCCACCAGATAGAGGCTGTCAGGTGACACCGCGCGATTCTCCTTTGCGCCGTCACTAAGCAGCGTCCGCTGAACGGATGCTGCCGTGCCCGTTGTCGCCGCTTAAGCTTTAGACGCGCGAGGGCGCGCTTCCCGACATGCGGCAGATCGCATGAATCGGCTCAGGACATCGGTCGGAGCGCACGCACTGCCGGTGGACGCGGCGCAGCGGACGGCCGGCGGCAGCCCTGCTTTCGCCGCGCCTCGCGTCAGCCGAGCTTCTGCGCGACCATGGCCTTCAGATCGGCTTCCGGGCGGGCGCCGTAAAGAGAGATGACTTCGGCGGCGGCGATCGCGCCGATCCGGAGACTGTCCTCAAGGCTTCGGTGCTGGGCAATCCCGGTGAGGAAGCCGGCGGCGAACAGGTCGCCTGCGCCGGTGGTGTCGACGATCTGGGCGACCGGCTCCGCCGGAACGTCGACGCGCTGGCCGTTCTGGACCGCAACCGCACCCTTCTCGCTCCTGGTGACGACGAGCAGCGGAACCCGCGGTGCGATGCTGGCGATTGCCGCGTCGAAATCGTCGCTGCCGCTCAGCGAGATGATCTCAGCCTCGTTGGCGAACAGAATGTCGACCTTCTTGTCGTCGATCAGCTTCAGGAAACCGTCACGGTGACGATCGACGCAGAAGCTGTCCGACAGGGTGAAGGCGACGCGGCGACCCGCCGCATGCGCCACTTCGATCGCGCGCTCCATGGCCGCACGCGGCGTCTCCGGATCCCACAGATAGCCTTCGAGATAGAGGATGGCGGCATCCTTCACCTGCGCTTCGTCGAGCCTGGCGGTGTCGAGATGCTGGGCTGCGCCGAGGAAGGTGTTCATCGTCCGCTGCGCATCGGGCGTGACGAGGATGAGGCAGCGCGCGGTCGGAACGTCGCCGCTGTCGCGGAAGGGCGTGGTGAATTCCACCCCGATCGAGCGGATGTCGTGGGCGTAGACTTCACCCAATTGATCGTTCGCGACCTGACCGACGAAGCCCGCCCGGGCGCCGAGCATGGCGATGCCCGCGGCCGTGTTGCCGGCCGAGCCGCCGCTGATCTCGCGGCCGGGACCCATCTTGCCATAGAGCCGCGTCGCCTCGTCCGCATCGATCAGCCGCATCGATCCCTTGTCGAGCCCCTCGGCGACAAGGAAGCCTTCGTCGGCGACGGCGATGACGTCGACAATGGCATTGCCGATGCAAAGGACGTCGAGGCGGGTATCGGTCACATTCTCTCTTTCTCAGCCGGGAAAGATCGGGCCGTAGCCGCGCGGCACGGAGCGATCAACCTTGACCAGCGCGAGTCTCACGGGGCAGCAAGGCGGATGCTTTCCGCTTTTGCCCTCGCCTTCGGCCAGATCGGGGACCGTGCCTTTCTGAAGGTATTGGTCAAATCGCTGCTGCTGACGCTGCTGCTGTTCGGGCTCGTCGCCGGCGCGGCCGGATGGCTCCTCGCCGGCGTGGATCCCTGCGCCAACCCCTGGATTGGCGGCCGCTGCCGGCTGGGGGCCGGGGGCGGCACGGTTGCGGCGCTGCTGCTTGGGGGTGCCGCACTCGTGTTCCTGTTCCCGGCGATCGCCATCGGCGTCATCGGCATCTTCTCCGACGAGATCGTCGAAGCGGTCGAAGCCCGCCATTACCCTGGAGCCAGAGGGCGGCCCGTACCGCTCCCACGAAGCCTTGCTCTGTCAGCGCGATCGGTGGCGCGCCTTCTGCTGTGGAACCTGATCGCTTTGCCTTTCTACGTCCTGCTTTTGATCACCGGCCTCGGTCCGCTGCTCCTGTTCTCGGCCGTCAACAGCCTGGCGCTCGGCCGGGACCTTGGCGAAATGGTGGCGGCACGGCACCTCGACGGCGCGGCGTTCGACGCATGGCTGAAGCGGACTCGGCCCCAGCGGGCGCTGCTCGGCCTGGGTGCGACCTGGCTGTTCCTCATTCCCTTTGCCAATCTGCTCGCGCCTTTGTTAGGGGCAGCGGCTGCCACGCACATGTTCCACAAGGGCAAGAGATGAAGCTCCAAATCGCGCCTCTCCTGCTGCTGCCGATCCTGGGGGCCTGCGTCGCCAAGACCGAAGGGACTGCCACGACAGCGCCGCGAGTCCAGTTGCCGCCGCCGCGCGTCTACAGCGTCGTCGGTCTCGAAACCGTGATCGGCCGCACCGCCCGGGTCATCGAAGCGCAGTTCGGCCGGCCCGAGCTCGACGTTCGCGAAGGTTCGGCGCGCAAGCTGCAATTTTCGGGACCGGCGTGCGTGCTCGACGTCTATTTCTATCCGCCACGCGGCGGAGGCGATCCGATCGTCATCCATGTCGACGCGCGCCTGCCCGACGGGCGCGATTTCGATCGCGCGAGCTGCGTCGCGGCGCTCGGGAAGGCGACCCAGCACCGCTGAGCGCGGACGATCATCCGACGAAAGCGCGCTCCACCGCGAAATGCGCCGGGCGTGCATTCGACCCCTCCTCGAAGCCAAGGGCAGCCAGGCGGCCGGACAGATCCGAGATCATGGCGCTGCTGCCGCACAGCATCACGCGGTCGAGAGCGGGATCGAGCCGAGCCGGCCCATGAACCGGCGGTCCGAACAGGATGTTGTTATCGATGAGCGCCTGAATGCGGCCCCGGGTCGGGAATGGCTCCCGGGTCACGGTCGGCAGATAGGTGAGCTGGAGCAAGGCCTGGTCGCGGATCAGCGGGTCGTCGGCGAGTTGGGCGGTCAATTGGTCGCGCCAGGCAAGATCGCTCACCCGTCGCACCGAATGGACCAGAACGATCTGGGCGAAGCGCTCATAGGTGTCCGGATCTCGCAGCAGGCTTAGGAACGGGGCAAGGCCCGTCCCGGTCGAGAGCAGGAACAATCGGCTGCCGGGCGTCAGTGCGTCGGTGACCAGGGTGCCGGTCGGCTTGCGGCCGAGATAGAGCTGATCGCCCGGCTCGACGCGCTGGAGGCGCGAGGTCAAGGGTCCGTCGGGAACCTTGATCGAGAGGAATTCCAGTTCGTCCGCATAAGCGGCGCTTGCGATCGAATAAGCGCGCATCAGCGGCTTGCCGCCGGCGTGCAGCCCGAGCAGGACGAACTCGCCGGAGCGGAAGCGGAAACTGCGCGGCCGATCGAGCGCGAGGCTGAAGAGATGCGCGTTCCAGTGACGGACCCAGCGGACGGCGACGGTATCGAAGGCGGGCTGATCGGGCTGAACCAGCGGCAGGCGAACGGGTGCGTTCAACGGCCTTCCTTCCCACGGCTGCAGCGAGAGGCGGGCGCATCGATCAGACCGGCCGCGACCGCCGCGAGGGCTTTCGAGAGCGCCGGCACCATGTCGGCCGCAACCAGTGCCCTGGCGGCGTCGACGCGGGCGCGCTCCGATCCGGCCTGATCGAGGAGGCCGAGCAACACGGCTTCGTCCTCCGCCACGGTCTGCCGGCAGCGGGCACCGAAGCCGAGCGGACGAAGGCCGTCCCGGTTGAGGATCGCCATCATCATCTGGAAGGGCGCAAGCACATCGCGCGCGCCGGCGGCGGCGAAACCCGGCGCCAGCGCCCGGCAGGCGCAGCGTCCCTCACGCACCGCGGCAACCCATTCGCGCATGGCGGCGAGAACGAAGCGGCTGCCCGGCGCAAGAGCTACGCAGGGACGATCGACATAGAGATACATGATTTCCCTTCTTCAGCATTGTGCGGCGCAACCGGCCGCTGCGACGCCGGTCCCACCGACAAGACGCTCATCGGGTGCGGCATTCCGGATCCCGGTAAGACCGTTCGCGCTGAGCTTGTCGAAGCCCAACCCTTCTCGTGCCTTAGGACAGGAAAAGAGAGGGCTACGACGGGCTCAGCCCGAACGGGATGAGAAAACAGACCTGGCCCGCAGCCATCCTCCAGTCGCCTGACCACACCCATCTCTATTGCGAGTCACTCTCATTAGCAACTAGGTTTTGGGGATTGGCAGTGAGCTGATCAGCGCCCGGTGACGAGCGTCTCGAAAACCCGGGAGGTCAGGCGCGACGCAGCCTCGCCAGGGCCCAGGCGGCTGCGTCCGCGACGACGGGATCCGGGTCGTTGGCAAGGGGTTCGAGCGCAGAAATCAGATCGGTGCAGCCGCTATTCCCCGCCGCAATCGCCGCATTACGGACCATGCGGTTGCGGCCGATTCGCTTGATCGGGGATCCGGCGAAGACGGTTCGGAAGGCGGCGTCGTCGAGCGCGAGGATGTCGGCAAGCGCCGGCGCGGTGAGCTCGGCCCGCGGCAGAAAAGCCTGGTTGCGCCGGGCCGTGTCGGCGAAACGGTTCCACGGACAGACCGACAGGCAATCGTCACAGCCGTAGATACGGTTTCCGATCGCCTCGCGAAACGCTTCCGGAATGGGGCCCTTATGCTCGATGGTGAGATAAGAAATGCAGCGCCGCGCATCGAGCTGGAACGGAGCGGGGAAAGCACCCGTCGGGCAGGCGTCGAGGCAGGCGCTGCAGCTTCCGCAATGCACACGGTGCGGTGGGAGCGCCGGCCCGAGATGCTCCGGCAGCGGCTCCGGGGACATCGGCGCATCGCCCCCCGCTGCGAGCTCCAGGGTCGTGTAGATTGCGCCGAGGAACAGCCAGCTCCCGTCCTTGCGGCTCACCAGATTGGTGTGCTTGCCCTGCCAGCCGAGCCCGGCCGCCTCGGCGAGCGGCTTCTCCATCACCGGGGCGGTGTCGACGAAAACCTTGAGTTCGCACCCGGCCTCCTCGACCAGCCAGCGGGCCAGCGCCTTCAGCGCTTTCTTGACGATGTCGTGATAATCGGCGCCCTGTGCGTAGACCGAGACACGGCCGATCTCCGGCCGCCCGGCGAGCGCGAGCGGATCGATGGAGGGGGCATAGCTCATGCCGAGCGAGATCACCGACCGCACGTCGGGCCACAGGCCGGCGGGCGAGGCGCGCCGATCGGCAGTCTCCGCCATCCACAGCATGTCGCCATGAGCGCCGCCCGCCAGCCATTGACGCAACCGCTCGCCCGTCTTCGGGGCGGCATCGGCACGCGCGACGCCGACGGCGGCGAAGCCGAGTTCCCTCGCCTTGGCCTCCATCCTCTCGCGCAACCCGGGCTTGCCTTGGTTCATCGGTCCCCGCTACCACATTTGCCGCAGGGGGTACGACAGCGTGGGCAATGGCTTAGCTATTGAAGCGAAAGGCCTCTTCAAGGCCTTCGACGGCAAGACCGCGGTCGATGGAGTCGATATCGCCGTCCCGCAAGGCAGTATCTACGGCATCCTCGGCCCCAACGGCGCCGGCAAGACCACGACCCTGCGCATGCTGCTCGGTATCATCGATCCCGATCGTGGCGAACGGCGCCTGCTCGGCCATGCCTCGCCGCTCGATGCCGCCGAGCAGGTCGGCTACCTGCCCGAAGAGCGCGGCCTCTATCAAGCCATGTCGGCGCGGGAATCGATCGCCTTCATCGGCGCGTTGCGCGGTCTGCCTCTGTCGGTCGGACGCGCCCGGGCGGAAGGCCTGCTGCGCGACAATGGCCTCGGCGACTATGTCGACAAGCCGATCAAGGCCCTATCGAAAGGCATGGCCCAGACCGTCCAACTGTTCGGCACGATCGTGCACCGGCCGAAGCTGATCGTCCTCGACGAGCCGTTTTCCGGCCTCGACGCGATCAACCAGGGTAGGCTGGAGACGCTGATCCGCGACGAGGCCGCCGCCGGCGCGACGGTGATCTTCTCCACCCATGTGATCGCGCACGCCGAACGGCTGTGCGAGCGGGTCGCGATCATCGCCGGCGGCCGGATCCGCTTCGAGGGCACGGTCGAGGACGCGCGGCAGCGTCTGCGCCCGCAGGTGCGCCTGCGCACCCGCAACGCCGACGGACCGTGGCGGAACGCCCTCCCAGCCGGCACCGACAAGATCGACGGCGTCTGGCATTTCGAGCTGCCGCCGGCCGGGATCGAACCTTTGCTCAAGGCCCTGATCGACGGCGGCGCCGGAATCGAGGAATTGTCTATCGAGCGGCCGGGGCTGCACGACGCGTTCGTGGCGATCGCCGGCGAAGCGGCCGCCCGCCAGATGCAGGAGGATGCGTCCCGATGAAGAGCTTCGCCAGAGCCGCCTTCGTGATCGGCCGCCGCGACTTCATGGCAACGGTGTGGTCGCGCACCTTCCTGCTGTTTCTTCTCGGGCCGCTGGTGATCATCACCATCTCCGTCCTGTTCACCGATACGACGGAGAAGATGGCGCGGCAGGACATCAAGCCCACGGTGGCGGTAATCGCAAGCAAGGCTGCGTTCGCATCGGTAGCACAGGCCAAGGCGCGGCTCGATCCCGCATTCGGCGAGCGAGCATTGCCGGATCTCGTTCGCTTCGACCCCGATTACGTCGTCTCCGATCAGATCCAGCAACTGCTCGGCGCTCGCGACAAGAAGGTCGTTGCAGTGCTGACCGGGATCCCCGACCGGCCGACCCTCACCGGATCGCTGTCGCGGGGCGGCCTGCAGCACAAGCAGATCACCTTGATCCTGGACGAAGCCCGGCAGACGCAGGCGCTCGCCGCCGCGCCGATCGCGCCGACCCGGATTCGCGTGGTTCCCGTCGCGCAATCGGCCGGCAGCGTCGCAACCCTGCGCGCGATCACCGCCCGCGCCACCCAGCTGCTGCTGTTCATGCTGACCGTCCTGCTCGCCGGCATGCTGCTGTCCAATCTGCTGGAGGAAAAAGGCAACAAGATCATCGAGGTGCTTGCGGCGGCGGTTCCGATCGATGCGATCTTCGTCGGCAAGCTCGTGTCGATGCTGGCAATCTCCTGCGTCGGCATCGCCGTCTGGGCGGTCGGCGGGATCACCGCCTCGCTGCTATGGGGCGAAGGCCTGGGCAGCCTGCCGGAGCCCGCGGTCGGATGGCCGCTCTACATTCTGCTCGGCCTGATTTATTATGCGGCCAATTATCTCCTGCTCGGCGCCGTGTTTCTCGGCATCGGCAGTCAGGCCAATTCGGTGCGCGAGGTGCAGACCCTGTCGATGCCGGTGACCGTCGCCCAATTGCTGATCTTCCTGTTCGCCTCCTTCTCCGTCGGCCAGCCCAACAGCCTGCTCGGCATCGCCGCCGCCGCGGTGCCGTTCAGTTCCCCGCTGACGATGGTGGCGAGGGCGGCGCAGCTCGAGGACCTCTGGCCGCATCTCGTCGCGATTCTCTGGCAGGCGCTCTGGGTCTGGCTGATCGTCAGCCTGGGCGCGATGCTGTTTCGCAGGAACGTGCTCAAGTCCGGCGAAGGCGGCGGCGCGCGCAAGGGCATTCGGTTCGGGCGGCGCGGCAGCCCGGACCCGACATCCGCCGGAGCGTGACGTGAAGAGGCGGGCTGCGGCTCTCGCACTCATCGCCTTGGGCAGCGGAACCGCGGCGGCTCCGACGGACCAGGCCGACTCCGCCGAGTCCGAGATCGTCATCGTCGCGGTCAAGAACCCCTATCGCCTTTCGGTAAAGGAACTCCGCAAAGCGCTCCGGGCCTTCCGCAAGGGAAAGCCGGTCTACGCTCCGGAGGCGACCCTGCTCTTTCAGGTAAAGGCAACGGGGGCGAAACCGCTGGCCGGGATCACTCTCTCCCTCCGGCGTGGCGCCGACGTGATCCCGTTGCCGCTCGATCCGGCGGGACGCTTCGTTCTCCCCGATCTCTCCGCCGACGACTGGACCCTTGTCGCCAATCGAGCTCGCGCGGGGCTCGAAGTGCGGCCGCTCGTTCTTTCACCGGGCACCGCGGAGGGCGACCGCCTGCTCGGTGACATGCGCCTGCAATGCCTGGTCGGCTGGGCGATCGAGGCACAGCATGTTTCGATCGTTGCGCGCGCCGCCTTCAACGCGGCGGGCGGCTGCTTCGGATCGAAATTTGCGATCTATGGATATAGCGACCGGCCGATCGCAGCGGCAACGGTGACGAGCGGTCAGAACGTTCGGCCGGTCCAGGTGCTGCGCGATCGCCATCTTTATCGGGCGCCGCTCCACGACGCGTCGCTGCCAAATCTCGCCCGAGTCCGCTTCCGCTTCGACTAGGGCGTCAAAACGGGCTTCACACGGGCGAGGGGCCGATTTGCTCCCAAAGCTCGATCTTGATCCCGTCGCAATCGAGGATCCAGGCGAACTTGCCGTACTCCTCGCTTTGGCGCCCGAGAATCTCGACTCCCTTGCCCTCCAGTTCGGCGGTGAAGGCATCGAGATCGTCGACGCGGAGGTTGATCATGAACGTGGAATCGCTCGGTGCGAAATAGTCGCTGGTTGCCTTGAACGGCGTCAGCAGGCTGTAGGCTTCGCCGCTCGCTTCGGCCTTCCAGGGGAACATCGCCCCCCAGTCGCCGCCGACGCCGAGCACCTCCTTGTACCATCGCGCGGTGCGCTCGCTGTCTTCGACCTTGTAGAAGACACCGCCAAGTCCGGTCACACGTGCCATCGCGTTGCTCCCTCGCGAATGTGAATCCTCGGTTCGTTGCCTCAGCCTTCGCCCCGATGCGCGGCGGCCGCAGGCTCCGCCAGCGCCTGCATCGCCACCCGCCAGGGCGCCCCGGCATGGCTGATCCGCGCGGCGCCGAGTTCGGCAAGGCGGCCGAGCGGGGGCGTGGTACCCGGCCAGACCATGATGTTGACCGGCAGCGGGCTCTCCGCGCACATCCGTTCGATCAGCCGCTCGTCGGAGAGCCCGGGCACGAACAGCCCCTTGGCGCCGGCGTCGGCATAAGCCTGGGCCCGTTCCAGTGCCTCGTCCATGCGCGACGGGTGCTCGACATGGGCGACCGACAGGAAGACATCGGTGCGGGCATTGACGAAGAACCCGTCCGGCGCGGCGGCGACGATCGCGGCGATCCGCTCGGCCTGGCGCGCCAGGGCATGCAGGCCATCGCCGCCGACGATGCGATCCTCGAAATTGCAGCCGATGGCGCCGGCTGCCGCAAGCGCGGCGACGTTCGCCGCCACGTCGTCCGGTGCCTCGGCATAGCCGCCCTCGAAATCGATCGTGACCGGCAGCTCCACGGCATTGGCGATCCGGGCGGTGTTGCCGAGGACGAAATCGATCGGCACCTGCTCGCCGTCGCCATAGCCATTGGCTTCGGCAACCGACCAGCTTCCGGTGGCGATCGCCCTGGCCCCGGCCGCGGCGACGATTCGGGCGCTGCCGGCATCCCAGATGTTGAACAGAATCAACGGGTCGCCCCGCCGGTGGAGCGCCGCAAAGGCGCGCGCTTTCTCTCCCCAGACGCTCATCCCCGGAAGGCTAGGACGCCCGCGCCTTGCTGTCCATGCCGCTTCCGAGCAGCCAGCCGGCGAACAGGCCGTAGAGAAGGTTGGAAACGCCGATCTCGATCATGTGAACCGAGCGGACGCTCCACGGCATGAATTCCGACGGGAACAGCAGGGGGACGATCATGAAGAGGGAGAAAGCGAGGCCGGTCAGCAGCATGCGCGCCGTCAGGGATCCCACCAAGGTCCGGGCCAGCAGCCAGGCGAGGCCCGCCCAGATCGCGCCGCGGCCGATCTGGAGCAAGGCGAGATTGAAGCGGTCGATCTCCAGTGCGTTGCCGTAATAAGCGCGGACGATTTCGCTCTGGAATGCGATGAACTCGCCGGCGCCGAAATAGAAGCCGACATAGGCGAGCGCGAGCACCGGCAGCTTCCAGGCGAGCCCGCGCGGATGCCGCTGCGGGGCTTCGGGTGCGCGCCACAACCAGGCGGCGGCGCCGGCGGCCAGTGCGGACTTGACGACGTTGATCACCGCCAGTCCGCCGAGCAGGCCTGCGGGAAGGCCGAGATAGCGCTGGAAGTAAAGCGCCTCGATCACCGAAAGCAGGGTCTCGACGCAGTAGAGCAGGACGAACAAGGTCAGTGCACGCTGCCAAATGCGGCCGGCGATGCGCGGCGCCAGCACGGCGATCGTCAGAGCGAGAAGGGCATTGGCGAGCAGCAGTGCCTGACCTGAGGTGAACGGCCCATCGACGATCGCCTTGCCCTGCGGCAGGGCGGCGACGAGAGCGCCGGCGATCATGCCGATGGTCAGCGCTGCCCACACGAGCAGCGTCTTGCCGATATCCCTTGCGATGGTCCTCATCCGTCTCCCTCCCCATTCTGGGCGCGGGCGAGGCTCGCACGCGCATCCCGGGCCCATTGCCCGGACGATCGAATTGCTCTCAGTCCATGGTCGACGGCGAGGCGGCTGTGCAGCGACAGCGCCTGGCCGTTAGTACCGGCCAGGAAAGTCTCGAGCCTGGCGGCGTGCGCGTCGCACGCCTCGGCAAATGCCGCGAGAAAGGCATCGATCTCCTTCGGGCTGCTGCGGCCCTGCAGGAAGGCGAAACGGAGAAGGACGATGCCGAGATCGTCCGCGACCTCGGCCGCAGTCGGCGGCGCGGCCAACCATGCGTCGAGCGCGGCGCGCCCTTGCGCAGTCGGAACATAGCCCTTCTTGCTGGCGCCGAGCGGCTCCTGCCGGGCGAGGCCGAGCGCCTCGAGGTTGCGCAGCGCCGGGTAGATGCTGCCGGGGCTGCTCGAATAGGCGCCAAGCGGGGTCGTCTCGAACACGCGCCGCAGAGCGTAGCCGCTGCGCGGAGTCTCTCCCATCAGACCGAGCAGGGCGTAACCGAGGGGCGTGATCGTCCGAATGAGGGCTGCCTTCCTGAAGACGCCCATGGTTTAGTACGATTCGTACTAAACTTCAATCAGGCGTAGACAGGCCTCGCCCAGCGCGGCCTTCGGGCAAGCGCGTGGCCGGCAGAACGCAGCACGTCTGCGATATCGGATTGGTTTGGAGGATGGGGGGAAGCGCCGCGCTTCCCCCGTTCGGCTCAGTGCACGAAGCGTGCGACGACGTCGCGATAGGAGCGGCTGACCTTCACCTGGCTGCCGCTTTCCAGCACCAGAAAGCATTCGCCGTTGGTGTGCGGCTTGACCTGGCGGACCTGATCGAGATTGACGATGCACGAGCGGTGGACGCGCTGGAAGCGGCGGGGATCCAGGCGCTTCTCGAGATCCTTCATCGTCTCGCGAAGGATCAGGGTGTTGTCGCCGGTATAGATGCACATGTAATCGCCGGCGGCATCGATCTTCTCGATCGAATCCACGTCCACGCGGAAGATCTGGCCGCGATCCTTGATGTTGATCAATTTCTCGTAGCGGTTCGAATTGTGGGTATCGTCGCCGCCCCCGGAGCCGACCTGATCGACCGCGTCCGGCGCCACTTCGGCGAGCACTTCCTTGAGCTTGCCGGCCTCCTCGGCCCCGCGCTTCTCGGCGAGCCGGTTGCGAACCCGGTCGAGCGTGTCGGCGAGCCGATCCTCCTCCACCGGCTTCATGAGATAGTCGACCGCCTGCGCCTCGAACGCGCGGATGGCGTGATCGGAATAAGCGGTGACGAAGACGAACAGCGGCGGCTCCACCTCCATCAGGCCCTGGATCACCGAGAAACCGTCGAAGCCGGGCATCTGGATGTCGAGGAAAACGAGATCCGGCTTGTGAGTCTTGATCGCCCGGATCGCTTCGCGTCCGTTCGAGCAGGTCTCAACGATCTCGACGTCCTCGTGCTTGTCGAGGCGAAGCTGCAAGCCCTGAATGGCAAGCGGCTCGTCGTCCACGAGAATCGTGCGAATGGTCATTTCGGCTCCTCGGATGTTTCAATCTGATAGGGTATTTCGATGGTAACGCTGAACCCCCCGCTCCTGTTGGTATCCGTTTCGAACCGATGGTCGGGGCCATAAGCCTGCGCCAGTCGGTCCCGGATGTTGGCGAGCCCGACCCCCGTCGACTCCTGTGCCTTCACCCAATGGTCTTCCGCGCCCGGACCGGTATCGCGGACGGTGATCACCACCCGCTCTCCGAACCGGCGCGCCGAAACTTCGATGTCCGCCCCTTCCTCCTGCGGCGTGACCGCATATTTGATCGCATTCTCGACCAAAGGCTGGAGGAGCAAGGACGGCAGACGTGCCTTCGACACGCTTTCGTCGATCTCGAAGCGCGGCCGCAGCCGGTCTTCGAAGCGCATCTTCTCGATGTCGAGATAGAGCTTCAAGGTCTCCACCTCCTGCGCCACCGTCACGGACCCCGTCGGCTCGTTGACCAGCGTGTAGCGCAGGAACGAGGACAGGCGCGACAGCATCGCGTTGGCCCGCTCGGTCTGCTTCAAGAGCACCAGAGTGGAGATCGAGTTCAGCGTGTTGAACAGGAAATGCGGATTGAGCTGGTAGCGCAGCATCGCCAGCTGCGCCGAACTCGCCTGATTCTCGAGCCGGAGCAGGCGATCGCTCTGCTCCTCGAGCAGCAGGTAGTAATTGATCCCGTAATAGAGCGCCGACCACGCCACCAGCAGCGAGACGGTGAGGATGATCGATCCGAAGAATTGGAGGCCTTCGGGCGTGATTCCCGGCTTGACGAAGGTCGCGTGGCTCCACGTCTCGATCGCCGAAAAGGCCGCAGAGGCGATCAGCACCAGGATGATCGAGGTCACCCAGGTGATCACCGGCCGCATCTTGATCAGCCGCCGGAACATCGCCGCCATCAGCAGGGTCAGCGAATAGCCGGTCGCGGTCAGCAGCGCGATGTGGATGACGAGGTTGAAGCCGAAATTGTTGGCGAGGCCGGAGAGGCTGCGAAGGAAGAAATAGCCGCCCCAGCCGGCCGACTGGAGGATCCAGAACGCCCGGTTCTTGTCGTCGAAAAAGGGCTGCTGCTGAAGCCGGAAAGGCTTCCAGCCGCCTGCTGCCTCGCCCCTCCCGGGGGCTCCTGCCTGAACTGCGCTCGTGGACACCGTCGGCCGTTCTAGAGCGTTTCTGCGACGAATGGAAACCTTCAGCCTCCCGTTCCGGCTGCGGAAGGGGCGGAAGCTGCGGTGGCCGGAGCCGCTTTTGCGGGCGGCGGAGCGGCAGGGCCGGCCGCCGACGCGGCGGCTGCGCGTGCCGGCACGATGGTGAAGGCCCAGGGATCCTCGTCAGCGACATAAGCGGCGACCGCGGCGCGAACGTCCTCCGCGGTCATCGCCTTGTAGTCGGACTCCAAAGTGCGCGTGAGTTCGATCAGGCCGGGCTTGCGCGACCAGCTTTCCATCGCCGAGAGCCAGTAGGCATTGGTCTTGAGCCGCCGATCGAGGCCGCTCATCACCGGACTGATCGCGCGCTCGAACTCGTCGGCGGGCGCGGGCTTGGCGGCCATGTCGGAGACGATCTCTCGGGCGAGGCGGAAGAAAAGATCGGTCCGCTCCGGCCGCACTTCGGCCGCGGCGCCGAGCACCCCCCATTTCTCGAAAATCTCGGAGCTGCTGGCGAAGCCGTTGGGTGAGTAGGTCGCGCCTTCGACATCTCGCAGCCGCTCGAACAGACGAACCTGGATCATGTTGCCGGCCAGCGCCAACGCGCGCCGCGCCTTTCTGTTGTCGATGCCGCCGAACGTGGACCAGCCGATCGCGGCATAGGCCTGGGTCGGATCGCCCTGGTGATCGAACCGCGCAGTCTCGCCGGCGCGTGGCGGCCGCACCGCGAGCGAGGCGGGTGGTGGCGGCACGTCCGTGCGCTTCGGCAGCGCCGCGACCGTTTTCAGCATCGCCGCAACCGTCGGCTCGAGATCGGCATCGCCGATCACGACAGCCTCGATCGATCCCTGCTGCAGCAGAGGTTGGAAGAATTTCTGGAAATCCTGCGGCGTCGCCCTGGCGATCTCGTCCCGTTCGACCGCGCTCCAGCGGGCGTCGCCGTCATGGTTGAAGCCGCCGAACTCGCGGCTCGCCCGTGCCGATGCGGACGAGAAGCTCAACTGGTAATTTTCGAGCGCCGCCGTCTTGTACCGGTTGAACAGGGTCGCGTCCCAGCGCGGGTAAGCGAGCTTGGTGACGAGCAGCCGCAGCTGATCGGGAAGATCCTGCGCATTGGTGGTGCCTGCAAGCTCGAACGCATCCTCGGCGACGCCGAAGCCGATCGTCATCCGCCGGCCGGTCAGCAGCCGCTCGAGCGCGTCGAGATCGAGCCCGGCGATCCCCGTCGATCCGATCAGCGAGCCCATCCAGGCGATCGTCCGCCGATCCGTCGGCAGGCCCGAAATTCCATTGCCGAAGCGCAGCGAGACGTTGACCCGGCCCTTTTCGAAATCGGTCTTCTTGAAGACGAGGCTGGATCCGTTGGCGAAGCGGACGATGGTGACGCCGAGATCCGGTATCTGCTCGCGCGACACTTCGCGGCCGGGGGCGCCCAAGGCTGGAAGATC
The DNA here is from genome assembly GCF_004135585.1 of Sphingosinicella sp. BN140058. Taxonomy (NCBI): domain Bacteria; kingdom Pseudomonadati; phylum Pseudomonadota; class Alphaproteobacteria; order Sphingomonadales; family Sphingosinicellaceae; genus Sphingosinicella; species Sphingosinicella sp. BN140058. The sequence continues at coordinate 2,850,133 of NZ_CP035501.1, read as the reverse complement.
GTCCATCGTCACCTTGCGGTCAGCGAGGCGCGCGGCGGGGGCGGCCTTCTCGGCTGCGGCGAGCGCCTGCGGCACCCCCGACACCGGATCGGGCGAGAGCAGCACCATGCGGGGCCCGCTGCCGGCGAACAGGCGCTTCATGCCCGCCTCGATCGTCGCCGGCGTCATCTGCGGCGCCAGCGCCTCGAACAAAGCCATGGTCACCGGTGCGCTCGAGACGATGCTGTCGCCGTCGATCGCCGTGACTAGGGCCTGCGCCCATTGATTGGATTTGCGGGTCGGCTCGCCCTCGACATTGGCGCGGCCGGAAGAGCGGAGATTGTCGATCTCGCGCGCGACCTCGGCGTCGCTCGGCGGGGCGCGAAGCGCATCGGCGAGGATCGCATAGACCTCGTTCAGCGCTTCCTTCCACCGCCCTTCCTTGGCCATCACCGAAACCTGGGTGTAATCGGCGATGTCGGTCGATCGGTCGCCGCCGATCTGGGCATTGAGGAAGGCGGCATCGCCACGTGCCTTGGCTTCGAGACGTCGATTGAGGATCCGCTTGGCGAGCGCTTCCTCCAGATCCTCGCGTTCGCGTGCCCTGGTGTGGGGAAGCTGGCGATAAGGCCGCACCCAGCTCAACGTGGCGGCATAAGGCGAACCGGGATAGGCGAGCGCCGCGGTCCGCTCGGGCACCGGCTTGATGGCGCCGATCTCAGGATCGGACGGCGCCGTTCCGGTGCCGGCCCAGCCGCCGAAGGTCTTCGCCACCAGGGCCTCGAGCATCTTGGGATCGGCGTCGCCGACCAGGACGAGAGTCGCCCGCTCCGGTCTGTACCAGCGCTCGTAGAAGCTCTTCAGACCGGCGGCGGTCGCGCCTTTCAAGGTCGCTTCGGTGCCGATCGTGTCGCGATCGGCGAACTTCAGGCCTGAGAAGAACAGGTTGCGGGTGAGATCGCCGAGCTTGACCGAGAGCTCGGGACGGCGGCCATATTCGGCGAGGACGACGCCGCGCTCCGCCTCGACAATGGCGGGATCGAAGGTGGCGGTGTCGGCCATGCTGGCGAGGATCTTCAGACTGAGTTCCAGCGAGGCCGGGTCGTTCTTCGGCAGATCGAGCTGGTAGACGGTCTGGGTCGGCTGGGTCGAGGCGTTGGTATCGCTGCCGAAGCTCGCACCCAGCCGCTGCCAGGTCTGCCGCGCCTCGCCGTCATGGTATGCGGCGGTGCCGCGGAACACCATGTGCTCGATATAATGCGCCCAGCCGCGCTCCTGATCCCCTTCGGCAAGCGAGCCGACGTCCATGCGCAGACGGATCGAAACCTGGCCCGCCGGCAAGGCATTGCGCCGAACGGCATAGCGAAGACCGTTGGGAAGCGTGCCGAAGGTCCACGCCGGATCGGGCGCGATGTCGCTGCCGCGGTAGAACCAGCCGCTGTCGCCTGCGGCCGCGCGGGCAGGCGCCGTCAATCCCGGGGCGGCGACGGGAGCGGTGGCGAGGAGGAGCAAGGGAAGGATCGAACGGCGAAGAGAGGACATCGGGATCGGGATCTCGTTTCACAGGCTCGGACAAGCGCTGCCCTAGATAGGGAGGGCTGCGCCGCTTTGGAGGACCGCCGCGCTGCGGCGGCTTGCGGGAAAATACCTACGCCTTTGGACTGCTTGACTCCGGCTGAACGACAGCGGAACATAAAGGGAACAAGTGAGTCTGAGTCACCATGGTCCCGATCCCCGCCCGTTCCGAACGCCTGGAAGCCCTGAGAGCCGAGGTGCGCGCGATCGAATCGGCCGGCATTGCCGGAGACCGCGAATGCCTGCCTTTCGGCATCGAGTCCATCGATGCCCGGCTGGCCGGGGGCGGTCTCGCCTGCGCTGCCTTGCACGAAGTGGCACCGGATCGGTCCGGCCTGTCAGACGATGCCGCCGCAACCCTGTTCCTCGCCTCGATCGCGGCCCGCCGCTGCGACGCCAACAACATGGTGTTGTGGGCGCTCTCCCGACGCGATCTGTTCGCCCCCGGGCTCGCCATGGCCGGTCTTTCCCCGGACAACGTCCTCTATGCCGAATGCGGCCGCGACGAGGATGTGCTGGCGGTGATGGAGGAAGGGCTGCGTCACGGCGGCCTCGCCGCCGTCATCGGCGAGGTCCGCAAGGTGCCGATGGCGGCGACGCGCCGGCTCCAGCTCGCCGCCGAGGAAGGCGGCACGATGGCGTTGATGCTGAAAAGATGGCGCCGCCAGGAGGAGGATCCGCTCGCCGCTCCCTCCGCCGCGGTGACTCGCTGGCGGGTCGGCTGCGCCCCGTCCGGGGCGCTGCCGGTCGCCGGCATCGGCCGCCCGCGCTGGCGCCTCGATCTTGCCCGTCAGCGCGGCGGCGAGCCCCACCACTGGATCATGGAGGGCCCAGATGCGAAGGGTCGCCTCGCTCTGCCTGACGGCCCTGAGCACCGACCGCATCCGGCAAGAGCGGCGGCGTAACAGCGGGCCATCCGCCCGTTCCTCCGCTTCGCCTGCCGCGACGCCGCCTGCCGACCGCACGTCGACGATGCCGCTCGGCCGGCCTGCCGGGCCGCGCACGATCGCGCCCGCACCGGCGCCGGATCGGCCTGCAGGGGCGGAACCCGAGCCCGGCACGCGTCTTGGCGATTGCTCCTGCCCGCGCGGCGGCGGCTGGCGCCCCGGTGCGCGCTGGTCGCGCGAAGCGGTGGTGCAGGAAGCGGAGGCGCTGCCCGCGCACCAGCGCCCGACGATGCGCGAGCTCGGCCGCCGCACCGAAGCGGCCGAGACTCCCTTCCGTGCCCGCAACGTCGAGGATATTCAGCGGCGCATCGCCACCCGCGACGTCCTGCCGTCGGTGGCACCGCCACGCGCCAGGTCCAAACCGCAATCCTCGGCCGAGCCGCCGCTCATCACCGTCGCCCGCACCGGCAACCGCGTGCTGGTCGCCTCAGTCTGCGAGAATGCCCGGGCGCTCGGTCTCCACCCGGGCATGGCCGCGACCCAGGCCCGTGCCCTGGTGCCGGGCCTCGACGTTCGCGACGCCGATCCGGACGGAGACAAAGCGCTGCTCGGCGCGCTTGCGCTCTACGCCGCGCGACGCTGGACTCCGCGGGCATCGCTGTCGGGATCGGACGGCCTGTTCCTGGACCTGACCGGGGTCAGCCATCTGTTCGGCGGCGAGGAGCGGATGTGCACGCATATCCTCCGCTTCTGCGCACGGGCCGGTTACCGCGCGCGGATCGCCGTCGCCGGCACGCCCGGCGCGGCCCATGCCCTCGCCCGCTTCGGCCCGGCACCGCTCCATCTCTGCCGCCCGGGCGGTGAAGCCGAGGCGATGGCACCATTGCCGATCGCCGCGCTGCGCCTGGAGGAGGATGCGCTCGCAACCGCGCGGCGGCTGGGCCTGGAACGGATTGGCGACCTCGTCGCAATGCCGCGCGGGCCGCTCCAGCGTCGCTTCGGCCGCCAGGTTCTGACCCGGCTCGATCAGGCGCTCGGCGGCGCGAGCGAGCCGATCGAGCCGGTGGTGCCCGAGGAGACGCCCGGCGCCGAATTGCGTTTCGCCGAGCCGATCGCCACGCCCGAAGCGATCGAGCAGGCGATGACCACGCTGATGACCCGCCTGATCGAGACGCTGGCCAAGGCCGGGCTGGGCGCACGCATCCTCACGCTGATCGGCGACCGGGTCGACGGCGAGGCGCAACGGATCACCATCGGCACCGCACGCGCGACCCGCGACGCCAGGCACCTCCTGCGCCTGCTCAGGATGAAGATCGAGACGATCGAGCCCGGTTACGGCCTCGACGCGCTCCGCCTGATCGCCCTGCGCGCCGAGCCGCTCGGACCGGAAGCGCTGGCCGGCGCGCTGACCGGAGAGGCGCCTTCGGCCGATCTCGCGCCGTTGGTCGACCGACTCGCCAGCCGGCTCGGCGCACGCGCCCTGTTTCGCCTGTCCGCGGTCGAGAGCGACGTCCCCGAACGCAGTGTCCGCCGCACCGCACCACTTGGGGCAACGCATCCCTGGCCGGATTTCCCGCGGCCGGTGCGCCTGCTCTCGCCGCCCGAGCGGGTCGAGAATGTCGTCGCCCTCCTCCCCGATCTGCCGCCCCGCCGCTTCACCTGGCGCGGCCGCCCCTATCGCATCGCCCGCGCCGACGGACCGGAACGGATTTTCGGCGAATGGTGGCGCCGAAGCGCCGAGGCCGATGCGGTGCGGGACTATTTCCAGGTGGAGGACGAAAGCGGCGAACGCTTCTGGCTCTACCGCCGCGGCGACGGTGTCGATGCCGCGACCGGCGATCTGAGCTGGTATCTGCACGGGGTGTTCGCGTGAGGCGGTTGTCGGCCGGGTTCCCGCCTCGCTCCTCCCCAAACACGGGGGAGCAGCGCTCCTTGTCGGCCACGCAATCAGCGCAGAAGGCTTTCTTACGCCCCTCCCTGGCAGGGAGGGGACAGGGGTGGGTAGACGCGAGGCTGCTCGATGCAGCCGAGCGGCTTTCGATCGCACGTAGGCGCTTTCACGCCCATCGAGGGCACTCAGTCGCAACCCACCCCCAACCCCTCCCTACGAGGGAGGGGCTGCTAAAGCCGTGCATCGCGCGCGGCGACATGGCCTGCGCCCGCATAGTCCAGGATCCGTTCGTCTGCGGTGAGCAATGGGCAGGCGAGGAAACGCGCCGTGGCGATGATCATGCGGTCCGCCGGGTCGCCGTGGATGATGCCCGGGAGGCATCCCGCATCGATAGCGATCGCCGACTCAAGCGCGATCAACCTGATCCCGCGTCTGGACAGCAGGGTCTCGATCCAGCGCCGCACGCCGGAGGCGAAGACGATCCGGCCCTTGTCGGCGAGCATCGCGATTTCCCAAAGCGTGATCGCCGAAACGCACAGGCTGCCGGAGGCCGCCGCCGTCTCGACCGCCTCGATCGCTCGAGGGCCGAGCCGGTTGCTGCCTTCGACCGCCCAGATCAGGGCATGCGTGTCGGAGACGATCAGGGCTCCGGCTCCCACAGGCCCTGCTCGGCATCCCAGGGCTTTTCCGATGCCGGATCGAACGAACGATCATGCAGAACGAGCGAGCCCTTCATCGATCCGATGAAGTCCCGCTCTTCCTGTGCCGCGATCGGCGTGACTTCGGCCACGGCGCGACCGCGCTTGGTGATGGTCACACCCTCACCGCTGCGCGCGATCTCATCGAGAATGCGCAGGCAATGCGCCTTGAACTCCGCCGCTCCGATCGTCTTGCCCATCGCCTGCTCCATGGATGTGACCAGTTCATGTAGTCACCCCGCAAAAGGCGGGCAATACGCCACCCGCCCAACAGCCACCCGCTCGAGGGAAAAGGCTCTCTTGCTCCCCTCCCTGGCAGGGAGGGGACGGGGGTGGGTAGACGCGAGGCTGCTCGATGCAGCCGAGCGGCTCTCGATCGCAGGCGGGCGCCTTCACGCCCATCGAGGGCGCTCAGTCGCAACCCACCCCCAGCCCCTCCCTGAAAGGGAGGGGATGAAAGATCGGCGCCTCCCTGCCGGGGAGGGGCGGAGAAGCCGCACCCACGGACATGCGCCGTGACCTACCACGAGCTTCAGGTCACCTCGCATTTCAGCTTCCTGCGCGGGGCGTCGGGGGCGGAGGAATTGTTCTCGGCGGCGGCCGTGCTGGGGCTGCCCGCGCTCGGCATCGTCGACCGCAATTCGGTCGCCGGCATCGTCCGTGCCTGGGAAGCGTCAAAGGCGACCGGCGTCCGCCTGGTCGCCGGTTGCCGGCTCGATCTCGCCGACGGCACCGCTTTGCTCGTCTACCCGATCGATCGCCCCGCTTGGTCGCGGCTCACCCGCTTGCTGTCGATCGGCAAGGCGCGCGCCGGCAAGGGGGCGTGCACCCTGCATTGGGGCGACGTCGAGGCGCATGCCGAGGGGCTGATCGCGATCCATCTTCCCGAAGCGGCGGATGCCGAAAATGGCCGCCTGCTCCAGCGGCTGAAATGCACGTTCGGCGATCGCGGCTACCAGGCCCTGACCATCCGCCGCCGTCCCGGCGACGCGCTGCGTCTCCACCGCCTCGACGGCCAGGCCCGCAACGCCAGGGTAAAGAGCGTCGCCTGCGGCGACATCCTCTATCACAGCCCCGAGCGGCGGATGCTGCAGGACGTGATGACCGCGATCCGCGAGAAATGCACGATCGACCAGCTCGGCTTCCGCCGAGAGCGCCATGCCGACCGGCATCTGAAAAGCCCCGAAGAAATGTCCCGGCGGTTCGCCGCTTACCCGCACGCGATCGAGGCCAGCGCCGAGATCGCCTGCCGCTGCACCTTCGATCTTTCCGAGCTTCGCTATCAATATCCCGAGGAAGCGGTGATCCCCGGCCTGACCGCGCAGGAAGCGCTGGAAAAGATGAGCTGGGACGCGGCGCGCGACAAATATCCGGACGGCGTGCCCGAAGCGACCGCGCGGCAATTGCGCCACGAGCTCGAGATGATCGATCAGCTCGGCTACGCGCCCTATTTCCTGACCGTCAATTCGATCGTCCAGTTCGCCCGATCGAAGGGCATCCTCTGCCAGGGGCGCGGATCGGCGGCGAACAGCTGCGTCTGCTATCTGCTCGGGATCACGTCGATCGATCCGATCCAGCACGAATTGCTGTTCGAGCGCTTCGTCTCGCCCGAGCGGCCCGAGCCGCCCGACATCGACGTCGATTTCGAACATGAGCGGCGCGAGGAGGTGATCCAGTGGATCTACGACACCTACGGCCATCACCGCGCCGCGCTGACCGCCGTCGTCACCCGCTATCGTGCCCGCGGCTCGGTGCGCGAGGTCGGCAAGGCACTGGGTCTGCCGGAAGACATGACCGCGGCGCTCGCCGGCCAGGTCTGGGGCTGGTCGAATGAGGGGGTCGAGGATCGCCATGTCGAAGAATTGAACCTCGACAGCGAGGATCCACGCCTTGCCCTGACGCTCGAATTGTCGCGCCAGCTGATCGGCACGCCGCGCCACCTTTCCCAGCATCCCGGCGGCTTCGTGCTGACCCAGGCTCGGCTCGACGATCTCGTGCCGATCGAGCCGGCGGCGATGGAGAATCGGCGGGTCATCGAATGGGACAAGGACGACATCGAGGCGCTGAAATTCATGAAGGTCGACGTGCTCGGCCTGGGCATGCTCGGCTGCATGCGCCGCGCCTTCGATTTGCTGCGCGATCACAAGGCGATCGATATCGGCCTCGCCGATCTCCAGGATGACGATCCGGAGGTCTTCCGCATGATCCAGAAGGCCGACACGCTCGGCGTCTTTCAGATCGAGAGCCGCGCCCAGATGGCGATGCTGCCGCGGATGAAGCCGGTGCGCTTCTACGATCTCGTCATCGAAGTCGCGATCGTCCGACCCGGGCCGATCCAGGGCGACATGGTCCACCCCTATCTGCGCCGCCGCGAAGGCAAGGAGGTGCCGGAATATCCGCGGCCCGAGCTCCGCGCGGTGCTCGAAAAGACGCTTGGCGTACCGCTGTTCCAGGAGCAGGCGATGAAGGTGGCGATCGTCGGCGCGGGCTTCACCCCGGCCGAGGCCGACCAGCTCCGCCGGGCGATGGCGACGTTCAAATATACCGGCGGGGTCAGCCACTTTCGCGACAAGCTGATCGAGGGGATGGCCGCCCGCGGCTACCAGCGCGAATTCGCCGAGCGCACCTTCAAGCAGATCGAGGGCTTCGGCAGCTACGGCTTTCCCGAGAGCCACGCCGCCAGCTTCGCCAAGATTGCCTATGCCTCCAGCTGGATGAAATGCCATCATCCCGACATCTTCTGCTGCGCCCTGCTCAACGCCCAGCCGATGGGCTTCTACGCCCCCGCCCAGATCGTCCGCGACGCGCGCGATCATGATGTCGCGGTGCGGCCGATCTGCATCAACGAGAGCCGCTGGGACTGCACGCTGGAGGAGCTCGCACATTCATGTGCCGCATCGAGCGCGCCCCTCCCCCTGGCATGTCGACCCGCCGACACCCCATTCCCGACGCGTCCAGCGCGCCGGGAAGATCGCTATCTCCCTCTCCGCCTCGGCCTGCGCATGGTGCGCGGCCTCTCCAACCTCCACGCGGCGCAGATCATCGCCGCGCGCGGAGAGACGCCGTACCGTTCGATCGAGGAGGTATGGCGGCGCTCGGGGGTGCCGCTCGCGGCGCTCGAGAAACTGGCGGATGCCGACGCGTTCGCATCGCTCGGCGTCGATCGCCGCCAGGCTTTGTGGCAGGTGCGCGGCCTCGGCGAGACGCCGCTGCCGCTGTTCGCGGCGCTGGAGGGGCGCGAGCCGGAGGTGGCGCTGACCTCGATGTCCGAAGGACGCGAAGTGGTCGAGGATTATCGCGCCGTCCAGCTGAGCCTGCGCGCCCATCCGGTCGCCTTCCTTCGGCCCGAGCTCGACCGCCGCGGAGCCACACGCTGCGGGGATCTTGCCCGCACCAGGGACGGCAAGGCCGTTGAGGTCGCCGGCGTGGTGCTGATCCGCCAACGCCCCGGATCGGCCAAGGGCGTGCTGTTCATCACCATCGAGGACGAGACCGGTGTCGCCAACGCGATCCTCTGGCCCGACCGTTTCGAAGCGCAGAGGCGGATCGTGCTGTCCGCCGCGATGCTCTCGATCCGCGGCGTCGTGCAGAGGGAAGGCGAGGTCATTCACGTCGTCACCGCCCGCATGGAGGATCTGACGCCCCGGCTCCATGCCGTTGGCCAGATGGACTTCCCGCACCGCACCGGGCCTGCCGACGGCGCCAAGACCGGCGGCTACGATGCCCGTGACCGCAAGACCGGACCGCATGCGCCTCTGCCTCTCCCAGCACCTGCAGCCGATTCCGCGCCGGCGGAGAAAGCGGAGCCGACGATCCGCCTCAAGGCCCGCAACTTCCACTGACCGCCGCCGGAGTCCTCCCCATGTCACACTGTCCGCTTATCCAACGGCTGCGCTCGCGGCGACGGAAACGATCGAAGCCGGATGGGCGCGCGCGAACGCCACGGACGATTGCAATGCTGGAACTCGCCCATCTCTTCCTGCCCCTCGCCCGCCGCCCTTTCTGGATCACGCTCGGCGCCTTCACGGCCTTGCTGACCTTTGGCCTGGTGACCCTGCTGCGCTGACGGCAACGAAGCGGCCGCGCTCCCGCGCACGGGCGCCGCTTGGCTTGATCACACGCTTGGGGTTAACTGCGCCATGATCCCGCTCGACTCGGTCACCCAGCCAAGCGCACTCACCAGCGCCGTTTCGTGGTTCGAAGGACTCCTGCTCGGCTCGGTCGCCACCGCCGTGGCGACGATCGCGGTCGCCGCGATCGGATTCATGCTGCTCACCGGGCGGATCCACTATCGGGATGCAGGGCGGGTGGTGATCGGCTGCTTCATCCTGTTCGGCGCGCCGACAATCGTGGCCGGCATCCATGCCGCTTCCGCGCAGCTTGGCAGAGGCTCAGGGAACGCCCCCGAACCGAGATTCGTCACCGCGCCAGTGTCGGCGCCGATGCCCGCCCCGCTGCCGACCCAACCACGCGGCAATTACGATCCGTTCGCCGGCGCCTCGGCACCGACCAACTACGGAACCTGCTGCGACTGAGCAGGCCCGCCGGCACGCACCATGCCCCCGGCATGACGCGAGTCCTCCTGGCGGCCGCTCCGCGGCCGTGCACCGGCACGCACCATGCCCCCGGCATGGCACGAGTCCTCCTGGCGGCCGCTCCGCGGCCGTGCACCGGCACGCACCATGCCCCCGGCATGGCACGAGTCCTCCTGGCGGCCGCTCCGCGGCCGTGCGCCGGCACGCACCATGCCCCCGGCATGGCACGAGTCCGGTGCACCCGGCAAAAAATTCCTACCTTGGCGCCGCCCTGCGGCCGCCCCGTCCTATGATGTCGTGGAGGAGGCACCAGGCCTCCGATTGATTGGGGCCTTTTCCTTGGACGGATTGCGTAACCTTGCCGCTCAGATCGGCACCAAGCGGCTGATGCTCATGGGCGGAGTCGGCGGAGCCCTGCTCCTTCTCCTCGGCTTTCTCGCGTTTCGCGAGCCGGCGCAGGAACTGGGCTATCTCTACACGGATCTCGATCCGGCCGCGGCCCAGTCGATCACCGAGAAGCTGAAGGCGGACAACATCCCCTTCCAGATCAGCGCCGACGGCACCGGCGTGATGGCGCCGCAGAACCGGCTTGCCGAGCTGCGCATGAGCCTCGCCGGCGAGCAGATGGGCGGCAAGATCGGCTATGAAGTGCTCGATCAGGAAGAGCCGTTCGGAGTCTCCTCGTCGCGCGCCAAATTGAACGAGACCCGCGCCATCGAAGGCGAACTGGTCAAATCGATCGAGAGCCTCGAGGCGGTGCAGAAGGCCCGGGTGCACATCGTCATGCCGGAACGTCCGATGTTTGCTGCCGAAGGCCGCAAGGCGTCCGCCGCGGTGACCGTGAAGACTCGCGGCCACCTGCCCAACCAGAGCATCCAGTCGATCCGCTACCTCGTCTCGTCCTCCGTTCCGGAATTGTCGCCGGAGAGCGTGTCGATCGTCGACCAATCCGGCGCCCTCCTCGCCCGGGCGGGCGAAGCAGGCGGCGCCGACAGCTCCGAGATCGAGGAGCGCCAGGCGGCCATGGAAGCGCGGATGCGCGACCAGATCGAGGCCCTGGTCGAGCCGATCGTCGGCGAAGGCAAGGTTCGCGTCGAAGTCGCCGCTCTGCTCGAGCGCGATCAAAGCCGCGAGGAAGCCAATGTCTACGACCCCGACAAGCAGGTCGTGAAGCACCAGATCACCGTCGAATCCGGCGACGAGAGCCAGGAGAATGACGCCGCCGCGGAAGGCGCCACCGTCGCTACCCAATTACCCGAGAACCAGGGCCAGCCCGGCGGCGCGGCCGGCGACACCCGCCAGTCGCGCAAGAACGAGAGCTCCGAAGACACGACCTACGACAACAGCGCGACGCACACCGTCACCGTTCGTGCGCCAGGCAAGGTCAATCGCCTCACCGTCGCGGTGCTGGTCGATGGCGGCCCCCGCGGCGTACCGCAGGCGCAGATCACCCGGCTCACCCGGCTGGTCGAGAATGCCGTCGGCTTCGATGCCGAACGTGGTGACAGCGTTGCCGTGGAGAGCATGGCCTTCGCCGCGCCGGACGACCTTGGCGAAGCGGACGGCATGCTGTCCAAGCTGCCCTGGGACCAGATCTTCAGTGTCCTGAAGGTGCTGATCGTCGCCGCCGTGATCCTGTTCGGAGCCCGGATGTTGCGCGATCGTCGCCGCGGCGGCGCCCCCGAGGGCGAGGCGGCCACCGCAATGGCCCTCGCCGGTCCGGACGGCCTTCCCGCTCTGCCCGGTGCAGTCGGCCCCGATGGCCAGTCGCTCGAGGAGATGGAAGCAATACGTTCGGCGCAGAGCGAGCTTGCGATGCTCGATCAGGAGATCGCGCTCGCGCAGGTCGACGGCCGGATCAAGCTTTCGGCGCTGAAGCGGATCGGCGACGCCGTCAAGGCGAGCCCCGGTGAATCCGCTTCGGTTGTCCGCCAGTGGATGAACACGTGATGGAGAATATGATGAGCGAGGATTTCGCACCGCGCCAGTTGGTGCCGGCGCAGCTCGAAGGCGAAACGCTTGAATTCCCTGGCGACGACGTTGCAACCATCGGATCCGCAGCGCCGACCGGAACCCCCGAAGGCCTGGAAGCGGTGTTCGACGTTCCCGTCAAGGTTCAGGCCGTGCTCGGGCGTTCCCGGATGGAAATCGGAGAATTGATGCGGCTGAAGCCGGGCGATGTCGTCGAGCTCGATCGCCGCGTCGGCGAGCCGGTCGACATCTACGTCAACAACCGCCTGATCGCCCGCGGCGAGGTCGTCCTGATCGACAATGCGCTCGGCGTCACCCTTACTGAAATCGTGCGGCAGGATCGATGAGCACCCATTCCATCAGCCTGCTGCTCGTCGGCATCGAGGGAAGCGAATTCCGGCTCGCGGCCGAGATGGCTCGCGCCAACGGCGCGGACGTCTCGACTGCGGACACCGTCGACGCCGCTTTGACCCACCTGCGCACCCACGGCGCGGACCTGGTGATGATCGACATCTGCCTCGACGCAATTTCGTTCCTGGAACGGATGCGTTCGGAACGGCTGAGCGCACCGGTGATCGCCTGCGGCATCGATGCTCCGGCCCGGCTCGCCGTGGCGGCGATCCATGCCGGCGCCCGCGACTATCTGCCGCTGCCGCCCGAGGCGGAACTGATCGCAGCCGCGATCCAGACCTTCGCCAACCGCATGGCGGCACCGATCGAGATCGAGGCCCTCGTCGGCCATACGGTTGCCGACGTCGAGCGTGAGCTGATCCTGCAGACGCTGGAGCGCTGCCACGGCAACCGCACCTCGGCGTCGACCATCCTCGGCATCTCGGTGCGAACGATGCGCAACAAATTGCGTACGTTCATCGAGGCAGGCATCCCGGTCTCGCCGGCGGCCTGAGCCATGACGAACCGGCAGTGGGCGGCGTGACCGCCAACCGTTCCGGTTCCTGTTGATTGCGGCATCTCCCAGGCGCTCCCTGCGCCGCCGGACGATGCTTTAGCTGGAGCGAAACATGCCCTCGCAGTTGAACGGCATATTGCAGCGCCTCGGATCCGGCCGCGACCTCGCGCTCGCATTCGGCGTGATGGCGATCATCGGTATGCTGATCCTGCCGATGCCGAGCTTCCTGCTCGATTTCGGCCTGTCGCTGTCGATCACCGTCTCGGTGATGATCCTGATGACCGCCCTGTTCATCGAGAAGCCGCTCCAGCTGTCGTCCTTCCCGACGATCCTGCTGATCGTGACGATGCTGCGCCTGGGCCTCAATCTGGCCTCGACCCGCTTGATCCTCAGCCACGGCCACGAAGGGCATGATGCCGCCGGCGGTGTCATCGCGGCCTTCGGCGAATTCCTGATCGGCGGACAGACGGTGATCGGAATCACCATCTTCCTGATCCTGATCGTCATCAACTTCGTCGTGATCACCAAGGGTGCCGGCCGTATCGCCGAAGTCGCCGCGCGTTTCAGCCTGGACGCCATGCCCGGCAAGCAGATGGCGATCGACGCCGATCTGTCCGCCGGCACGATCACCGAGGATCAGGCGCGCGAGCGCCGCACCGAGATCGAGGCCGAAAGCGGCTTCTTCGGCGCGATGGACGGTGCGTCCAAGTTCGTGAAGGGCGACGCCGTCGCCGGCCTGCTGATCACCGGCATCAACGTCGTCGTCGGCCTCATCATCGGCGTCGCCATTCACGGCGTTCCATTCGGCGAAGCGTTCCAGACCTATACCATTCTCACCGTCGGCGACGGACTCGTCAGCCAGATTCCGGCGCTTATCGTCTCGACCGCGGCCGGTCTGCTCGTCTCCAAGGGCGGCATCTCGGGCAAGACCGGCGAGGCGCTGTTCGATCAGCTCGGCCGCTTCCCCAAGGTGTTCGGCCTTGCCGGCTTCCTGATGATCGCGCTCGCCTTGCTGCCGGGCCTCCCGTTCATCCCGTTCGCCTCGCTGGGCGGCCTCAGCTGCTTCATGGCCTGGAAGATGAGCGAGCGTGCCACCCAGCGCGAAGCCCAGGAGCGGCTGGTCCGCGCCAGCCAGGAGTTGCAGACGGTCGACCCGGAGGAGCCGATCTCCCGCACCCTCGCCATCGACGCGCTGCGCATCGAGCTCGGCTACGGCCTGCTGCCGCTGATCAACGACACCCAGAGCGATCCGCGCCTGGACGATCAGGTCCGCGCGCTGCGCCGCCAGTTCGCCGTCGATTACGGCTTCGTGCTGCCGTCGGTGCGAATCCTCGACAATATGGGGCTGAAGCCCAACGAATATGTGGTCTACGTCAAGGAGACCGAGGCGGCGCGCGGCGAATTGCGCATCGACAAATTGCTGGTGATCACGCCCGGCGGCGCCAATGTCGGCCTGCCCGGCGACGAGACGACGGAGCCCGTGTTCAAACTGCCGGCACTGTGGATCGATCGCGATCTGCGCGACGAGGCGGGCTTCCGCGGGGTGACCGTCGTCGATTGCGGCACCATCATCGCGACCCACCTGACCGAGCTGATCAAGGACAACATCTCCGATCTTCTCTCCTACACCGAAACCCAGAAGCTGCTGAACGAGGTGCACAAGGAGTCGGAGAAATTGGTGTCCGACATCGTGCCGTCGAAGATCTCCGTCTCGGGCGTGCAGCGCATCCTTCAGAACCTGCTGTCGGAAGGAGTGTCGATCCGCGATATTCCGACCATTCTCGAAGGCATCGCCGAGGCGAGCGCGATGACGTCGAACCTCACCCAGATGACCGAGCATGTCCGCGGCCGCCTTGCCCGCCAGATCTCGGCGCAGCAGGCGCGCGAAGGTGCGATCCCGATCATCACCCTGTCGCCGCGCTGGGATCAGGAATTCGCCGAGAGCATCATCGGTTCGGGCGACGAGCGCCACCTGGCCATGGCACCCTCCAGCCTTCATGCATTCATCGGCTCGGTCCGCGAGACCTACGACCGCCTCGCCGGCGAGGGCGAGATACCGTGCATGCTGACCAATCCGATGATCCGCCCGTTCGTCCGCTCGATCATTGAGCGTGTCCGCCCGGCAACGGTGGTGCTGTCGCAGAATGAGATCCACGCCCGTTCGCGCATCCGCAGCCTCGGCATCGTCGGCTGATCGCAACGGATCCGTTCTTTCTTTCTACAATGAGACGAGGCCGCACGGGCCCGAACAGGATGCCCTTATGATGATCGCTTCCACGCCCACCGCAACGACGCCATCGGCCGCTGCAGCAGCTCTCGGCGGCATGGCATCCGGTACCACGGCGGACGGGTTCGCGCAGAGCCTACAGGCGGCGACCGCGGGAACGCCTCCGACGGCGCTCGTCGCCCCCGCCGCCCAGCCGCACGTCGGCAGCCCGATCGTGCCGTCGCTTGCCGCCACGGCGCCGCCGGCACCGATCCTCCAGGCCGTTCCAGAAACCCAGGCGCAGCCCGCCTCCTCCGCCGAGGCGGCTGCGCCTCCGACAACGCCGCAGCCGCAGACCGTTCCGGCCGCCCTGCAGGCCGAAGCGGAGCTCGCTGCCGCGTCGCCGATCGCTTCCCCGATTGCGCAACAGCCGTCGCCGGCCACCGGTGAAGCGCCGGCGGCGATCGCAGAAGCGCGTCCGCAGCCGGCCACGGTCGAAGCGCCGAGCGCCCCCCTAGCGGCGCAGCCGGAGAAATCTGCCGCGACGGCCGGGCCGCAAGTGCAGCTTCGGCCTGCCGCGCCGACCGACGCTGAGGCCCCGCAACTCGTGTCGCCTTCAGCCGACATCGAACCGGCCGCTTCGGCTCAAACCCAGGCACAGGCCCCAGTCGCCGCACCCGCTGCCGGGGCTTCGACAGTCGCCGAGCAGGCCGTTCAGCCAATTGCCGCGAGGCGGGAGCCGGTCGGCGAAGCTGCGCCCAAGAAGAGCGGCAAGGCCGTCGCATCCCTGCCGGCCTCCGGCGCCGCGGCGGCGCCGATCGAGGGCACGAGCGTCGATGCACAACCGGACGCCGTCGCGGCCGTTGCCTCCCTGCCCCTGACCAACCGCGCCCCGAAGCAGGAGGCTGCGGACGAAAGCAGCTTTGCCCAGCAGGACGCCTCGCCTGCCGCGGCGGCCACACCGAATGCGGAGATCGTCCAGCCTGCGCGCATCGCCGACAATGCCGACGCGAAAGCGGCACTTGCCGCCGGCCCGTCGCGCAGCATCGCGGCCGTGGCGGATGGATCCACACCGGCTCCGTCCGTGAATGCGGAGCCGGCCGCGGCCCGAACGGCGGATCGTGCGGAGACCGCGACCTTTGCGCTCAGCGCGGACGATGCGGCGCCGATGCCGGACACGGATGGCCTTCCAACCCCGCTGCTCGGTCAAACCTTGGCACCGTCACCCAACCGTCCGGCCAATGCGCAGCTCGTCTACGCGGCCCAGCAAATTGCGCAGCAGCCACAGCCTGGCACCGTGACGGCGCAGCCCGGCCGCTTCGGCCGCGACATGGGCGTCGAGATCGCGCGCCGTCTCTCGGCGGGCCAGGAAGAGATGCTGGTACGCCTCAATCCCCAGGAGATGGGCCGCATCGACGTCCGGGTCTCCTTCGACGACAGCGGAACCGTCCGGGCCGTCCTGGCGACCGACAGCCCGGCCGCGCTGGACCTGCTTCGCCGCGAATCTGGCGACCTCGTCCGCTCGCTTGCCGATGCCGGGGTCCGCTCCGACTCCCAATCGTTCCGCTTCGACCGGGGCGGCACCGACGGCGGTTCGCAGCGAGGCCAGAATGGCAGCGGCAATGGATCGCACCAGCAGAGCCGCCAGGATGCCCGGTTCGAAAACGCCGCAGCCGACACCGAACACGACAACATTGCCTACCGCCAGCTGCGCAGCAGCGGCCAGGTCGACGTCATAGCCTGAAGGATTTCACCATGACCACGGTCAACACCACGGCCAACACCGCCGACACCAACACGCTGCTCAATCAGGCGGCGCAGAGCAAGAACGGCGTCGGCGCCGACTTCAACATGTTCCTGAAGATGCTGACGGTCCAGATGCAGAACCAGGATCCGCTCGATCCGATGGATACGTCCGAATATACCAAGCAGCTCGTCCAGTTCTCGCAGGTCGAGCAGTCGATGCAGCAGACCGGCGTGCTGAAGGACATCCTCAGCCGCGTCTCCGGTCAGGACATGGCGCAGGCCTCCGCCTTCATCGGCCGCGAAGCCCGCTTCGACACCAACGTTTCGGGCCTCGGCGCCAGCGGCGCTGCAAGCTGGACGCTCGCGCCGGCGCGCACCGCGGGTTCGATGACGGTCAGCGTCACGGACGCTGCCGGCAAGGTCGTTCATCAGTCCACCGTCGATCCTTCGACCAGCCGCTTCTCGTGGGACGGCAAGCTGGCCGACGGAACGCGCGCTCCGGAAGGCGCCTACAAGCTGGCCGTGACCGCAAAGGACAGCGCCGGCGCTGCCGTCAACGTCGGCATCAACGGGGTCGGTATCGTCAAGGACGTAATCACCGACGGCACCAATGTCACGCTCGGCATCGGCGGCGCCCGCATGGCGCTGACCGAGCTGGTCGCCGTTTCCGCGGCAGCTTGAAATAGCGCCTCCAACCCGCACGGCGGGTCGGAACACCTGCTATAATGAAGAAGAGGCGCGCCGGCGGTCTCCCCCAATACCCGCCGCGCGCCTCGACCTTTGCCCTCGCCGCCGATCGCATGCTCGGATCAGGGCGAGTCAATCTGATCCGCCAATCATGCTCTCGCCCTTGGTTCAAAGGCGAAACGCTCCCCTCCCCCGGAGGGTCGAGCCGGCCGGTCTCTTTTCGAAGACGCCGCTGCCGCGAGGCGATTACGCCGAAGCTCCGAACAGCTCATGATCGCCCGACGCGGCACCCCGTTTTCCGTATCCCGCCCTGGCGCATGCCGTCGCGTGAGCGACAAGCCCGCGGAAGCGCAGCTCGCTTGCGCCGGTCGGCGGCTCGTGGATCAGGAATTGCACCGGGCGATCGCTTTCCGACGCGATCAAGGGTCAGATTGCGGCGATCTCGAGGTCTTGCAGCAAGCAGCCGGGTACAGCGACGGGGCCCGTCAGCATCGCGATGCAGCCGGCGATCGAGAGATCCTCGCAGGGACCGATGACCTCGTAGACGTCGGCAGGATCACTGCCTGGAGCGGCAAGCCCGCGCTGTGCCGCGGCCGCTTATAATGCGGCGATATCGGACACCGTGAGCGTCAAGGTGACCTGGTAGCCGGGCCGACCTATGTGCGGTCCGCAAACGTCATTCCATCCCCCTCAGCGGCGCCCGCGAGCCCGATCGGCGCGGCCATGCCATGGCCTGCCGCCAAGTCGATCGGCAATTAAGGGGAACACGTTAGCCTTGCGCCGAGAACGTCGTCGCGGCCGGTGGCGGCACGCGATCATTCGCTGCCGCCCGTCAGGATTAGTGGACGAGCGCCTTGGCGAAGGTGTTGCGGGTGAACTCCCGGGCGTGGGGGATGACGAGGCAGAGCTCGGCGTAGAGCTTGTCCCAGAACGGCGCCGGGATCTCGAGGCTGATGCCGGTCGATTGCTGGCGGATGCGGATCGACACTTTCGGCTCGTGAGTCAGGCTGAGCTCGGAAGGAAAGGCCCCCTCGCAGCGTTCGTCGGGCAGCGGGTGCGGCAGGGCCAGCCGTGCTGCCATGATGAAGCCCGACAGCAATTCACCGCCGTAGCTGTCGAGGTGGACGCGGGGACGCCCCGGCGCGTCGTGGCGCTCCAGGGCGATCATTGCGCCCCTGGGGTGCGGCTCTACGCTGATGCGAAGTCGGAGGCCGAACGGATCGGTAAGCTCCCGGATTCTGGACGGCACGATCAAACTCCTCTCTCCCTTCATTATAGGCGCTAAATTGCGACCTGGCGGGAGTTCGGCAGGCTTAGGATCACTACCTGCGCACGAAGTCTTGCGCGCCTTGAAGCGGTTCTCGGGTCGCTGGCGGCCCGGCGAAAGGGTGCGACCGACATCACGCCGGCGCCGGCCAGGGGCCGCACGCGAGGGCCGGCAGGCGCGCAGCCGATCGGGTTTGGCCGCCTGCAAACGACAAAGGCCGGAGCGGTTGCCCGCCCCGGCCTCTGCCGCCAGCACCTCGGGCCGGAGCCCGAGGAGCCACTTCGTGCCGATTAACGGAACAGCGAAGTGATGGACTGCGGCGCCTGGTTGGCGATCGACAGAGCCTGAACGCCAAGCTGCTGCTTGACCTGCAGAGCCTGCAGACGCGCCGATTCCTTCGCCAGATCGGCGTCGACGAGATTGCCGATGCCGCTCTCGACCACGTCGGAAAGCTTGCTCGTGAAGGCCGACTGAGCGTCGATCTTGCGCGAAGCGGCACCGAGGGTGCTGAGCTTGCCGTTGAGGTTCTTCGCGATCGAGTCCAGATCGTTGACCATGGTCTTCGCAGACGCGGCCGTGTCGATCTTGCTGGTGGTGGTCAGCTTCTCGAACGTGCCACCGGACTTGCCAAGGTCGAGCTCGAGGTTGGAAACCGAGAGCGAATCCGGGGTGTAGGTGCCGGAGTTGCTGTCGGTGTCGGTCAGCGACTGCAGCGCCGTGACGGTGCCGCCCGAAGCCTTCAGAAGGTTCGTGCCGTTGAACGAGGACGAGTCGACGATGGTCTTGATCTGGTCGCGAAGGGCTTCGAAGTCCTTGTTGATCGCAGTGCGGCTCTCGGAGTCGATACCATCGTCAGAAGCCTGCTTGGCCTTCTGCTTCATCTGGTTGACGATGTCCGAGATCGATTCTGCGCCGGCAACCGCAACGTCCGTCACGCTCTTGGCGCGCGACAGCGAGGAGCTGACAGCCTGCAGACCGCCCTGGTCGCCGCGAAGCGTCTGGGCAATCGTGTAGGAAGCGGAATCGTCCTTCGTCGACGCAACCTTCAGGCCGGTGTTGATGCGGCTCTGAACCTGGTCGAGGCCCTTGTTGGTCGCGTTGAGGCTCTGGAGAGCGGCCATCGCGCCGGTGTTGGTGTTCACAGAAAATGCCATGATAGTGTCCCTTCTAGGATGAAGGCCGAGTTCTGCGGCCTGAACCGGAAGCGCCGGTTCTCGACGAAGAGAGTTGCCCCCTCTCGCACTTACATTCTGGGAAGAAAAGCGGGGCCACCCAAATCGGAGAGGTACTTTTTTACGGTTAACAACACGTTAGTGTTCTTTTGTTGATCTTGAGGAAGAACGCAGATCCGAAATCCGTAGCTCTAAGAGAACACAACAGAATGCAATAAGGCCGCGGAGACTTGCGTCTCCGCGGCCTTATTATTTGGAGCAGGCGTTACTTAGAATGGGAACAGCGCATCGTAGATCTGCTGCCCCCAGCGCGCCTGCTGCACGTCCGTCAGCTGGCCGCGGCCGCCGTAGATGACGCGCGCTTCAGCGATCTGGCTGTGCCGGATCGAATTGTCGCGGGCGATATCCTGCGGCCGGACGATGCCGGTGATG
This sequence comes from Sphingosinicella sp. BN140058, assembly GCF_004135585.1. Lineage (NCBI taxonomy): Bacteria > Pseudomonadati > Pseudomonadota > Alphaproteobacteria > Sphingomonadales > Sphingosinicellaceae > Sphingosinicella > Sphingosinicella sp. BN140058. Next base: position 2,830,180 of record NZ_CP035501.1, on the reverse strand, counting down.
ACGAGCTCGCGGAGCTCGAAATTGACCCGCACTTCCTGCTTGCCGCGGACCATCAGATTGCCGTTGGGCAGTACCTGGGTGACGATGGCCGCCATCGTCATGTTGATCTGCTCGCTGCGCGTGGTGTTGCCGGTGCCGTTCGAGCTGGAGGTCGATTTGGCATCGACCAGCTTCGACGTGTCGTTGTCGCCCGGCAGGATCTTCTTGAGCGGATTCTCCAGGCCGAGCAGCGCGCCGAGGCCGGCGGTTTCGCCATTCGTCCTCGTTCGCGTCGTCGAATTGTCGACGCTCGCCTTGTCCTGGATGTTGATCCGGATGGTGACGATGTCGCCGAGGCGCGCCGCGCGCTGATCCTGGAACAGGGCGCCGCCGCCCGGGCGGAACAGCGAAGCGCTGCTCACCTGCGCCTGACCCTGGCCGGGCTGACGGGTGCCGTTCGGCCGGGCCGACCCGATCTCGCCGAGCGAGGGTTCGATCTCGCCGGCATAGACTTCCTCGGCGGCGCTGAGCTTCGGGGCCTTGCCGACGGCCTTGAGCCTGCCCACCGAGCCGCAACCGGACAGCAGCAGAGCGATCGTCAATGCGGACGCAATCTTCTTCATGGGAAACTCCGCTTCGGTCAATTGGCGGCGATTCGAACGCTGCCGGTCTTCTCGACGATGCCGTCGAGCGTGCGATTGGTGGTGGTGTTGACGACCCGGATCAGTTCGCCCTTGGCACCGCCCGACAGCGCGCGGCCCTGCGCCGTGATGGTGAGGCCGCCGCTGCGAACGGTGATCGACACCGGCTCGCCGCGACGAACCAGTTGGGGCTTGATCAGATCGCCCGACCGGACGATCGATCCGGCCCGCAACTGGCGGAGCGCTTCCTTGCCGGCGGCACTTTCGATCTCCAGCGCGCCGCGCGCCTGCGACGCCGGACGGGGTTCGATCGCGAAGTCGGACGCGGACAGCAGCTCGCCCTTGGCGACGTCACGGACCAGTACCGGCACCTCGATCTGGGCCGCCGCGCCCGGCGCGGTCTGCGCGGCCGCGGGAACGGCGCCGCCGAGCAAGGCGGCGAGCAGGAAGGCGCGCCGCAGGCTCACCGCAGCTGCGCCGAGGTTGCGAGCATTTCGTCCGCGGTCTTCACGACGCGGCTGTTCATCTCGTACGCGCGCTGGGCGGTGATCAGAGCGGTGATTTCGGAGACCGGATTGACGTTCGACGCCTCGAGGAAGCCCTGAACGACGGTGCCGAAGCCCGGCTCGCCGGCGGCGGCGACGGTCGGCTGCCCCGATGCCGCGGTCTGCAGGAACATGTTGCCGCCGACCGCTTCAAGACCCGCCTCGTTGACGAAGGTGGCAAGCTCGAGCTGTCCGACATCCTGGAGCTCGGCCTGGCCCGGCATCTTGACCTGCACCTGGCCGGTCTTCGAGATGCTGACGTCGAGCGCGCCCTGCGGAATGGTGATGCCCGGCGCCACCGGATAGCCGTCGGTGGTGACCAGTTCACCCTGATCGGAGAGCTGGAACGAGCCGGCGCGGGTATAGGAAATGTCGCCGTTCGGCATCGTCACCTGGAAATAGCCCTGACCGTCGATCGCAACGTCGTAGCGGTTCGATGTCTGGGTCATCGCACCCTGCTCGGCGATGCGGTAGACGCCGCCTGTCTTGACGCCCGAGCCGATCTGGATGCCGGACGGTGCGCGGTTGTCGGCGCCGCCGGCGGCCGCGCCGGGACGCGAGACCTGCTGATAGAGAAGGTCCTGGAACTCCGCACGCTGCCGCTTGAAGGCGGTGGTGTTCATGTTGGCGATGTTGTTCGAGATGACGTCGACGTTGGTCTGCTGCGCGAGCATGCCGGTGCCGGCGATGGAAAGCGATCGCATGGACGTGCCTTTCTGTGGGCTTTAGAGACTTATAGGATCAGTTGGTCCGTCCGAGCCGATTGATCGCGGTTTTTCGCAATTCGTTAAGGCTTTCGGACATTTTCATGCTGCTCTGATAGGAGCGCAGGATCTCGACCATCGCCGTGGTTTCGACGATCGGCTGCACGTTCGAACCTTCGACGCCGCCCACCTTCAGCCTGGTCTCGGCCGCGGTCAGCAAGCGCCCGCCCTGTCCGTTCATCATGCCGTCGCCGCGCGGATCCACTCCGCGTTCGTCGTCGAACATCGTGATCCCGATCCGGCCGGCCGCTCCACCCGGGCCGACGATGGTGCCGTCGGCGGTAATCGCGAGCGCGCGGCGCTGCTCTTCGGGAATGTTGATCGGCTGGCCGTTGTCGCCGAGCACCCGCTGGCCGCCGGACGTCACGAGATCGCCGCTCTCCGCCACCTTGAGCATGCCGGCACGCGTATAGGCGACGCCGCCTTCCGGGGTTTCGACCGAGAAATAGCCGGGGCCGTCGATCATCACGTCGAGCGGATTGCCGGTCGCCTGGAAGGCGCCCTGCGACGCGTCGTGAACGGCGCCGTAATCGAGTACGAACGACGTGTTCTTGGCGTCCTTGACCTGAGCCTCGTCCGCCTTCTCGACATATTCGTGGAACAGCGGCTGCTCGCGCTTGAAGCCGATCGTGCTGGTGTTGGCCATATTATTGGCGGCGACATCGAGCCTGCGGCGGAGCGCCTGTTCATGGCTGAGCAGGACATAGGCTGAAACGTCCATTCGGCACCTTTTCAAAAATCTTCGGCAAAAGCGTCGGTAGGCAAACTTTGCCGCCCACCCATCCTATAATAGCGGGGAAGGGACGAAGAGCGGCGCCGCGCGCACTCTTTTTCCGACAGCCAGAAGGACGAACAGTGTCAGAAGCACTCAAGGACGAAGCGGACGAGACCGTTTCTTTGGAAAAGGTCGAGCCCCCCAAGAAGCACAAGAAGAAGCTCGTGGTGATTGCCGCGGCCGCTCTCGTCGTGCTTGCGGGCGGAGGCGGCGCCGCGGCCTGGCTGATGGGCGGCGAAGGCGGTCACGAAAGTGCCGAGGCTTCCCACGAACCGGCAGAAGCCGGCGCCTATGTCGAAGTTCCGCCGATGACGGTGAACCTGCGCAGCGGCGACGGCAAGCCACGCTTCCTGAAGCTCCGCTTCATCCTCGTCGCGGGCAATCCGGAGAATGAGGAAAAGGTGACCGAGAAGCTGCCGCTCATTCTCGACGGGTTCCAGCCGTTCCTGCGCGAGCTGCGCCCGGAAGACCTTGCCGGTTCCGCCGCGGTCTTCCGCTTGAAGGAAGAAATGCTGTCCCGCGCCGCACGCGTCGCCGGACCCGGCATCGTCACCGACGTTCTCATCCAGGATCTCATCCAGCAATGAGCGAAGCGCAGGACATCAACGCCGATCCGGCGACGGACGAAGCCGCGATCGAGGACGCGCTCGACTTCGCCCGCGGCGCGGCCGAGCCCGAGTTCATCGACGACGTCGCGGTCGCTGCGGGGCCGGCGGCGGATTTCGAAGAGATCCCGCTGCCCGGCGACGAACCGGCCGCGGATTTCGAAGAGATCCCGTTGCCCGGCGACGAGCCGACCGCCGCGTTCGAAGAGATCCCCCTGCCCGGCGATCAACCGACCGCCGCGTTCGAAGAGATCCCCCTGCCGGGCGAGCGCTCGAGCTCGGACTTCGAGGAAATCCCGCTCCCCGGAGCAGCCCGCAGCGCTGCGTTCGAGGAAATTCCGCTGCCCGGCGCCGGGCCGTCCGACGATTTCGACGACTTCGATCTGCCGGAGCCGCCGATCGCATCGCTGGATTCCGACAGCCCGTTCGATCAGGCGGACATCGACGCCCTGTTCGGCTTCGACAGCGCGATGTCGGCGCCGAAGAAGAGCGGCCTTCGTGCCGTTATCGAATCGAAGGTGATCAACCACGAGCGTCTGCCGATGCTCGAAGTGGTCTGCGAGCGCATGATCCGGGTGTTCGCCACCAGCATGCGCAATCTCACCTCCGACGCGATCGACGTCAGCCTGGAAGACATCACGTCGGTGCGCTTCGGCGACTTCATGAGCCGCGTCGCGCTGCCCGCCATGATCGGCGTGTTCAACGTTCGCGAGTGGGAAAATTACGGCGTGATGACCGTCGAATCCTCCCTCATCTACGCGGTCGTCGATGCTCTGCTCGGCGGGCGCCGCGGCAACGACACGATCCGCATCGAAGGGCGCGGCTTCACCACCATCGAGACCAACTTGGTTTCGAAGATGCTGGTCCTGGCGCTGCAGGATTTCGGCGCGGCGTTCGAGCCGATCACGCCGGTGACGATCGATCTCGAGCGCATCGAGACGAGCCCGCGCTTCGCGGCGATCGCCGGTCCGACCAACATCTGCGCGGTCGCGACCTTCCGCGTCGACATGGAAGGCCGCGGCGGCAAGTTCAGCCTGCTGCTCCCCTATGCGACGATGGAGCCGGTCCGCGACAAGTTGCTCCAGCGCTTCATGGGCGAAAAGCTCGGCCGCGACCGGATGTGGGAGGATCACATGGCCTCCGAAATCCGTCAGACCGAAGTCTCCGTGGATGTCGTGCTCGGCGAACAGGTGCTTGCCCTGCGCGACGTGATGAACCTCGAAGTCGGCCAGACCCTCGCGCTCGCCAGCGGTCCGGACGATCCGCTGGAGGTCCATTGCGGCGGCGTTCCGCTCGGCCGCGCCCATATCGGCCAGCGCAACAACAGCATCGCCGTGCGCATCCTCAATGATATTTCGAAGGGGCTCCCGAAATGACGTTCGCCACCTTGACCAACATCGTTCTCATCCTGCTCTGCGGCGCGGTGCTCGTGCAGAGCGTCCGCATGATGCGCAGCTTCGAGACGATGAAGAAGGGCGGCCTCAAGGAGGTCGTCGAAGCGCTCGACAAGGCGACAGGGCAGGCCCGCCACGTGCTCGGCGATCTCAAGGAGACGCTGCGCACCGAAGGCGCCGCCAATGCCCGAACCGTCGCCAAGGGCGAGGAGATGCGCGAGGAACTGGTGATGATGGTCGGCATCGCAAACGCGGTCGCCGAGCGCATCGTTCAGACCGTCGAGGCCGCTCCCAAGGCCCCGCAGGCCGATGCCGAGATCACGGCCGAGAGCGACACCAAGCCGGCGCGGCCGAAGATTCCTGCCAAGCCGGAACGCGCCAAGACCGAACCGGCGAAGCGTGCCCCGCGCCGCCCAGCCGGCAAGTCGGCTGCCGAAGCCGGTATCGCTGGTGAGGCGGAAAGTGCCGCGCCGCTGATGGCTGCCGCGGTTGCTGCCGCCGTGGCCGAGGCGGCGTGATGGCCAAGCGTATTCCTTTGCTGCCGCTGCTCGCCGGTGTCGCCGGCATCGCCATCGTCGCCAACGGTGCGGCGGTGTCGGCGCCGGCCGCCCCCGAGACCCGCATGGGTGTTTCGATCAAGGAATCCGTCACGGAGCGCGATCGCGCTGCGGCCGGGCGCAACCGGGCGCTCGACCTGCGCGAGCAGGCGGCCCGCGCCGCCGAAGAGCGCCTGAAGGCCGACATGCAGGCCCGTCAGACTGCGCCCAAGCCTGGAACCGGCAAGGAGACGGAAGAGGAAGGGCCCTATGACGGCCTTGCCCGCATTTATCAGACGATGAAGCCGGCGAAGGCCGCGCGCGTGTTCGAGCAGCTCGAGCTCGACGTTCAGGTGCAGGTGGCGAAGCGGATGCGCGATCGCGCCACCGCCTCGATCCTCGGGGCGATGAGCGCGGATGCCGCCGCACGGCTGAGCATGGCGATGGCCGGCAAGTCGGCCCACCCGCCGCGCCCCGCGGCGCGGCCGGTGCCCGCGCCCACCGCCACCGCCGCCCGCAAATAAGAAAGGGGGCGCTCCGCGGAGCGCCCCCTTTTTTTGTCCTGCGAAGTTCGATCTTCGCGATCGAGGCGAGCGCCGTCGGATCAGGGTTAAGAAATCCTGACCGGCATGCACGACGATGATTTTGCGCCCGCGCGATTCAGACCGGAAAAGCGGAGACTTCGGTCACCAGCACCCGGCCAACGGCGGGATTGGCCTGCTTCAGTGCCGCGGTCATGTCACCACGCAGCCGCTCGGCGTCCACCGGCGCGAGTGCCGAAGCGTAGAGGCGCGAATATTCGACGGCGGCAGCAAGGGTGGCCGAGCGCAATTCCGGCAGCCGGTCACTGACCTTGGCGGCCTCGCTCTCGTCCTTGGCCTCGATCACCATGCTGACGCGCAGGGTGCCTTCGACACGGTTGCTGCCGATGATCGGCACGACGACCTCGTCCAGCGGCACGAAGGCGGCGCCGACCGGCGCATCGCCGTCCGACGCGGTTGCCATGCCGGCCCCGCCGGCGGCTGCCACGGCGAGCAGGCCCGCAGCGAGGGCGAGACGTTTCGGCTTGAGCGGCACTTCACTTCCCCTGGTTACTCAACGCTGGACAGCCCGAGCAAACGCATGATGCGCACCGGGCCGCCTGCCGCCCTTTTCATCCTATAATAGAAACAAATCGTTACCCGGAGGGCTGGGATGAGCCGCGACCAGAAGCCAGGAAAAGTCAGAGTCATCGGTCAGCGCGACGGCGGTGCACCGCCGCATCCGCTGCGTCGGGCGACCGATTTCGACCCCAACGCCATTGCCGGTTCGATGGACGATCGCGGCACCGGGCTTGCCGGCGGCGCCGCTGCGGCCGATGCCAAGAGCGGGCTTTCGCTGGTCCCGATCTTTCTGTTCCTGATCGCCTGCGCCGCGGGCGCGGTCGGCTTCACCATGTTCATCCTGCCGGGGCTTGCCCGATGAAGGCACAATTGCTGCTCGCAGCCGCGGCGGCCGCTGTGTCGGCGGCGGCGCTCTCCGCCGCCGAGACGAACCCCGGAGCCGAGGGCAACAGCCTGTTCGCGGCCGCCGCGCCCCAGCCGCAACAGCGCCCCGAGGGCCGCCTGCCGGGCTTCGCGACCGAGCTTGCCGAGCGCCCCCTGCCGAAGGGCAACGAAGCCTGGACGGTGATCGGCCACGAGGAAGCCTGGAAGGCGCTCGCCCGCGCCGATGCCGAGAACCGCCAGCGGACACGCTGGCGCTACGCGACCAGCCTGATCGGGCAGGAACTCGGCAGCGAGGCTGCCGGCGTGCTCGAAGTCATGGAATCGGACGATCCCGATCTCGCTCTGGTCGACACCTTCCGCCTCGCAAAGGGCGCCGCTTTTGCGCAGATGCGGCGCCCGCAGCAGGCGCTGGAAGCGCTGATCGGCCCCGCTCTCGCCAACAACGCCGAGGCCTGCGCCTGGCGGCTGCTGGTCCTCGCCGAGGCCGGTTTCGGCGAGCAGGCGCTGGGTCAGCTGAACTGCGCCCTGCCGGCGCTCAACGCGCGCCCGGCGGAACAGCGCAATCGCTTCGTCCTCGCCACCGCGGAGGCGGCGCTCGAAACCGGTCGCGCCGATCTCGCCATGTCGACCCTGCGCCAGATCCGCTCCGGCGACCCGGCCGGCGATCTGCTGCGCGGCCGCGCCTTCTACGCACTCGGGAAGCCTGGAGAAGCGCGCATCCAGCTTCGCCGGGTGGCCAAGAGCGGCACCGAGGAACAACGCCTCGACGCCGAGCTTGCCGGGATCGAAGACAGCGTCGCCCGCAAGGACATCGCGCCCAATGCTGCGATCGAGAAGCTCAACCGCATCCGCTACGGCTGGCGCGGCGGGCCGATCGAGCGCCGCGCGCTCGAACTCAGCTACCGTCTCGCGACCGACTCCGGCGACACGCGCGGAGCGCTCTCGGCGGGTTCGACCCTGTTCAACTATTTCGAGCTTGGTGCCGAAGGGCCGCCGCTTGCGGCCGCGCTCCAGAAACAGCTCGCAAGCGTGCTCGATGCAGCGAACCGGATGCCGCTCGATCAGGCACTCGGCCTGTACTGGGATTTCCGCGATCTTGCGCCGCTTGGGGCGGAGGGAGACCTCCTCGTCAACCACTTTGCCGATCGCCTGCAGAGCGCCGGCTTGTACGCCAAGGCCGCCGAACTGCTGGAACATCAGCTCTATGTCCGCGCCCAGGATCTCGCCAAGGGGCCGCTATCTGCAAAGGTCGGCCGCCTCCACATCCTCGCCGGGCGCCCGGACATGGCATTGAAGGTGATCCGCGACACGGCGAACATCGTCTATACGCCCGAGATGCGGGCCGAGCGCCACCGCGTCGAGGCGGTCGCCCTGACCCAGCTCGGCAAGACCTCGGAAGCGCTGGCGGTGCTGCAGGAGGTGCCGGACGGCGCAGGCCTTCGCGCCGAGATCCTCTGGAAGGCGCGTGCCTGGGCTGCCTTCGCCGCCGAGGCCGCCCCGGCTCTGCCGCCCGCCGGCAAGCTCAGCGAGGTCGGTCAGGCGACGATCCTTCGCCATGCCGTGGCGCTGGCGATGACACATCGCGAGCCGGAGATTGCCGCGCTTCGTGCACGTTATGCAGGCGCCTTCGCGACGCTGCCGACCGCGGCCGCGTTCGACGCGCTGACCAGCGATCCGGCCTCGGTCGATCCGGAGCGCCTCGGCAAGGCAATGGCGGCAATCCCGACGGCAAGCCCGGCCGGCGACATCGCCGACCTGCTCGAAGTCCGCAGGAACAGCTGAGCCCGCTCGCGTCCGAATGCAGTCCAAGGGCCGCGCGGCATTGCTTGCCGCGCGGCCCATTTCGTTTGCGCCCCGCATCCGGGCCGAACATGCGCACGAAAAAGGGCCGGGCGCTTAGCGCACCCGGCCCTTCATAAGTTTCGCGGAGCCGTCGGGATCAGCGCAGATAGTCGGTCAGCGACAGCGTCGAGAGCTGCGAGAAGACCGAGAAACTCGCCTTGAGCGTCGTCTGCTGAATGTTGAGGTCTATCGCAACCTGGGCAAGATCGGCGTCCTCGTTCTTCTTGATCAGGTCCTTGAGCAGCACCGCGCGATCGTCGGCGCGGGTGCCGAGCGTCTCGATCTGCTGCTGCTTGCGGCCGTTCTCCGCATTGATGTTGCGAACGTTGACGAGACCGTCGCCGAGCATGCTCAGCGCCTCGTTGAGCGCCGTGTTCTGGGCATCGGTCGGCTTCTCGCCGATGTCTCCGGCCGCGGCGAGCTTCTGGAAGGCAAGGAACAGCTTGGTTCCGACTTCGTCGGCGCCGGCACCATATTCGACGTCGACGCCGTCGGCGACGTGCGCCGACGCGCGTACGCCGTCGTTCGAGAAAGCGTCGGACGCCGCCATCCCGACCGTGTCCGCCAGTTTGGCCGGCTTGAACGGCAGGGAGTCGGTCTGGGAGCCGGCAAAGAGCGGCAGACCGCCTTCCGACGCGTTGAGCGACGCGCGAAACTGCTGGAACGTCTGCTCGATCGCTTCCTGCAGGCCGACGGACTGACCAGTGCCGACCGCCGTCAGGATAGATTTCTGGAGATCGCTGACCGAGCTGTCGATGGCCGTGATGTTGGCATCGTAGAGGCTGAGGGTCGTGCCGACCGTGTTGGCGACGGTGCTTTGCGCCTCCTGCCGCGAGAGCAGGCTGCGGGCCGAGATCTGGCGCACGGTCTGCGTACCCAGCGCCGCATAATCGCGCGCTTTCTTGCCGCTGGCGAGCTGGAGCTGGGTTTCAGCGAGCTGCTGCTGGCTCTTCTGGATGGCCGTGGACAGGTTACGCTGCATTGGGATGGTGGCGACGCGGTTCATGAAAGCCTCTCTCAGCGGACCATGTTGATGAGTGTGTCGTACATTTCGGTGGCGGTGGAGATCACCCGCGCCGCCGCGGAATAGCTGTTCTGGAGCACCACCATCTGGGCGAGTTCCTCATCGATGCTGACGCCGGAAAAGCCGTCGCGGCGGTTGACCGCATCGTCGCGGCGCGCCGATGCATCTTCGAACGCCTCGGTCGCCTGCGCGGCTTCGGTTCCCGCGCCGCCAAGAAGCAGCCCCGAGAAGCGCTCGAGCGTGGCGACGCCGCCGGAGCCGAAATCGACGAGCTTCGCGAGCTCCTCGACGAAGCCGGTTCCGCCGCGCAGATCGCTCTGCCCAAGCGCGCGCTCGCCGACTGCGACATTGGTCTGCAGCCGGGCCAGCGGCATCAAAGCGGCGTTCATCCCGATGTCGGGACGGACCTGGCCGGTGCCAAGGCCCATCGAGGCGCCGGTGAGCGCGGACAAAGCGGAGAAGGACTGGCCGGTGCCGAGACGATCGGTCGAATCCGAGACGATGGTCAGCGACGCGCCGGATACCGCTGCATCCGGCTGGAACTGGATCCGGCCCTTGCTGTCGAGCGCGAAATCTCCGTAATCGGCAAGCGGACTGGCGTTCAGCTGACCGACGAGATCGTTGAACGTCGTTCCCGCCGGCGACAGCGTGAACTTGGTCAGCGACCGGCCCGAAGCATCGCGCAGCACGATGTCGGTGGTCTGCCCCGGCGCGAAACCGTGCGGGTCCGTGCCGACGAAGCCGGACGGCACAAGCGGGCTGTCCTTGCTGCGGATGAGATCGTTGAGACCGAAATATTGCGAGAAGCCGACGCCGGCGCGGCTGCTCGGATTAGCCTCGTCCTGCGCGAGCGCGACGCCGTTGCCGGAGGCACTCGCGGCGATGACGAGCTTGCCGTCGGCGAAGGTCGCCGTTCCGGCGCCACCGAGCCCGGCATTGATCGCGGCAACCGCGTCGTCGACGGTGGCCATGCCCGAGAAGTCGATCGTGGTCTTGGCGACCAAGTCGCCGTTCGACTTGGTCACGGCGAAGGTGGCCGCGCCGGTGAAGCCGAGGCGGTCGGTGCCGACGACGCCGGTTGGGCGGCCGTCGAGCCGCGCCGGCGGCGGCACGGCGGTGCCGGCATTGGCCGCGGCGTTGAGCGTCTGGGCCAGACCGCCGAACAATTGCCCGAGCTTGTCGGCGAACTGGGGCAGAGCCCGATCGCGCAGATCGATGAGGCCGCCAAGCTTGCCGCCGATCGCCGCGCTATCGATCTTGTCGCCGGTCGCGGCGCCGAGCGTACCGTTGGACTCGGCGAAACGGATCCCGATCGATGGGTAGACGGGCTGGGCGACCCCGGTTCCGGCCGAGGAATAATCGAGCTGACGAAGCCGGCGGTCGAGCAGGGTTGCGCCCTGCGGCGTTTCGAGGATGACTCGGCCGTCCGGCTGATCGCGAACGCTGACCTTGACGAGGGTGCTCAGCTCCTCGAGAGCAGCGACCCGCTGGTCGATCGCGCCGGCCGGGCTCTTGCCCAGGCCCTGCAGGCGGGCGACTTCGTTGTTGAGTTCGTAAACGCGCGACAGCAGGCCGTTGGTGCGTTCGACCGTGTAGCCGACTTCGGATTCCACGTCCGTTCGCAGGCTCGAAACGTCACCGTCGAGGCGACGGATGGAGGTGATCGCATCCTCGACATCGCCGACGAAGGCGGCGACATTCTGATTGGCGGCCTGGCCGCTGGTCAGCCGCACGGCCGAGGCGGAAATGGCATCGAGCCGCGCCGGCAGCCCGGATTCGGACCCCGGCTCACCGAGAAACGCCTGGAGGCGATCCATATAGGATGCGGTGACCTCCGACTGACCCATGTCGCCGGAGCGCTTGTAGACACTGAGTTCGAGGAAGCGATCGGCGACGCGCTCCGGCTCGCCGACGATCACGCCGTTGACACGGCCGTTGGTCACGGCCGTGGTCAGGCCGACGCGCTCGCGCGCATAGCCGGCAGTGCCCACGTTGGCGATGTTGTTCGACACGGAACGCAGCCCCGATTGGGACGCATTGAGGCCGGATATTGCCGATCCGAGGATCTCGTTGAGGGACACGCCGATCTTTCCTTCGAACTTCAGGATAGTGAGGGCCCGGCCGGGATCGGCCGGGCCGATGGCCGCTTAGCGCTTCAGGTTCGACACTTCCTGGAGCATGTCGTCGACGGTCGTGATGATCTTCGACGACGCGCTGTAGGCGCGCTGAAAGCGGATCATGTTGGTGAACTCGCCGGCGAGATCGGCATTGGACGCCTCGAGCGAGCTGCTTGCGATCTGGCCGGCACCGAGGGCGCCCGCCTTGTTGATCGCGTAATTGCCGGAATTGGCCGACATCTGGAAGGCGTTGCCCGACATGCGGGTGAGGCCGTCCGGGTTGGCGAAGGTGGCGATCGGCAGCTGGAACACCTCGCGGGTGGTGCCGTCGTCGAACACGGCGCTGACGCGGCCGGTCTTCGAGACTTCGATCGAGGCGAGATTGCCGAGCATGCCGCCATCGACGATCGACGAGATCAGCGCCGATTCGCTGCCGAACTGGGTGAGGCCGTTGAGCGCATTCGCATCGCCGAGATTGAAGTCGATGGTGAGCGGGTCGGCCTTGTTCTGCCAGCCCAGGGTGAGCTTGTCGAAGCTCGCCGGAAGCGACTTCAGGCTGCCGTCGCCGTTGAACTCGACTTGGCCGGCGGCGATCAGACCCGGGATCGCCGGGGTACCGATGCCGTTGGTCACGTCGGTCGGGGCACCATAGACTTCGGCCTGCCACTTGTTGGCATCGGACTTGATGAAGCCGACGGTCACGCGGTGGGCGGTGCCCTGCGCGTCATAGACGTCGATCGAACGCGTGAATTGCGGCGTAACGGTGCCGTTGGCAATCTGGCCAGCAGCGTAGGTGCCGCCGGTGACGGCAGCGTGAACCGGGGTGGTCGACTGCAGGTTGGCACGGATTTCCAGCTTCGAGGTCGGCATCGCGGTGCCGGTCAGGTCGCTGAGACGCACCGGCTCGAGCGTGTCGAGGCTGCCGGTGTCCACGTAATTGCCCTGGGTGTCCAGGCGCCAGCCCTGCAGCATCAGGCCGCTGGTGTTGCGCAGGAAGCCTTCGGGATCCGGCTTGAACGAGCCGGCGCGGGTGAAGCTGACTTCGCTGCCCGGGCTGTTGTCGGAACGCACGACGAAGAAGCCGGCGCCGTCGATGGCGATGTCGGTGTCGCTCGACGAGGATTGCAGCATGCCCTGCTTCGAGATCAGCGACTGCGGCGCGGCAGTGACGCCGCCGGCGGCGTAGCTGCTCTTGGCATTGCCGTCGGTGACGAGGGTGCGGAATTCGGTCTGTACGGCTTTGTAGCCGACCGTGTTGATGTTGGTGATGTTGTCAGCGACACCGGCCATCGCGCTGGACTGCGCGGAAAGGCCCGAAACGCCGGCATAAAGCGCGGAATAGAGGCTCAACGTAAATCTCCTGAAAATAAGTCGGCCGGCGTTCTGCGCCCATCGTTCCCGATCATTGTAGGATGAGGTTCGGGGCGAACCAACAATGGGCAAAAATTGCCTAGTTCCGCGTCAAGCCTCGGCAACGGTCCTATAATCCAGTCAAACGGCTGAAGGATCGAGACGATGTCGCTTCGTATTTCCCTGCGCGACGGTGAAAAAGTTATCGTGAACGGTGCAGTGCTGCGCTCCGTAGGACGCACCGATCTGCGTCTGGAAAATGGCGCAAGCGTGCTTCGCGGCCGCGACGTGATGGCCCCGGAAGAGGCGAACACGCCCGCCCGCCGGCTCTATTTCGCGTGCATGATGGCCTATATCGATGGTGGCGACCGCACCGTCCATCAGGACAATATCATCGATCTGGTCCGCGAACTGCTCGCGGCGCTCAAGGCGCCCGAAGCCCAGGCCACCTGCGTCAGCTTCGCCCAGAAGGTCGCCTGCCAGCAATTCTATACGGCACTGGCCGATTGCCGCTGGCTGATGAATTACGAAGCCCAGCTCCTCGGCATCGCCGAAGCGGCCTGAATCCGATGCTTGCCGCCGCCGCTTCCGCAATCCGCGAACTCTCGCCCGATCTTCGGTTCGGCCGGGTCGTCGCGGTGCGCGGCGCCCTGATCGAAGTCGAAGGCCTCTCAGGAGCGGCACAGATCGGTGCGCGGATCAGGATCCAGGGCACCGAACAGCCGCTCGAGGCGGAAGTTACCGGGCTCGATCGCGGCATCGCGCATTGCCTGCCGTTCAGCGACCCCCAGGGGATCACGTCCGGCTCGCGTGCCGATTTGATGGCGGGACGCTTCTCGCTTCGTCCCTGCGAAGCCTGGCTCGGCCGCATGGTCGACGGGCTGGGTCGTCCGGTGGATGGCAAAGGCGTTCTTCCGCGCGGCGAAGTGCCGCGCCCGATCAAGGCGGCGCCGCCGCCGGCCGCAGCCCGGACCCGGGTAGGTGCCAAGATCGAAACCGGCGTTCGCGCGCTCGACATCTTCGCGCCGCTCTGCGTCGGCCAGCGCCTCGGCCTTTTCGCCGGCTCCGGCGTCGGCAAATCAGTGTTGCTGTCGATGCTCGCCCGCTGGACGGAGTGCGACGTCGCGGTCATCGGCCTGATCGGCGAACGTGGCCGTGAGGTTCAGGAATTCGTCGAAGACGATCTCGGCGAGGACGGCCTTGCTCGCAGCGTCGTCGTCGTCGCCACATCGGACGAACCCGCGCTGATGCGCCGCCAGGCGGCCTGGACGACGCTTGCCGTCGCCGAGCATTTCCGCGCCCAGGGGCTTCGCGTCCTCTGCCTGATGGACTCCGTAACCCGCTTCGCGATGGCGCAGCGCGAGATCGGCCTCGCGAGCGGCGAGCCGCCGGCGACCAAGGGCTATACGCCCACCGTTTTCGCCGAGTTGCCCCGCCTGCTCGAACGCGCCGGCCCCGGACGGCCCGGCGAAGGCAGCATCACCGGCCTGTTCACGGTGCTCGTCGACGGCGACGATCATAACGAGCCGGTTGCGGACGCCGTGCGCGGCATTCTCGACGGGCACGTCGTGATGAGCCGCCGGATCGCCGATCGCGGCCGCTACCCCGCGATCGACGTGCTCAAATCCGTCTCGCGAACCCTGCCGGCCGCCCACACGCCCGAGCAGAACGTGCTTCGCAATGCGGCCAAGACGGCGCTTTCTACGTATGGCGACATGGAAGAAATGATCCGGCTTGGCGCCTATAAGGAAGGAACCCGCGACGAAGTCGACCGGGCCATCCGCCTCGCCCCCGCGATCGAGACTCTGCTCAAACAGGGCAAATCCGATCAGGGCCATGCCGACGAGAGCTTCGCAGCACTCGAGGCGCTCCTCGCTCCCGAACCGCAGGGTGACGCATGAAGACTCCGTTCGACACCGCACTTCGCATCCAGCAGCGCGAGATCGACCGCGTGGGAATGGCGATCGGCGCGGAGACGAGCCAGCTGGTCGCCCTCGAGCAGGCCAAGCAGGCCGCGCTCGCCACCGCCACCGCAGAAGTGCAGCTGGCCGGCAGCGATCCGATGATGTCCAGCTTCGCTTACGTCAGCCGCATGCGCATGCTGCGCGAGCGTCTGGAGCAGGACCGCTCCGCGTCCGCCGCCCGCCTCGACCGGCTGCGGGATGAAGCGACCGACGTTTACGGCTCGATGAAGGCGATGGAAACCGCCGCCGACGGCTATCGGGCCTCCGCCGCGCTCGCCGCCGCGACCGCCGAGCAGGCGATGATCGACGACATTTCCAACGCGGCGCTGCTGCGCGCGCGTCGCACGGCCGCGCGGGAGCGCCGCCCATGATCGGCCGGATCGAGATCGAGCGGCTCCGCCCCGAGCAGAAGGCGGATCTGATCTACACCCAGGCCCGCAACGATCTCTCGAGCCGCCTCTGGCGGGCGGCACTGGGGGACGGCGGCACGCCGGAAGCGTCTGGCGAACTGGCGCCAAGCGGAGGCGGGCCGAATCTGGAGTCGCTGCTTGCCGTGCTGACGCAGCAACCGGCAGCCGCCCCGCGCCAGCCGGTGGCGACCGCCTCTCCGGGGCTCGGCCGGCTCGAGGGCCTCACCTTGCCCAACACCGAGCCTACGGCCGCTCCGGCCACCGAGGCCGAACCCCAGGAGGTCGGTCGCGCCGGCGGGCTCGGCCCCAACGCGCAGCACCAGGGAAGCCTGGAGCGCGCAGCCGCGCGCACGGGCATTCCTACTGCGGCGCTGGCGGCGATCGTCGATGCCGAGGCGGCGAAGGGACGGGACGGCAGCTGGAAGCTCTACTCGCGCAACCCCCGATCGAGTGCAGCCGGGCTTGGACAATTTCTCGCCGGCACCTGGGTCGGGGAAGCGCAACGCAGCGGTACCTGGCTCAATCAGGTGGCGAAGAATCGCGGCTGGCTGAACGAGTCCGGCAGGGTCGAAAAGGGTGCCCAGGCCGAGCTGCTTGCGCTCCGCTACGACGGCGAGACCTCGATCCATGCCATTGCCGATTATGCCAAGGGCAATCTCGACCGTCTGCGCAAGGCGGGCGTCGACATCGGCGGCGGTGTCGCGAAGGTGGCGCAGGCCGCCTATCTCGGCCATCATCTCGGCGCCGGCGACGCGGTCAAGTTCCTCAAGGGGGGACTCGACAATGGCCGCGCCGCAACCTTGCTGCGCGCTCAGGTCGGCGCGGCAAGCGCGAACGCACGCCTCGCCCAGGCCGGCAACGCCACCACGGCCCATCGACAATGGCTGCTCGGTTTCGTCGAGCGCCACATCCGCCCGGAACGTTTCCAGGCCTGAGTCTTTCGGCTGCGGACGAGATCGCCAGGTATTGGGCGCTTGAGGCCCGGACGACACCAGCCGTGCGACCATCTTCGCGGACCGCATCTCCGCGCTCGTCAGACGGGCGGCTCTCTTGCAGCCATGTGAATCCGGATCTGCGATTCGCGTTCGCTGAACCCCGTCAGAAAAAAGGAATCGGCAACCGGGTCAGGCCCTGCAGCCCATCCTATAAGATAAGCATTAGTACTGAGCGTTCGCCGTCGGGCTCCCCCCGAAGCTGCCAACGCCCTGCAGACAGGCGGTTTTTTCGAGAACCCCTGAGATCCCCCGGGGCCGCTTACGTACAACCCCGCATATAGGATTACCAAGAAGGTTAACTCTCCTCCTGCATTTCAGGGCTCGTAGACGGAGCCGGGGAGCGCAGGGTGCGTTCCGCTCCGGGGGGAGTTACCAATGTCCAAGACCACCATCGCGCTGGAAGCCTTGGTTGCCGACGTCATCGCGAACCGCGCCGCCGAAGGCGCGAAGCAGACTGCCCGCCAGCGCCTCAACACCGATCGTGCCTTCGCCTCGATCCTCAAGCTGATCGCACCCCGGATCCGGCATTTCATCCGCCAGTATGGCCTCGTTGCCCATTGGGAAGATGCCGAGCAGGCGGCAGCCATCGCCGTCCACCGGGCGATCGAAGCCTATGACCCCGAAAAGGCGCAGTTCACCACATTCGTCAATTGGCAGATCCGCGGCGAGATGCAGAGCCTGCGCTTCCGCCTGATGACCGACCAGCGTTCCTCCGCGAAGAAGGTCGAGGCGCTCACCGTCTCCCTTCAGGATCTCGGCCGCAGCCAGGACGGCGAGGACATGGCGTTCGAAGCGACCATCGAGGACGAAGACGCGCTCGACGCCACCGAAGCCGCCGCGTCCGACTATCTCGCCCAGAATGCGACCGGCGCGCTGATCGACGAATATATCGAGCATCTTCGTGCCGTCGGCATCGAGCAGCTCAAGAAGCGGCCGCGCGCCAAGAAGGCGATCGCCAATCAGCCGGGCGACATCAACGACCAGATCCCGTCCCGCCGGCCGCGCTTCCGGGAAGTGGATCCGGTCGAGCTCGCCAAGCTCGAAGAGAAGCTCACCCGCAACCGCGAGATCGTCGAGCGCCGGGTGTTCGACACGGGCACGCTCGATGCGCTCGGTCTCGACACCGGCCTCACCAAGGAACGAGTCCGCCAGATCACCAAGCGGGCGGCCAAGACCATGGGCGAGCTCGTCGCCAGCAGCGCGAAGTTCCAGGTGATGGCCGATTACAAGGTGGCTGCCGCGACCGGCGCCCGGCCGCGTACGGCGTCTGCCCCGACCGCAGAGGCTCCCTCGGCGATCATCGAAGCGCTGCCCGCGCTGCTTCCCGATCCGAGCTCGCCGCACAACCGCCTGACCAGCCTTGTCGCGATCGGCCAAGAGGCCGCGGTAGAGCAGGAGCAGCCGGTGTCGCTCGGCCTCCCCAGCGAGATCGCCCGCAAGGCTGCCTGATCGCAGCGTACGGCCGGTCACCCGAGCCTCGCAAAGGGGGTGACATTGGTTCGGCTGCGGCACGATCCGTGGTCCGAGCACGCCGCGGCTCCCATTCGATCCTATAATGGCCTCAGGCGGGGGCATCGTGCCCTCAATAGGGGGGTTGTAGGTGGTTCCGGGCAAGCCGCAATGGCGATCGGGAGACGTCGACGAGGATGCGCTCCTGCGCGCCTCCTCCGAGCCTGCGCTGCTCGGCGCAGGTCTGGCGATGATTCCGCACGCGGCTCGTTTGCTGACCCGCATCGACGCGCCCCTCCTCACCGTCGCCACGTTCCGGGGCGACGCTACCATCAGGCTGATCCCGTGGAGCGCACGTCTGACTCCGGGCACCGCATTGGACATGAGCGAAGCGGCGTTCTGGCCGGAGGTCGAGCCTCTGGTCGAGTCCGGCTCGGAGGCGCTTCGGCAGATTGCCCTGCGCTGGCCTGGTTACGCGCTGCCGCCTGTTATCGGCTTGGTCACCGACGGCACCGGCCTTGCCGCGTCCGGCGACGATCCGTCGGGGTTGTCGGCGGAGTGGCTCCTAGACCGGGTCCGATCCTCCTCGCCCGCTTCGGTCCTCGTTCCGTTCGCTCCGACTGGTATCTGGTCTCTGTTGTCGCCGGACATGGTACCGGCCAATATCGGCTGCTGTCATTGACAGACTGACAGGAGCGGGAATGACCGTCTCTTCGTCCAG
Source organism: Sphingosinicella sp. BN140058 (assembly GCF_004135585.1). Taxonomy (NCBI): domain Bacteria; kingdom Pseudomonadati; phylum Pseudomonadota; class Alphaproteobacteria; order Sphingomonadales; family Sphingosinicellaceae; genus Sphingosinicella; species Sphingosinicella sp. BN140058. The sequence goes on along the minus strand of NZ_CP035501.1, from coordinate 2,811,582 downwards.
AACAGACATCGGGGGGAGACGATGGCGAGGCGCGGGCTCCGTCAGAGCTTCGAACCATTCAGGATGACTTGCTGCTCGACATCGACAACCCGGCTTCGACATCGCGAGGTGGGCCGGATCAGGCCAGCACGCCCGTACCTTGGACGGCGAGCCCGCCGCGTTCGCAATCTCCGGGACGGGCGCGTGGATCCGCCTATCATGGGACGGACGAAGCCGGATCGTGCCGTATCGAGCATGGCTCTTCAACGATGCGTCGCACCGATTTTCTCGGCAGATGCGATCGGGCTCTATTCAAAAGAGTAAGCCTTAAGGTCTAGGGCAGACGCATGATTCTCTGGATGGGTAGGCCGATGCGGTCATGACCGGCATGGACGAACAGGCAGAAAAGCGCCGGCTCTTCGCCGCCATCGGCGAGACAATGTTCGCGCGCGGTCTCGACCCGAGCCCCGAGAATTTCGCAGCCGTGCATGCCGAACTCGCAGGTGCCTGGGCCCCGCCCGGGACCGCGATCGTGCCGGCCGCGCAGGCGCGCGGGCGGGACGTCGCACAGGATCTCATCCACGTCGCCCGCCGCCAGGTCGAAGCCTTTGCCAACGTCGCTGCCTCGACCCGCGAGGAGGTGCGCGATTATCAGGGCGATCTCCAATTCGGCGCGGAGCAGCTCGCGGCCGGTGCCGGTCCCGCCTCGATCGCGGCCCTGGTCGGCCTGACCGAGACGATGATCGAGCGTAGCCGTCTGGCCGAAGCACGCCTCGAACAGGCCACGGAGGAAGCGAATGCACTCCGGCAGAAGCTGCTCGACGCCCAGTCGGAAGCGCGGACCGATGCGCTCACCGGCCTGTCGAACCGCCGCGCGTTCGAGGATCGCTACGCTGCCCTGAGCGAGGCCGGCGTCCCGATCAGTGTTGCGCTTTGCGACATCGACCGCTTCAAGTCCATCAACGACACTCACGGCCACGATGTCGGCGACCGGGTGCTGAAGCTGGTCGCACAGGTGCTCAAGGCGACCTGCGGCGGCGCGATGGTCGCACGCTACGGCGGCGAAGAGTTCGCCGTCCTGTTCGCGGCAAGCAATTCCGCGGTGACCTCAAGGTTGGTGAATGCGTCTCGTGAGACGGTCGCGGCCAGCCCGTTCAAGGATCGCGAGACCGGGACCCCGATCGGCCAGATCACCTTTTCCGCCGGCGTGGCCACGGCCCGTCCCGGCGAAACCGAGCATGCGGTCATGCGACGCGCCGACCGCCTGCTCTACAAGGCGAAGGCGAGCGGCCGCAATTGCGTGGAGGTCGACACCGGTATCCGACCGCCGCCGAGCGCAAGAGCACGTGCGCCCGGCTGAGCCGGCGCGGCCGATCAGGCGCTCGGCACCAGCCCGGCCGTGAACGCGATGCGCAGGATATCGGACAGGTTGGTGACTTCCAGCTTATCCATCAGGTTGGCCCGATAGATTTCGATCGTACGCGGGCTGAGATCGAGATCGTAGGCGATTACCTTGTTCGATCGCCCGGCGATCAGGCCGTGCATCACCTGGACCTCTCGTGCGGAAAGCTTCTCGATCTTCGCCTTGGCGGCGTCGACCCGCGCAGTCTGCTCGCTGCTTTCCTCGAGCTGGCCGCACGCGCTGTTCAGGACTTCGATCAGTGCGTCATGCTCGTACGGCTTCTCGAGGAAGTCGAGCGCACCGGATTTCATCGCCTCGACCGCCAGGCTGACTTCGCCATGCCCGGTCAGAATTACCGCGACGAACTTCGCCCCGTAAGGCTGGATGGCCTTCAGCACGTCCAGCCCGGTCGAACCCGGCATGTGATAATCGAGCAGGATTACGCCGGGTCCGAGCTCCTCGGCGCGCTCGAGGAAAGCGTCGCCCGACCGGAAGCCCCAGACCAAGGTGTTCGGCAGGACGGAGAGAAGAGACTGGAGAGAGAGACGGACATCGTCATCGTCGTCGACGACATAGATGGTACGCGTGGTCATTCCTGGCCTCCTGGTCTTGTTCGCAGCGTGAACCGGAAGGTCGCGCCGCCATCCTCGTTATTCTCGGCCGTCAGCGTTCCGCCATGGGCCTCCACGATCCGCTTGCAGATCGAAAGCCCGACGCCCATGCCTCCCTCCTTACCCGACACGAACGGCGTGAACAGCCTGTCAAGCATCTCGGGGCTGAGACCCGGGCCGGTATCGCGCACCGCGATGGCGAGACGCTCGGCATCGGCTTCGGGTTGCGCGGAGACGACGATCCGACGCTCTTCCTGCGGCATTTCGCCCATCGCTTCGGCCGCGTTGCGCAGCAGGTTCACCAGAACCTGCTGGATCTGGACCCGATCGGCGAAGACGCGGAGATCGGGATCATCCGCCTCGACCCGCAGATCGACGTCATTGCGGCCCCGGCTTGCCAGCGCCAGCGCCACGGAATCCCCGATCAGTTCGCCGACCGGAGTCAGTTCCTCCTGAACGGTCCCGCGCGAGACGAAGGTGCGCAGGCGGCGGATGATCTGCCCCGCGCGTAGCGCCTGCTGGCTCGCGCCTGCCAGAAGATCGTCAATCTTGCTGTCGTCGCCGGCGCTGCGCAGCACCTTCGCGGTACCGAGAAAATTGACCACGGCGGTGAGCGGCTGATTGAGCTCGTGCGCGAGCCCCGAGGCCATTTCGCCCATCGCGCTGAGGCGGGAGACATGCATCACCTCCTCCTGAAGCTGGGCCAGGCGGCTCTGCCATTCCTCCCGCTCTGTGACGTCGATGTAGAGCGAGATCATCCGGGTCAGCTTGCCGTCCGCATCGTAGAAGCAGGCGGCGCTCGATTCGAGCATGCGCCGGCCGCCGTCCGGAGTGATGAAGCGATAACGGAAGCGGACGCGTGGGGCTTGTCTCGCAATCGCAGCGTTGATCGTCTCGAAGACACGGGCACGGTCCGCCGGATCGACATGCTCGCGCCACGAGCCCAGATCGGCCATGGTCCCCCGCTCCACACCTAGGGTCGGGCAGCTCCCGGTAGACTCGGTGAATCGGCCGGTGACCGCATCCCATTCGAGAATGCCGATGTCGCTCGCTTCCATGGCCAGCATCAGCCGGGCTTCGCTGGCTTTCAATGCCGCTTCGGCCTCGGTGCGCGCGCTGATGTCGGTCATCGACAAGACGTAGATCGGCTCGCCGCCGTGCCGGGGCTCGAGCCGGCGGGCCCGCTCGAGCACGTTCAAGGTCGATCCGTCGCGGCGACGTTCGATCAACTCCTCTTCCCAGCCCTCCGCGTCGGGATCCCAGTCGACGGTGCCTTCCGCCGCACGCGAGCCGAGCAGGTCGTGCTTCTGCCGTCCGCGTGCCTCCTGCTGAGTCCAGCCGTACAGCTGCTCACAGCCCATCGACCAGTGGATCACGGCGCCGGACGTATCGGTGAGCGCGATCGGCGCGGAGTCCAGCGCTCGGGTCAGCGCACGGCGGGCGCGTTGCTCGCGCGACGCCCTGCTCGTCACCCAGATCAGCAGCGCCGCCATCGCGGCAATGTTGAGCGCCGTCTCCAACGCGCCGGAGATGGATGAATCCACGCCCAGCGACTTGACCCGCTCCTCCACCCACTCGGTCGCCACCGGCGTGACGACGAGCAGCGGCAGCACGACCTGCAGGATCGTGCGGTCCATGCCGAGCCCGGAAAATAGCCCTTCCCACACCGAGCCTCTCCAGCCGAGCAGCGCGACCGAGAGCACGGCGCCGCAGATCAACGCGGGCAGAGGCGCGGCGACATAGCGAAGGACGGGATCGCTCACCGGCCCCGAGAGCGGCATCGCGGCGCCGGCGACGGCGATCGTTCCAAAGGCGGCGATCGCGAGAGCGGCCACGGCCTGCCCGGCGCGCAGGCCTGGCCGCATCGCGAGCAGCAGACCGGCCGAGAGAAACAGCAGGGTTACCGCCACGGCAATGGTCGGCCGCCCGGGCGTGGCCAGTTGCTGCTCGGCGACACCCGTCGGGAACAGCCATGAATCGGCGCCGATCGAGGTGCCGGTCGCATCCTGGAGCAAGGTCGTCGCAGCGACCAGCAGGGGCACGATCAGCAATGCTGCGGCCAACCGCGCGTTGCCGCGCAGCGCCGCCAGCATCGCCACGGAAAGACAAAGGTAACCGAGTGCCGACAGCGGCTGCGTCGGGTAAGGGCCGCCGAGGGCAGCCAGGCTGGTGACGTTCATCGCCCAGGCAGCGAGCACGAAGAGCGCACACGTGCCGCCGATGACACAGAGCGCCACCGCCGCCTTGTCCTGCGCCTCTGTTGCCATTGCCGCTCCCCCATCGGCCGAAATGCCGCCCACGGCGGGCGCTGTGGCTGACACTTGCGATTCAAACAACCTACGGGATGTACTGTACAAACCACATAAGCGACGATCCCGGCAAACAAAAGTTCCTGTCAGCTGGCTGCGCCAGGAAGCAGCAACACGCCCCGGCGCCGGCTACGCGCAGCCCAGCGCCCGCGCACGGCACGCAGGGCATCGCCCCCGAACCAGCCGACGCAGCGCAGACCCGCGGTGACCAGAGAGACAGGCGACACCCGGAGGCGCAACCACCCCCGCCGGGCGCCGCGACGCGCCGGCTTGGAGGCCGGGGCGCTACGGGCTGCCGGTGCACTTCCCGGCCAAACCACCCGCAGACCCTTCGGAACGGCTTGCCAATCGCTGCCGGTACGGATCATGTCCTCGCCGCAATTGCGGCAGGTGCTGAAGTAAAAGCCCTGATTGTAGATCGCGCTGGGCTGCGCCTGGTGCTTGCGGAACCGGCACGATGTGGTGCGGCGCGGGCGCAGCGCTTTGCCCGCCGCCGCGTCGAGGCCGGTGGCGATCACCGAGACCCGGATGCGACCGTCCATCGCGACGTCCTGCGAGGAGCCCCAGATGATCTGTGCTTCCGGATGAACGCGGCTGGTAATGTAGCGGGCGGCTTCGTCGATCTCGACGAGCCGCATGTCGTCACCGCCGACGATCGAGATGATCAGGTGATTGGCGCCGTCCAGGGCGCCGTCCAGCAGCGGATTGGCGACCGCCGCCTGCGCTGCCTTCACCGCACGATCGGCACCCTCGCCTTCCCCGGTTCCAAGCACTGCCTTGCCCATGCCTTCCATGATCCCGCGAACATCGTTGAAGTCGAGGTTCACGATACCCGGATTGACGATCAGATCGGTGATCGAACGAACGCCTTGCTCCAGCACCGCGTCCGCCGCCTCGAAGGCTGCGGTGACGGTTGCGTCGGGCGCCGCGCCGTGCAGCAGATTCTGGTTCGGGATCACGATCAGCGTGTCGACCGCGCGCCGCAATTCCTCGATGCCGCGCTCGGCGGCGAGATAGCGGCGGCTGCCCTCGAACCGGAACGGCTTGGTCACGGCTGCGACGGTCAGGATGTTGTTGCGGCGTGCCCAGCAGGCGATGCGGATCGCAGCACCGGTTCCGGTTCCGCCGCCCATGCCGGCCGCGATGAAGCACATCTGCGCACCCCGCAGGGCCTCGGCGATATCGTCGTCGAGTTCGCGGTCGGCGGGTGACTGCCGGCGCGGGTCGGCTGCGATGCGTCCGCTGACCTTTTCGCGCAGCAGGATGCGGGTGGACGCCGGCGACGCATCGAGCGTCTGGACGTCGGTGTCTGCAGCGACGAAGTCGACGCGCTCGAGGCCGTTTCGGATCATGTGCCGGACGGCATTGCAGCCGGCACCGCCGACGCCGACGACGCAGATCCGCGGTCGAAGCTCGGCCATCGCGGCCGGCTCCCGGTCCGCCTGATCGGATGTCGGATTCTTGAACAGCATGTTCAGCACCATGTGCGTGGTCCTTCGAACAGAGTTTCTTGGAGAGACGAGCGACTGCTCGCCGCAATAGGATTTACCCGACTCAGTGCCAGCGGCTGCGTCCATCGGCATCGCCGCGGGCGAGCATCGACAGGCGCTCGAGAAGGCTTGGACCCCGCTGCGGCAGGGCGCGCGTCGCATCGATCCGAGTCACCGGCCGTGTGCGGGCCGGTGGCTGATAACGATGGAAATCGAGGTCTGCCGATCCAGGCTCGGAGAGGATGACGCTATCCTCCGGCACCATCGGAGCAGCGGGCGCGCAGGCGGTGGCTCCGGGCGCCGTCATCACGATCGTGTCGGTCGCCGCATAGCCGTCTTCCCAAGGCGCGGAAATCTGGACGTGGTAGGTGCCGGTTTCGGGCAGGGCCGGCAGGGCGGCCGGCTCCTCGTCCTCGATCGGAAACGCAGTCACAGCCAGCCCGGCCGTCACCGAAACCGCGGTTTCAGGAGGTGCAGTGAAGCCAAGATCGGCCTCTTCGACGGCGCAGGTGCAAGCGGAGTCAATTTCCTCCATCGGCGGAGCAACACTTGCCGCGGGGGCGCGGTGACGCGCCGGCTTCGGCGCGTCGGAATCGATCCCGGTGGCAAGGATCGAAACCCGGATCCGGCCTTCGAGCATGGGATCCACGGCCGAGCCCCAGATGATGTTCGCTTCGGGATCGACTTCGTCCCGTATCCGCATCGCTGCTTCATCGATCTCCATAAGCCGCATATCTTCGCCGCCGGTGATCGAGATGATCAGCCCTCGCGCGCCCTTGATCGCACCGTCGAGCAGGGGGTTCTGAATGGCGCGATGTGCCGCTTCGGTTGCACGGTTTTCGCCGCTCGCTTCGCCGGTGCCGAGCATCGCTTTGCCCATCGCCAGCATCACCGTCCGCACATCCGCGAAATCCAGGTTGATGAGGCCGGGCATGACGATCAGGTCGCTGATGCTGCGAACACCCTGTTCGAGCACCTGGTCGGCGAGGCGAAACGCCTCCCGAAAGGTGGTGTTCGGCGAGATGACCCTGAAAAGATTCTGGTTCGGAATGACGATCAGCGTGTCGACTTCGTCGCGCAGCTCCTCGATGCCGGACATTGCCGACGCAAGGCGGCGGCGTCCTTCGAAGCCGAACGGCGTGGTGACCACTCCGACGGTGAGAATGCCCTTGGCGCGTGCCGCTGCCGCGATCACCGGAGCGGCGCCAGTGCCGGTCCCGCCGCCCATGCCGGCAGCGATGAAGCACATGTGGGCACCATCCAGTGCGGCTTCGATGTCGTCGATCGACTCGAGCGCTGCCAGCCGGCCCGCCTGGGCATCGGCGCCCGCGCCGAGACCTTCCGTTACCATGCGACCGAGCTGAACTGTCCGCTGAACCGGGGATGCATTGAGCGCCTGCGCATCTGTATTGGCGACGATGAAGTCGACCCCGTTTACCCCGCCCTGAAGCATGTTGGCGACGGCGTTCCCACCGGCACCGCCCACTCCAACGACACAAATCCGCGGCAAGATTGCAGTACCGTAAGTGTTGAGGCGATCAGACATCTTGCAATTTCACCCTACAGACGGGATCGGCAAACGCTCACCGACTCCAGCTTCGTTAGTGAAACGTTAACTACTTGCTTGCAGACCAGATCACCTATTGCGGAAACGTACCTAGCGTGATTCTACGGATGGCGACGAGCTTGGCCGTAGCGGCGCAGCATCGCGCCCTCGCTTGCAGAACGCTGTAGTTTTACGGGTGGTGCATTAGGCGTCGGGGAGGTGTAGGCCCCAGCAATGCCAACCTCGTCCGAGACCGGAGGACAGCTGCTCGCCGCAGTGCTCGACACCGCTCTCGATGCGGTCGTCGTGATGCGCTCCGATGGAACCATCGCTGCATGGAATCAGATCGCCCAGCGCATGTTCGGCTGGAGCGCCGCGGAAGCGATGGGTCAGGATCTTGGCGATCTGATCATCCCGGAGCGCCTGCGCGCAGCACACAAAGCTGGGTTGGACAGATTCCTTCGTGCCGGTGAGGTCGGGATCCTCGGACGGCAGATCGAAACGGTCGCGCTGAAGAAAGATGGCAGCGAGATGCCGGTCGAACTGGCGGTGATGCTGACCGGGCGATTTCAGGAAATCCTGTTCCTCGGCTTCATTCGCGACATCAGCGCCCGCAAAGCGGACGAGCAGAAGATTGCCGAGCTCCAGGCCGATCTCATTCACATGTCGCGCGTGAGCGCGATGGGAGCGATGGCGTCGACCGTCGCTCATGAACTCAACCAACCGCTTGCCGCCATCTCCAACTATCTCGCTGCCTGTGAAATGGCGCTCAAGTCGGAAACGCCCGACATCGCGAAGCTGGCCGAACTGGTCGGCTCGGCCAGGCAAAATACCACGCGTGCCGGCCAGATCGTGCGGCGGCTCCGCAACATGACGGTGAAATCGAAGTCGGTTCGAGAGCGTTTCGATGTCGGCGAAGCGATCGAGGAAGCCGCGAACATCGCGCTGATCGGGCCCGAGGGGCGCGACGTGCGGCGGGCGGTTCGCTGCGAGCCCGGTCTGTTCGTGCAGGTCGATCGCGTGCAGCTTCAGCAGGTGCTGATCAACCTCGTCCGCAACGCCGTCGAGGCGATGCAGGGTTCTGAGCGCAAGCAGCTTTCGATTGCGGCCTACCGCACCAACGAAGAAGTGCGGATCGATGTCCGAGACACGGGCTCAGGGCTCAGCGCCGAGATGCGGGAAGCCCTGATCACCCCATCGGGAATTCCCAAGCAGGAGAAGATGGGCATCGGGCTTTCCGTGTCGCGGATGATCATCGAGGCGCAGCACGGACGCTTGTGGGCCGAAGATCCCGCCGAAGGCGGCGCCTGTCTTTCGATCGCAATCCCGGCGGCGAAGGACTGATCGCTTTTCCGAACCCCGTACTACCCCTACCGAAATCCTACTAAGTGCCGGAAAAGATTGCGGGAAAGCCAAACGCGGAGAGCCGGGACGTCTAAGAGGTCAGAGCGCCACCCTTTCGTCCAAGCAGGATCCACCCGTTGATTCATGAACCCGACGAAGTCTTCGCCCGCGGAGCCAGCGCGAAGAATGCTCGTCCCGACATCGATCCCCAGCGCGTGACGCAATTGGTGGACGATCTTGCCAGCCTTTCGGACGATCTTTGCGCCGCACAGCGGATTGCCAAGCTTGGGATCTGGCGCTGGCGCGTGGGCACGCAGGATTTCACCTGGTCGCACGAAATGTTCCGGATCGCAGGGCGGCAAGAAGCGGATTTCACGCCGACGCTCGAATCCTCGATGGCCTGCATCCACCCGGACGACCGCGCTTCGATGCGGGGGCGACTGCAGGGCTGCATCAACAGCCGAACCCATTCGGCGGCGGAGTTTCGAGTCGTCCGTCCCGACGGCGAGATCCGTTATTGCTGGGCCGAAACGCGCCCGATTCTGGATTCCTTCGGCCGGGTGCTGTCGGTCCGCGGCATTTGCCAGGACATCACCGATCGCAAGACGATCGAAGGCGCATTGCGAGAAAGCGAGGAGCATTACCGCTACACGCTGGAGCTCAGCCCGCAGATCCCCTGGGCCGCCGACCCTGCAGGCCAGATCATCGAGGTCAGCGCCCAAGGCTTCGACGCGATCGGCCGGACACCGGACGAAACGCTCGGCGACGGCTGGCTTGCCGTCGTTCATCCGGACGACCGCGCCCGCACCCTCGTCAACTGGCAGCATGCGTTGCGCACCGGCGAGCCGCTCGACACCGCGTACCGGCTGATGCGTCACGACCAGGAATATCGCTGGGTTCGCGCCCGAGCCGGCGCGCGCCGCAGCGCCGATGGATCGATCCTGCGCTGGTATGGCACGCTCGACGACATCGACGACCAGAAAAAGGCGGAGGCGGCCCTGCTCAACATGCAGGAGCTGTACCGCCTGGCGGTGCGCGCGACCGGGCTCGGCATCTGGGACTTCGATCATGAGACCGGGGCGCGGCGATGGTCCGGCGAGCTGCGGGCGATGCTCGGGCTGGGGGCCGATGCGCCGGCCGACGCATCACGGTTCCTCGGCCTCGTTCACCCGGACGATCGCGATGCGGTAATCGCCTCGATGCAGAGCGAGGACGAAGTCCATGCCGAGATGACATTCCGGATCCGCCGCGCCGACACCGGGACGCTGCGCTGGCTCACGATCGACATCCGCGCGATGTCCGCCGAGGGCGACACCGGCGGCAGCGGCAGCCGGACCATCGTTGCGTTTCGCGACGTGACCGATCGCAAGGCGGCGCAGGATCATGTGGAATGGGCGGCACGCCACGATCCGCTTACCGGTCTCGCCAATCGCGTTCTCTTTCAGGAGCAGCTTCAGGCGGCGGTTTCGGCCAGTCTCGCCGGAGGCGAGCGGTCGGCACTGCTGCTGATCGATCTCGACGACTTCAAGCTGGTCAACGACACGCTTGGTCACGATTCCGGCGACCAGTTGCTCCGTCTGTCCGGGCAGAGGATTGAAACCGTCGTGCGCCCCGGCGACACGGTGGCGCGTCTCGGCGGGGACGAGTTCGCGATCGTGCTGCCGCAGATCGGATCGGAAGACGAGGTGCTGGACATTGCGGAGGCAATCCTGGCGGCCCTCGGCGCACCGGCCCGGGTCAATGGTCAGCTCGTCGACATCCGCGCCAGCATCGGGGTCACCACGTCCGCGGATGGCGAGGGCGGCGCCGAGGAGCTGCTGAAGCATGCCGATATCGCCCTCTACGTCTCCAAGGGGGCCGGCCGTGGCCGCGTGACGCTGTTCCACCCCGAAATGCGTGCGTCTATTCAGCAGCGCGCGTCGATGCTCAGCCTCGCACGCTATGCCTTGTCCGCCGATTTGGTCGAGCCCTTTTATCAGCCGCAGGTCGACCTCTCGTCCGGCGCGCTGATCGGCTTCGAAGCCCTGCTGCGCTGGCGGCACCCGCGCCTTGGCCTGCAGCTGCCGGGAAGCGTCGCCGCGGCCTTCGAGGACAATGAACTGGCGACCAGCATCAGCGACCGCATGTTCGAACGAACCATCGCCGACATGCGCTGCTGGCTTCAGGACGGCCTCGATTTCGGCCACGTCGCGGTCAATGCCTCGGCAGCCGAGTTTCGCCGCGACAATTTCGCCGAGCGCGTGTTGACCCTGCTTCGAGCCGGAGACGTTCCGCCGTCGCGGCTCGAACTGGAAGTGACCGAGACGGTGTTCCTGGGCCGCGGCTCGGAGCTCGTCGATCGCGCACTCAACCTGCTTTCCTCGGAAGGGGTCAAGATCGCGCTCGACGATTTCGGCACCGGCTATGCGTCGCTATCGCATTTGAAGCGCTTCCCGGTGGACATCATCAAGATCGATCAGAGCTTCATCCGCGACATCGAAGACGATCCGGAGGATGCGGCGATCGTCAGCGCCTTGATCACGCTCGGCAACAGCCTTGGCCTCAAGACGGTCGCAGAAGGCATCGAGACCGAGCGTCAGGCGAGGTGCCTGACCGCTCAGGGCTGCACGATCGGTCAGGGTCATTATTTCGGGCGGCCGATGCCGACGAATATGGCGCGGCAGCTGGTGGCCGACTGGCCGGCACTCGGCCACCGCCTGACCGCAGCCCGCTGAGATCTGCAGGCCCGCCCGCCACAGCGTCTGGGACGGCAGCCTCAGCCTTGTTCGCCGGGGGCCGCGCGGCGCATGCCGGCGGTCGCAGCGAGAAGTACTGCGTCGGCGAGCGATTTCGCGTTCAGCTTTCGCATCACGCTGGCACGGTGCATTTCGACCGTGCGGATGCTGATGCCGAGATCGTCGGCAATCTGTTTGTTGGACGATCCGTTGAGCAGCGCCTGCAGCATCTGAACCTCGCGCGGGGTCAGGCTCCGGACCAGGGTCAGGGCTTCGCCCCGATCGGCTTCATCCTCCTCTATCGCCCGCAATGCGGTAGCCGCGCGCGCCAGGGCTTCGAGGAGCGCCGTTTCGCGGAACGGCTTTTCGAGAAACTCGATCGCGCCGAGCTTCATCGCGGTCACGGCGAGCGCCACTTCGGCGTGGCCGGTCATCACGATCACCGGCCAGCGATAGCGCCGCGCATGCAGCTCGGAGAGGACCGCAATCCCGTCCGATCCCGGCATCCGGATATCGAGCAGGATGCGGCCCGGCGGCAATTCGGCGAGCGCCGCGAGGAAGGCGTCGCCGGTGGCGAAGCCACGGCATTGCAGGCGGTTGACGTCGAGCAACACGCCGAGGGATGTTCGGATCTGCGCATCGTCGTCGACAATGTACACCGGATATTGGTCGTTCATCGAAGACCCCCCGTTCCTGCGACCCGACCTTCGCCCCAGAAGCACGCGTCGCAGATCAGAGCGTAACCGAGCCTGCGATCCTTCCGAAGCGAAATCGTGCCGGACCCGCGCATTGCGCGCACGCACAATCGGCTCCGAAGTGAACCGGACGTCGTCGTCAGGCCGCGCTCCCCTGCCCGAGGATCTCGAAGCCGCGGGCCAAAGCCGCGAACAGCTCCTCCTCTCGGCATGGCTTCTCGAGGAATTCGATCGCGCCCCGCTTGAGCACGGCAGCGGCGATGCCGGGATCCGGATGTCCGGTCATCACCAGCACGGGCCAGTCGATGCTCTGGTCCGCCATGTGCTGGAGGACGGCGATCCCGTCCATGCCGGGCATCCGCATGTCGAGCACGACGCAACCCGGCGCGAGACCCGCGAGCGACCCGACGAAGGCGCTGCCGGACGCGAATTCGGTAACCTCGATGTCGGCGAGCTGGAGCAAAGCCGAGAGGGATGCGCGAACGGCATCGTCGTCCTCTACCAGGTAGACCGTCGCCGGCACCATGCAGCCCCCTTCATTGTCGAGCTTGAGCATAGCCCAGCCCTCCCGCACCGCAAGACCCGGATCATCAAAGCCACTGCTTTATCGCTGATTTTGTGAGAAAAAGGACCGGCGGAGCGATTTCCCGGGCGATGCCCTCGCTCCCCGACGATCAGGCGGCGAGTTCGCTCGCCGCCGCATCAGCCGCGCGTTCGAGCGGCTCGAGTTCCGCCTCGATCGCCAGCCGGATCACGTCCGACAGAGCATCGCAATTCATGTCCCGCATCATGTTCGCCCGGTGCATCTCCACCGTGCGCGGGCTGATCTCGAACCGGCGTGCGATCTCCTTGTTGGTCATGCCGGCAAGGAGCCCGCGCAGGATCTGGGTCTCGCGCTTAGACAGGCGCGCGAGACGCGCGGTCGCTTCGCTGCGTTGCGCGCGGCGATTCTGGTCGCGCAGCGAGTTCGCCGTTGCCTGCTCGATCGTGGTGACGAGCAGAGTTTCCTGGAACGGCTTCTCGAGGAATTCGAACGCGCCAAGCTTCACCGCCTTGACGGCGGAGCGGACGTCGCCGTGGCCGCTCATGATGATCAATGGCAGATCGACACCGCGGCGGATCAGTTCGGCCTGAACAGCGAAGCCGTCCATGTCCGGCATGCGCAGATCGAGCAGGATGCAGCCGACGCCGAGCCGCGCTTCGGTAAAGAACTCCTCCCCGCCCGAATAGATCTGCGTGGCGAAGCCGTGGCTGCGCAGCAGATAGCTGGTTGACGCGCGGACGGAAGGATCATCGTCGATGATGTGGACTACCGGCTGCAAGATCGTAGGCTCCCCGCGCATTTCAGATCAGCCTATAGCGCGTTCAGGGGTCTCAAAACGATACTGTACTAACCCTGATCAGCTGACAGGCGCTGGCGAGGGCGGTCGCAGCTGCCTGTAGCCCCTTGATTATCTTGACTAACCATTTATTCCGTTTCGGATACAAGTGGTCGGGGCCTCGCCTGGCGCCGTTGCCCCTTCCGGATCAAAGCGCCGCATGAGCCTGAAGACGCTCCTCTACGTCAGCGAGAGCCTCTTGCGGCTCCCCGAAGAAGCTGGTCGACTGCGCAACATCCTCGAAACCTCCCGGTCCCGAAACGCCGCACTCGAGGTCACCGGCGCGCTGGTGGCCGCCCGCGGCCATTTCGCCCAGGTGCTCGAAGGCCCCGACGGCGCCGTCGCCTCGATCATGGCAAGCGTCTCTCGCGATCCCCGGCACCGGCGGGTGACGACGGTGCTCGAACGGGCGATCGCGCACCGCCAGTTCGAAGCCTGGTCGATGTGCCTCGCTTATTCCGGCAACTCCTTCTACGTCGACCGGCACATCGCGCCGCTGCTCGACGCGCCGGGCGGAGGCGCCGGGGCACCCCCGTTGCTGGCCTCCCAGCTTTTCTATCTGATCAGGGAACTTACCCTCGCCGCCCGGCGGTGATCCAGGTCAGGCCGCCTCGAAATAGCCCGAGCGCATGACGAAATCGCCGAAATGCTCGCCGCCCGCACGCTCGGCGGCGTAGCGGCCGAGCATCTCGCCCAGTATCTCGAGGATGGCGGCCTCGCCGATATTCTCGCGATAGAGACGGTTGAGGCGCTCGCCGTGGAAGCCCCCGCCGATGTAGAGATTGTACTTGCCGGGCGCACGCCCGGTGAACGCGATCTCCGCCACATAAGGCCGCGCGCAGCCATTGGGACAGCCCGTCATCCGCATCGTGATCGGCTCGTCGGTGAGGCCGTGCTGCGCCAGGATCGCTTCGACCCGGCCGATCAGATCGGGCAGGTAACGCTCTGCCTCGGCCATCGCCAGCGGACAGGTCGGCATTGCCACGCACGCCATCGAATTGAGCCGGAGTGCGCTGGTCGCGCCGTTGTCCGCCAGGCCGTGCTGGGCGAGGATCGCATCGATCCCGGCCCGGTCTTCGGGCTCGACGTCGGCGACGATCAGATTCTGGTTCGGAGTCAGGCGGAACTTGCCGCGATGGCTGTGCGCGATCGCCCGGATCGCCTCCAGCAACGGCTTGCCCGGACGATCGATGATCCGCCCGTTCTCGATGAACAAGGTGTAGTTGAAGCGGCCGTTGTCGGTGCGCTGCCAGCCATAGACATCGCCGTTCGACGTGAACTCGAACGGGCGTGTCGGCGCCAGCGGCGCGCCGAGGCGGCGTTCGATCTCCGCCTTGACCCAGTCCAGCCCCTTGTCGTCGACCGTATATTTGAAACGGGCGCGGGCGCGCTCCTTGCGGTTGCCGAAATCGCGCTGGACGGAGATGATCGCGTCGGCGGTGGCAAGCAGACGGTCCTTGGGGATGAAGCCGATCACGTCGCCCAATCTCGGATAGGTGCGCGGCTCGTTGTCGGTCCGGCCCATGCCGCCGCCGATGGTGACGTTGAAACCTTCGAGCCCGTCGGCACCGGTGACCGCGATGAAGCCGAGATCCTGCGAATAGACGTCGATGTCGTTGGACGGCGGCACGACGAAACCGATCTTGAACTTCCGCGGCAGGTAGGTCTTGCCGTATAGCGGCTCCTGCTCTTCCGAGGTCGCGACCTTCTCCGCGCCATACCAGATTTCGTGATAGGCGCGGGTGCGCGGAATGACGTGGTCGCTGAGCTGCTTCGAGAGCAGGGCGACTTCGGCGTGCACCGCGCTGTCCTCCGGATTGGCGGTCGCCATCACCGTGCGGGCATCGTCGCCGCAGGCGGCGATCGTATCGAGCAGCACCTCGTGCAGGCCCTGGATGGTGGGCCGCAGATCCTCCTTGACCACCCAGTGGAACTGGAAGGTCTGGCGTGTGGTGAGACGGATCTGGTCGCCGCCATGGGCACGCGCCAGCGCATCGATCTTGAGCCATTGCTCGGGCGTGCAGACGCCGGCCGGAAGCCGCACCCGGACCATGAAGGTATAAGCGGGCTCGAGCTTCTGGCGGCGCCGCTCGTCGCGGATGTCGCGATCGTCCTGCTGATAGATTCCGTGGAACTTCATCAGCTTGTTGTCTTCGAATTTGACCCCGCCCGTGATCCGGTCGAGCAGCCCCTGATCGATCGAGCCGCGCAGATAGTCGCTGTTATATTTGAGCGTCTCGTCCGGGCCGAGACGGTCGAGCGGCTGCGACAGATCGGTGCTGCGATCGACGTCGTTCACATCGGTGGTCATCTTCTTGTTCCCGAAAAATCAGTAGACGTCGCGCTGGTAGCGATGATCGCTGGCCAGCCGGCGGACATAATCCTCGGCAGTGTCGCGGTCGACGCGGCCCTGCTCGGAGACGATCTGGATCAACGTGTCATGGACGTCGCGCGCCATGCTCTTCTCGTCGCCGCAGACATAGACGTGAGCGCCCTCTTCCAGCCAGGCGTAGAGATCCCTCGCCTGCTCTAGCATGCGGTGCTGGACATAGGTCTTGGGCTGGCCGGGATCGCGCGAGAAGGCGACGTCCATGCGGGTGAGCACGCCTTCCTTCAGCCATTGCTGCCATTCGGTCTGGTAGAGGAAGTCCGAGCGGAAATTGCGCTCGCCGAAGAACAGCCACGAGCGCCCCTCGGTGCCGGTCGCCTCCCACTCCTGCAGGAAGCCGCGATAGGGCGCGACACCGGTGCCGGCGCCGATCATGATGATCGGCGCCGCGGTCTTGGGCAGGCCGAAATGCGGGTTGTGCTGGATGTAGACCGGGAGCGTGTCGCCGATCTCGATCCGGTCGGCGAGCTGGCTCGAAGCGACGCCCGAACGCGGCGCGCCGTGCAGGGTATAGCGCACCGGCGCAACGGTGAGATGGGCCTCGTCCGGCGCCGCGGCGAGGCTCGAGGCGATCGAGTAGAGGCGCGGCTGCAGCGGCCGCAGCCCGGCGAGCAGGCTGTCGGCATCCACGCCCGGCAGCGGGAATTTGCGAACGATGTCGACGACATGGTTGTTGCGCAGGTAGAGCAGACGGTCGGCCGCACGCTCCTCGCCCCGCAACGCCTCGAGTTCGGCGGCGCCGGTCAGCTTCGCCCATTGATCGAGGAAGCGCGGGCTCGCCACCGCGACTTCGTATTTCCTGGCAAGCGCTTCGCCCAGCGGCACGGTTTCGCCCTTGACGGTGACCGGAGCCTCGGCGGCAAGGCCGGTCGCCGCCAGCAGCTGCTCGACCACGACGGCGTCGTTGACCGCGGCGATGCCGATCGCGTCGCCGGGTTCGTAGCTCAGCCCCGAGCCTGCCAGATCGACCTCGATGTGGCGCGTCTCCTTGGAGGAGTGGCGGCCGACGATGGCGATATTCTCGATCACCGTCGCCGCGAACGGATTCTTCTTGTCGAAGACGGGCGTGCCGGAGCCGGTGGGGATCGCCGACGGGACGGCAATGCCGGGCAATGCCGTCGCGCTCTGGACGAGATCGGCGGCGAGGCGGTCGATCACCGCCTGGCTCCAGGCAGCGGCGGGCTCGTCATAGTCGATGTCGCAGTCGACCCGGTCGCCGATCCGGGTCGCGCCGAGTTCCTCGAGCCGGGCGTCGACCCGCTTTCCGGCCTCGCAATATCTCTCGTAGGTGGAGTCGCCGAGGGCGAGCACCGAGAAGCGGACCTTGTCGAGCTTCGGCGCGCGCTTGCCCTCGAGGAATTCGAAGAAGCCGACCGACGGCTGGGGCGGATCGCCTTCGCCATAGGTGCTGACGATCACCAGCAGATCCTGCTCGTCCTTGAGCAGGCGCGTCTTGTAGTCGGACATGTCGGCGATCTGCGGCGACAGGCCGCGCTCGGCGGCAGCGGCGGCGAGCGCCTTGGCGAGATCGCGGCTGTTGCCGGTCTCGGTGCCGTAGAGGATCGTGAGCGTCCGCCCCTGCGCCGCCGGCGGAGCGGCGGCCTCGGCCGCGGGCGCGCCGGCGCGCAGCAGGCCGGCGTCGAGGCCGGCGAAATAGCCGCTGATCCAGCGCGCCTGCGCCGGCGTCAGGGTCCGGGCCAGCGCCTCGACATGCTGCCATTGTTCGAGGGTGAGTGCGCCCTCGGCGAAAGTGTTGAAGGCAGTCATCGCGCGTGTCGTCCCCATTCGGTTCGTGGTGCGGCGGCGTGGCTCAGATCACCCATTCGCCCGCCCCTTCGTCTTCGTTCGTTCCAGCCTCGATCCGGCGGCCCGGCTGCGCCTCCTCCGGCGCGGCTTCGAGCGTGACCAGCACGTGCACGCCGGCCCGCGCCATCAACCGCGCGACCTCGCGCGCCCGGCGGATCCGCTCGGCCTCGGCGTTCGCGCCGAGATCGCTGACCAGATCGGCGATCGCCGCCTCGTCCAGCACGAAAGCCGGCCGCCCGAGTGCCGCCAGGCTTTCGGCCGCACGCGCCGCATGCGCGCTCCGGCCGGCGCCGGCAATCCAGAGGATCGATCCCTTGTCCGCCTCATGATGGTCGGCGGTCTTGAGCACGCTCTTCGGGAAGCCCTGGACGAGCCCGGCGGCGACCGTCGCATGAGTCACCTTGTCGATCAGGATGAATCCGCCGAGCCGCCGGTTGTCGGCATACAGCACCGCCGGGATGCGCCGGTCGAGATCGATGTCGACCTGGCCGATGTCGTTCAGCGCGAGGGTAAGGCCGCGGCGCTGCTCCATCGTGTTGACGTCGACGATCGGGCCCATGCCGCCGATCGCGGCACTGACCGTCTGGCTGCCGATCTTCAGCCAATAGGAGCGGTGCGGGACCATCGCCTCGTCCGACATCCACACCAGGGTCGCTTCGAGGCGCGAGACCGGCTCCGGCTCCGCGGCCGCCGACGCGATGATGTCGCCGCGCGAGCAATCCACCTCGTCGGTGAGGGTCAGGGTCACCGACTGACCCGCCACCGCCTCCGCGAGATCGCCGTCGAAGGTGACGATGCGTGCGACCTGCGAGCGGCGGCCGGCGGGCAGCACCGAGACCGTATCGCCGACCCGGATCCGGCCGGAGGCGATGCGGCCGGCATAGCCGCGGAAATTCTGATTGGGCCGATTGACCCACTGCACCGCCATCCGGAACGGCTCGTCGGCCTGCGCCGCGGACTCGACCGGCACCGTTTCGAGATGCTCGAGCAGAGCAGGCCCGCGATACCAGGGCATCGCGTCCGAGCGGGTGGTGACGTTGTCGCCGTTCAGGCCCGAGACCGGGATGGCGGTGAAGCCGGAGATGCCGATCTCGTCGGCGAAGGCGCGGTAATCGGCGACGATTTCGTCGAAGCGGGCCTGATCGAAGCCGACCAGATCCATCTTGTTCACCGCCAGCACGACGTTGCGGATGCCGAGCAGGTGGACGAGGAAGCTGTGCCGCCGGGTCTGGGTCAGCACGCCCTTGCGGGCGTCGATCAGGATCACCGCGAGATCGGCGGTCGAGGCGCCGGTGACCATGTTGCGCGTATATTGTTCGTGGCCGGGGGTGTCGGCGACGATGAACTTGCGCTTTTCGGTGGTGAAGAAGCGATAGGCGACGTCGATCGTGATCCCCTGCTCGCGCTCGGCGGCGAGGCCGTCGACGAGCAGAGCGAGGTCGAGCGCCTCGCCCTGCGTGCCCGAGCGCTTGCTGTCGCTGGCCAGCGCATCGAGCTGGTCCTCGAACAGCATCTTCGAATCGTAGAGCAGACGGCCGATCAGGGTCGACTTGCCGTCGTCGACCGAGCCGCAGGTGATGAAGCGGAGCAGCGACTTGCGGCTGGTCGCATCGAGATAGGCCTCGATCTCGGCGCGCGCAGTCTCGGCCGCCGTGGTCAGTCTGTGTGCGGTGGCCATCTATTCCTCCCCGGTACGGGGAGGGGGACCGCCGGCGTCGCCGGCGGTGGAGGGGTTGGCAGGGACTCCCGGCGCAGTGCCAGCCCCTCCACCGCGCTGCGCGCGGTCCCCCTCCCCCAAGGGGGAGGATTGGCGAACAGGAATCATGTCAGAAATATCCTTCCTGCTTCTTGCGCTCCATGCTGGCGCCGCCGCCGTCCTTGTCGATCGCGCGGCCCTGGCGTTCGGAGGTGGTCGCGACCAGCATCTCCTGGATGACTTCGGCCAATGTTGCCGCCTCGCTCTCGACCGCGCCGGTCAGCGGGTAGCAGCCGAGCGTGCGAAAGCGGACCGAGCGCTCGACCGGTACTTCGCCCGGATGGAGCCGGAAGCGATCGTCGTCGACCATCAGAATGAGGCCGTCGCGCTCCACCGTCGGGCGCGGCGCGGCGAGGTAGAGCGGCACGATCGGGATGTTCTCGGCATAGATATATTGCCAGATGTCGAGCTCGGTCCAGTTGGAGATCGGGAACACCCGGATCGTCTCCTTCGGCGCCTTGCGGGCGTTGTACAGGCTCCACAATTCCGGCCGCTGGTTCTTCGGGTCCCAGCGGTGGCTGGCCGAGCGGAACGAGAAGATACGCTCCTTGGCGCGGCTCTTCTCCTCGTCGCGGCGGGCGCCGCCGAAGGCTGCGTCGAACCCGTAGAGATCGAGCGCCTGCTTCAGCCCTTCCGTCTTCCACATGTCGGTGTGGAGTCCGCCATGGTCGAACGGATTGATCCCCTGCCGCTCCGCCTCCGGATTGCGGTAGACGAGCAAGTCCATGCCGCTCTCCTGCGCGACGCGGTCGCGCAGCTTGTACATCTCCCGGAACTTCCAGGTGGTGTCGACGTGGAGCAACGGGAAAGGCGGCGGCGCCGGGTAGAAGGCCTTGCGGGCGAGGTGAAGCATCACCGCGCTGTCCTTGCCGACCGAATAGAGCATCACCGGTTTCTCGGTCTCGGCGACCACTTCGCGCATGATCTCGATGCTCTCGGCTTCGAGCTGCTCGAGATGGGTCAGCGTCCGGAGGGTGGCGGGAGCATTCATGACAGAGCGGCCTTCGGGAACGGAATAAGCTCGGCCGGCGCACGGGCGAGATCGCGGGCGACCCAGCCGATCAGCACGGTGACCGGCGCGCCGGCGGCGAGGCCCTGGGCGAGATCGTCGATGCCGGCGATGGTGCCGGCGACATGGGCCTCATCGGCGCGGCTGGCATTGGCGACGGCGACCGCAGGGGTCGCGGGATCGAGGCCCTTGGCGAGCGCCTTGCGGACGAACTCGCCGAGCGTTTTGCGCGGCATGTAGAGGATTGTGGTCACCTTGCGGTCGGCCATCGCGCCCCAGTCGATGTCGGCTGGGAGCTTGCCGTCGGCGCCGTGGCCGGTGACGTACTGGATGCGCCGCGCCTTGTTGCGCTCGGTCAGCGAGATGCCGAGCGACGCGGCGGCACCCTGGGCGGCGGAGATACCCGGCACGATCGAGACGGACACGCCGGCCGCCTTGCACGCATCGATCTCCTCGGTCGCCCGGCCGAAGATCAAAGGGTCGCCACCCTTCAAGCGAACCACGGTCTCGCCGGCCAGGGCCAGCTCGACGATGGTGCGGTTGATCTCGCTCTGGCTGCACGAGGGGCCGTGCCCGGTCTTGCCGACCGCGAGCCGTTTGGCCTCGCGCCGGGCGAGCTCGAGCACGCCCGGTCCGACCAGCTGATCGTAGAGGATCACGGTCGCATTCTGAAGCGCACGCACCGCCTTCAAGGTGAGCAGCTCCGGATCGCCGGGGCCGGCGCCGACCAGCGTGACGCTGCCGACCCGGGTCGCGGGCGTGTCGGCGACGAGGGCGTCGAAATCCGTGTCGGTGGGCGCACGATCGATGTTCCGCCAGGCGGCATCGGTGAAACGCTGCCAGAAGCCGCGGCGAGCGCCGAAATCGGCGATCGCGGTCTTGACCCGCGGCCGCCACGCCTGCGCCGCCTTCGCCCAGGCGGAGAGGCCGAGCGGCAGGATGCTCTCGATCCGGGTGCGGATCGACTGGCCCAGCATCGGCGCGGCGCCGTCGGTGGAGATGGCGAGCACGACCGGGTTGCGGTTGACGATCGTGCCGACCTGGAAATCGCACAGATCGGTCTGGTCGATGATGTTGACCGGCGCCCCGGCCGCGCGCGCGGCGGCGATGAAGCGCAGCGCCTCGTCGCGATCGGGCATGTCGGCGAAGGCGAGCGCGGCGCCTTCCAGATCTTCCGGGGTCCAGCCGTTGGTCAGATGAACGATCTCGGCGCCGGCCGCCTCGGCCAGCTCGCGCTTCCAGAGCGCGACGTCCGAGCCGCCGACGACGACGACCTTGCGGCCGGTCAGCTTGTGGAAGACGGGCAGGTTCGGCAGCGTCCCGATCCGCGGCGGCGTCGCAACCGGGTTCAATTCGTCGCTCATGCTGCGGCTCCACTCGGGACGGCCTTGGATGGCGAAGCGGCGGGGGCCGCGCTCCGTACCAGACGCCCGTCCGCGCCGACATGGAGGCCGCATTCCCGGGCCTGGTCGCTCTCCCACCACCAGCGCCCGGCGCGTTCCGGCTCGCCCGGCTGCAGCGCCCGGGTGCAGGGTTCGCAGCCGATCGACAGGAAGCCCTTGGCGTGGAGGGCGTTGACGGGGACCCCGAGCGCCGCGCATTCTGCGGCGACCCGGTCCCGGGTCCAGTCGTAGAGCGGCGCCAGCTTGAGGAGGCCCCGCTCGGCGTCCCAGGCGGCGAGATCGACCGCGGCGCGCTGGCCGGACTGGTCGGCGCGCAGGCCGGTCACCCAGGCAGCGGCGCCAGCGAGCGCGCGGCCGAGCGGCTCGACCTTGCGGACATTGCAGCAGGAAATGCGCGCGTCCTTGGAATAATAGAAGCCGTTGATGCCGGCATCCGCGACCATCGCCGCGACGGCTGCGGCGTCGGGGTGGAAGGATTTGATGCGTACGCCGTAACGCTCCTCGGTCTCCTGCCAGAGCGTGTAGGTCGACGGGAACAGCCGTCCGGTGTCGAGGGTGACGATTTCGATCGGCAGCTTCTCGGTGAAGATGTGGTGCGCAATCAATTGGTCTTCGATGCCGAAGCTGGTGGTGAAGACGAGGCGGCCCTCGATCGCGGCGCAGGCGGCACGCAGGCGATCCGGGATCGTAGCACCGGTGATGCGGGCGATCAGCGCCGCTTGCGGCAGATCCGCGATCACCGGATCGATCGCATCGGGAACGTCGCTGCGGGCGGGTCCGGCCGCGTCGCCCGCACCGTCGCCGCGGACGTCGAACGGGCCTTCTGCTTCGATCACCATGTCGTTCACCTGGGCCCCGTGCGGGGTACCGATTAGAATAATCTTCCAAGCGACGCCGACCACGGGGACCGGAGCCTCCGTGGCCGACGCGCATCTAGGAAGTACTGGAGACGCCCAGATATGCGGCCTTTCCAAAGCGATCAACGGCGCCGCCCGAGATAACAGACTTCTTGCGCAAGCGGGTCGCCGAAGTAGAAGATTATGCTCCGAAGCCGGAGTTTTTTGGATGGACGCCACCGACCGCAAGATCCTCGCCATCCTTCAGGCGGATTCGTCGCTTCCCGTCGCCGAGATCGCGGCACGGGTAAATCTGTCGCAGACCCCCTGCTGGCGGCGGATCCAGCGGCTGGAGGAAGCGGGCGTGATCCAGCGCCGCGTCGCCCTGGTCGACCCCGACCGGATCGGGCTCGGCCTCACCGTCTTCGTCGAGATCGAGACAGGCGACCACAGCGCCGAATGGCTGGAGCGATTCGCCGCCGCGGTCGAGGCGATGCCGGAGGTGATGGAAGTCTACCGCATGGCCGGCGACGTCGACTATCTGCTCCGCATCGCCGTCGCCAACATGGCCGCCTATGACCTTTTCTACCGCCGCCTAGTCGCCCTGCTCCCGCTCAAGAACGTCACCAGCCGCTTCGCGATGGAACGGGTGAAGTTCACCACCGCCTATCCGCTGGACGAGGCGGAGAAGGGGTGAGGCCCGGCCCTCCCGGGCGCCCGGGAGGGCGCTCCGGCGGTGACCGTATTGACCGTAAATACGGTCGATTTTCAGCGCGCGCGGCCATGGCTCCAATCGACCGTATTCACCGTAAATACGGTCGATTCTCACGCTCCGACCGGCGCCCGCGAACCCGACGTCTGTTTCCGCCGCTCGGCCGCCGGCGCGGAGCCGAGGACCAGGGCGGCCGTGCCTACGCTTTGATGATCCAGTCCCCGGCCTTCAAAGACGAGCTTGTGCCCGGCGGCAGAGGAATCCGGGACGCGGCGCGATGGTTCGCAGTGATGGAGTGGCGAGTTCGCGGAGGCGGCGGGTGGCGGAACGTATCATGAACACCGGTGAATTTCAAGTTTCGATTCGTCCTGCACGTTCAGCGCTTCTGACGTGTCGTGATCGCCCGTTTCCCCTGCTTCCAGAGCTGGCTCGGGCTGATGTGGTTGCATGATCCGCTTGACCAATGGCGGTCATCCTTGTCGGAGCCCCTCCCCTGTTGATGCCGGAGGGAAGGGAGGTCCTTCGACGGGCTCAGGACGAACGGCGCAATATCTGGGGACGGTCTTGGCGAGGTCGCCGACCAGCGTCCTGCACTGAGATGCGCACCTCAGCGCATCTCCGAAGAAGATCGCGGCCCTCTGCGTTCCGTTTCGAGGTGCCAGCAGGCCCAGAGCAGCGCGTGCAACCGCGTGCGGACGTTGGAGCTTCGTTCGTCCTCCCTGGTGACGACTGCTGAAGACGCGGCGGCGGACGCACGCTCGGTCATCCCGAACAGCGCGACACGGAGACGCTCCGTTCGTTCCAGCCTGTTCCAGGATGCCAGCAGCCTGTCTCGATCGACATAGCGGTTGGGGCGAGGCTTCAGCATCTCGCCGGCGCCCGCGAGATCGGCAAAACTGAGGTCCGAAGCCCGGCGTGGCGTGGGGCAGGCTTGCTCCGCCCGACGCATCACGTCCGGAAAAGGAGCGGACTCGTCCGGCTGGCCAAAGCGCGGCATGTTCGACAGCCGCTCGGCATGCTCGGCGTAGGTCAGCCAGCCGATATCGCGATCGGCTTGGAGGCCAGCGAGCATGGCGCCGGCACCAGGCCCCGCGGATGCGAGGCACAGGAGGAGGGCCGTGACCACTCGCACGTTCAATCCTGCCTCGTATTGAACAACCGCAAGAACTCTCTCGCGTCACCTGAGCACGCCATCGAACCGAGCTCGGTTGACACCATGATCACGGCCGGGCTCGACATTGGCTCCTCAGCCACGTCTTGGCTGCGGCCTCGGCATCGGCAAGCGCAACCCTGTCGTCGGGAACGATCGGACCTGCGTAGTTCTTGCCGGTACGATCGCGCACCGTCATCGTGGTGATCACCAGGACCGCGCCGTCGCCGAGCGGACTTGTCTCATTCGCGGTCGTGAAGCCTGCGGTCGGAGCGCCGAAGGTGCGAACTCGGGCGCGCCCGAGCAGGGCGATCGCAGTCATTTCGCCCGAACTGGCCGTATTGGGCCCGAACAGAATGGCGAGCGGTGCATCGGCGTGCGCTAGCTTGAAGGCCGGTGGCGCCGCGTCGAATGTCTCCTTGGAAGGGAAGATGTTTCCGAAGGCGCGGACCCATGGCATCGTTGCATTCGCGGACAGGACGAAATGGCCGAAGGGTGCGGTGCCGAGGAGTGGATCGAGGCCCTTCAGCATCGGCCACATATTCCCGCCGCCATTGTCGCGCAGGTCGACGAGCCAGCCGCAGAGCGGCGCCGCATCCATGGTCTGCAGCCCGGATTGACGATCTGGGTGTACTTTGCGGCGATCGCCTCGCCATCGGCAGCGAGGCCGTTGAGCTCCGGGAGCCGAACCATACCGAACTTTCCGTCGAGAAGCTGCCAGCTCGGCAGCGGGGCGTGCTCGCGCGCACCGGACCTGGGCGCACCCCCCTCGGCGCCCTCTTCCGGGCGCGGCTCCCTCAAGAAGCTATGCCTCTCGCCCAATGTTCGAAGCGCGCCGACGATCGCGGGATAGGTGTCCGCCGTCGTTCTTGCGCCGGCAATCTGCGCGCGCGCCGCTTTCTCGATGGCGGGCCAATCCACCCGCGCGCTGTTGATGTGCTTTTGTCGGAGCAGCGAGAGAGCCTGGTCGAGATAGGCTGCTGGTTCCGGGCGGCTGGGCGGCTGCGATGACGCCGCGGTCGATGCGGTGAGAATCAGAAAAATCGCGCCGAGACAACGATGAAGCATGCGAGCCCTCCCCCGCTACCGAAGGATGCACGCCATTGCTGTAAGGTCAATCCGGCGCGAATGCTCGGTGGTTTACCTGCCGGAAGCCTCGGCGATCGTTGCCGAAGCCTGTCCCCGTCCATCTCAAACAGAAGAAGGAAAGTCCTTCGACGGGCTCAGGACGAACGGAGCGTGGGCGTAGAAGGAGGTCCTTCGACGGGCTCAGGACAAACGGGTGTTTCTCGGACACGGGACCTCCAGAACCGCCGGCCAGCGTGCTGGGCTTGCCGGTGGTCCCGTGGTCGGCCGCTTCAGCGTCGCATCACAGTCGCGGATCGACCGGCTCGGTCTCCATCGCCAGCACCCCGAACACCGCCTGATGGACGCGGGTCAGCGGCGCGTGCTCGACGAACAGGTGCAGGGCTTCGAGGCCGAGCGCGAATTCGCGGAGCGCCATCGAGCGCTTGTGGCCGAGCCCGCGCTTCTTCAAGCGTTCAAGATTCTCCGGGCGATCATAATGCGGGCCGTAGATGATCCGCAGATATTCGCGCCCGCGGCATTTGATGGCGGGCTGGAGCAGCCCCTTCGCCCCGCGGGCGACGAAATCGAGCGGCTTCACCACCATGCCCTCGCCGCCGGCGGCGGTCATCGCCTCCCACCAGGCGATCGCGTCGGCGACCTGGGTAGGATCGTCGAGGTCGATGCGGCGATATTGCGTCGCCAGCAGCAGCGCCGGGTCCGCCTCGGCCAGGCGGTGCGCCGCCGCCATGTGCCAGAGGTGATCCTTGTCGTCGTGGACGGCGCCCTCGCTCGCGAGCAGATGGAAGGGCGCGATGCGCAGATCCTCGATCCCGGCGAAGGGCGCGACGTAGCGATTGTAGGCGGCGCGATAGCGGGTCGCGTCGGCGAGGCTCGCAGCGGCCGACGCGGCGAGATCGTCGATTGCGACCCCGCGCGCCTTTGCGGCGGCGAGCGCATCGGACAAGGCGCCGAGACCGGCGACCGCTGCCGCGCCGACCGCCGCATATTGCCCGCGCACGAGCGCGCCGGCCTTCATGCTCCACGGCAGGATCTCCGCGTCCCACAGCACCCAGTCGGTCGCGAGCTCGGCCCACAGGCCGGAAGCGTCCATGGCCAAATCGATCCGGTGCAGCGCCGCCGCCTCGAGCGCGGCGTCGTTGAAGAAGCGCCGGCCGGTGCGGGTGACGATCACGCCGCGGGCGCCGTCGTGCACGCCGAAGCGCCGGGCGGCGACCTCCTGCGTCCGCGCCAGCAGCACGAGGCCGCGCGACCCCATATGCTTCTCCTCGGCGACCAGGATCTTCGCGCCCTTGCTGCCGTAATAAGCGAAGGCCTCCTCGGGGCGCTCCAGCCAGCCTTCCTGCGCGCTGGTCTCCGCCGGCGACATGGTCGGCGGCAGATGGATCAGCCAGCGCGGATCGACCGCATAGCGGCTCATCACCTCGAGCGCGGCCGCAGCATTGTCCTCGCGCACGGTTACGTGATGATAATGCCGAGTCTCGATCACCTGCTTGCCGAGCACGTCGGCAAGGTTGAGCTGGTGCGGGGCCATTCCGGTATCCGCCGCCGGCGCCGCCAGCGGACGGACCGGCTCGTAATAGGTTCGCCGGGCCGGCACGTCGACCAGCTCGAGCTCGGGATAGCGCAACGCCGTCAGCTTGCCGCCGAACACGCAGCCGGTGTCGATGCACAAGGTGCCGTTGACCCAGTTCGCCTCGACGACCGGCGTGTGGCCGTACACGACCTTGGCCTTGCCCTTGTAATCGGCCGCCCAATCCCAACGCACCGGCAGGCCGAACGCGTCGATCTCGCCGGTGGTCTCGCCATACATGCAGAAGCTGCGCACCGCGCCCGAGGCGCGTCCCTGCATCTCCTCCTTGAGGCCGGCATGGGCGACGACCAGCCTGCCGCCGTCGAGCACATAATGGCTGATCAGGCCATCGAGCCAGGTCCGCATCTCAGCGGCGAATTCGGGCGGCTCCTGGGCGAATTGTTCGATCGTTTCCGCGAGGCCATGGCTCGGCTTGACGTTGCGGCCGTCGAGGTGGCGCTTCAATTTGTCGTCATGGTTGCCGACGACGGCCATGGCGGTGCCGCTGTCGACCATGTGCTTGGCGATGCGCAGCGCGTCGGGCGAGCGCGGTCCGCGATCGACGAGATCGCCGACGAAGATCGCGCGGCGGCCGTCGGGCGGCGTGACCGTTACCGCCTTGCCGTTCCAGCTGACCCGGTAGCCGAGCCTGTCGAGCAAGGTCTCGAGCTCGTCGGCGCAGCCGTGGACGTCGCCGATGATGTCGAACGGCCCCGTCTCTTCCCGGCGATCGTTCCAGAGCCGGGTGCGCACGATCCCGACCGCGTCGACCGCCTCGACCGAGCGGAGGCGATGGACGTAGCGTATGCCCTCCCGGTTCATGCCGCCGAGCGAGCGCTTGAGCGCGTGCATGTGGCGGCGCACCGGCCCGGCTCCGAACTGCCGATCCGGCCGCTGTGCGTTGCGCTCGACCGCGATCGCTTCGGGCAGGTCGAACACGATCGCGACCGCGAGCGCGTGCCATTTCTTGGCGAGCGCGATCAGCCCCTTGCGCGATTCCGGCTGGACGTTGGTCGCGTCGACGACGGTGAAGCGCCGTCCCTTCAGGCGCTTTTCGACCACATAGCGGAGCAGATCGAAGGCCTCGACGGTGGCGCTCTGATCATTCTCGTCGTCCGCGACCCAGCCGCGCATGCGGTCCGACGAGACCACTTCGGTGGGCAGGAAGTGCCTGGCGGCGAAGCTCGACTTGCCGGTGCCGGACGCGCCGACCAGCAGCACCAGAGCGAATTCGGGAATCTCGATCTTCATGCCGCCACCTTCGCATCCTCGGCGCGGGTGAACACCGCCAGCTGGGTGGGGCAGCCGTGAACCGGATCCTCCGTCCCGATCCCCTCGAAGCGCACGCCATAGCCATGCGCCAGCGCCACGCTCTCCGCCCAATGGCGGAACTCGGCGCGGCTCCACTCGAAGCGGTGATCGGGATGGCGCAGCGCGTCCGGCGCCATGTTCTCGAACAGCGCATTGTAGTCGCGGTTGGGCGTGGTGACGATCACCGCGCCGGGACGGGCATGGCCGAAGATCGCCGCCTCGAACGCGGGCAGGCGCTCCGCCTCCATATGCTCGATCACCTCGATAACGGCCGCGGCGTCGAAGCCCTTCAGCCGGTCGTCGCGATAGACGAGCGAGCCCTGCAGCAATTCGATGCGGCGGCGCTTGATGTCGGGCATGTGATCGAGCTTGAGGCGGTCGCCGGCTCCGGCGAGCACACGCGGCGCGACCTCGACGCCGGTGATCCGGCCGAGGCCGGGCAGCTTCAGCAATTCGCGCAGCAGGCGGCCTTCGCCGCAGCCGAGATCGAGCACGCTCATCGCGCCAAGCTCGCGGATCAGGGCGACGACGCGGTCCATGCGCTGGTCGTTGAGCCGGATCGGCTTCTCGATCACGTCCTCGGCCGCGTCGCGCCGGGCATGTTCCTCCGCCTCTTCCGCCTCGACGCTCTCGTCGAGCTGGGACCTGGCCTTGCGCACCAGCCCGCCTAGCCCCCGCAGATAGCGGCGCACGATCAGCTCGCGCGCCGGGTGGGTCTCGAGCCAGCCCGCGCCCTTGCGCAGCAATTTCTCCACCTCGGCCTCGCCGACATAATAATGTTTGTCATTGTCGAGGACGGGCACGAGCACGAACAGGTGGGTCAGCAAGGCGGCGAGCCGCACGCGGCCGCGCAGCGTCAACGCCACATAGGAACTGTCGCCCCATTCGGGATGCGCCGGATCGAGCGGGGTCGGCTCCGCCTGCACGGCATAGCCGAGCGGCTCGAACAGGCTGGCGAGCAGATCGGCAGCCCCGCGCGCGGGCAGCGGCGTGATCCTGGCCTCCAGCGGGATCGGCTGCTCCGCGAGGTCCTGGCGGTGCCTGGACCGGCCGCCCATGGCGGTGCCCAGCAGCCGCGCCAGCGCCACCGACAGCAAAGACGAGGCGGCATAGGGGCGGTCGTTGACATATTGGTCCTCGATCCGCCCCTTGCCTCGCACGAGCTCGACCGGATCGACGGAGAGCGTGATCGCCGCCGTGCAGCGTTCCTCGGTGGCCTCGGGATAGAAGAGCGTCGCCGTGCCGAAGCTGAGCTCGACCGAATGGACATTGTCCGGGTGCTTCATCAGCAGGAAGCCGAGATCGGTGGCGGGACGGTGGGTGGTGGTGATGGTCAGGAGCATATCAGGTCCGGATATGAAAAAGCCCCATCGAGGGGCTCGACGGGGCTGCGGTCATGGTCGGTGTGCGGGACGGTTCGACTATGGCGCAGCGCGGGCATAGGGATAGGGAGCAAAGGCGCGCAACGTCGCCGCGCGGATCGCGCTGCAAATGGGGTTGCGGGTCGGTGCCTGGGCCATGGCTTAGCATCGCGGGCGTGGGGGGTGGCGTCAAGGGCGGGCATTGGGTGGGGGGGCAACCCGTCGAAGTAGCCAAGGGAGCACAGAGGAGGTTAGCGTTGACGACAGGTTTTGTGAGCCAGTTCCCGGGTGCATTCGCGCTGGGTCAGGCCATCTTTGAGCTTGCGCAAGGTTGTTATGCCGCTGATGCGTTGTCGCTGATAGCGAGCGGGGTCAGCGGCGAAGAGGCTTACGGGGACGCCGGCGCGGGCGGCGTAAAGGCCAAGCTCAACAGGCTGGATGGAACGAGCATCTCCTATCTCCTACCCCACTATCTATCTCTTGCTACGGATCACCCGTCCATAAAAGAGCACGTTTCTAAAGCGTGGTACGCCGGGGCGCTTATCACTGCAGGAGATATGCTCGCAGCACACGCCTATTTCGACCGTCAGCCTGAGTTTGAGCTGGTTTACCATCTCCGCAACGCAGCGGCCCATGGGAACAGGTTCAACATCACCCAGGCAGGTGCAAACCGGCTCAAATCTCATCCGGCCCACCTCCGCTGGATCTTTGATGACAGCAAGCGCTTTGAGATCAAACCGTCCTTGAGTGGTCAGCCATTGCTGTTCGACTTCATCATGCCGGGCGATGTCGCGGACATTCTGACGTACACGGCGGAGCGGCTGAGACATTTGGAAAAGGGAATCCTCGGGCCGGGGGTCTACACCTCCATCTTCGGATAAGCTCCGCCTGTTCTAACCGGGCTTCTACCGTGCGGCAGGAGCGTCAGTACCGGAAACGCTAATGTAGAAGAGTATATGGCCGAGGTCGTCGGTGACTTCAGCGCGAAATTCCCTGCCCGCCCCAGATCATCGTTCACCCGCGGCCCGGCGCGCTGGTTCACCGACGTCAACTTTGGGACGGATGTCGCGACTCCAATCCCGCTCTGCTATTCCCGCTTGGAAATCCTGGATCCCGACCTGTCGCTCTGAGATGCCGGCCTGACGGTTCTGAATGTCGGCCTGCCTGCTCTGAATTCCCGTTTGTCGATGATTGATACGCAACTGGAAGAAGGCGACGATTACCGCTCCCGCCACGGCAAGCCCCCTGATGAGCGTCGCCGTTGGTTGTGAAAGTAGGGTGTCGGCTGGAGCTGGATGTAGTGCACCGTCGTTTCGCCGGCCGGAGTTGCAGCCGGACCGGGAGCAGCTGGAGCTGGAGCAGCTGGAGCTGGAGCAGCTGGAACTGGAGCTTGCTCGAGGAGAAGCTTCCGCCGGCTGTGTGCAAGCCATTCATATCTCCCCCCTGCGATCATTGCGACGCGCGTGTGGGTCTTGCATCTCCCCACATCGCGGAGCCCGAAGGCTCGTGCTACGGCTGCAAGGTTCACCGTACTCCGCGCGTCGCCCGTATGATTAAGAGGCTGGTCGGCGCGAACGCAACGGCGACCACTCAGTCCTTGAGCTCGCCGACGATCTTCGCCAGCTGGTTACGAAGTTCGTTGGACGCCAGCTCATCCTCCCTGCGGGACATGTCCTCTTGTAGAATCTTGATGATCACAGCGCGAAGAACGTCGTGGTACTTCGCCGCTTCCTCCTCGGTCAGTTCATGAATCGCCTTGCTCAGGACAGCGTATGCCTTCCGGTTCGCGACGACCTCGGCAGGGAGGACACTTCGGAGCGCCTCAATACGCTGATCTGTCCACATCGTCGCATATCCGTCGATTGGCCCGAGGAGATCTTCAGCCTCCTGCCGGTGCCGTTCAAGCATCCGCTCGAAGATTCGCCGCAGGTAGACAAGTGCGCCGATCGTCGCTCCCGCTCCGTTCAACATCGCAGCTTGCCGCAGCTCGTGCTGGTCGACGTCGTCGAGCAGAGCCGCAAACCTCGTCATATCGGCGCTCAAAATATCGGCGGCGGACGGAGACTGGCCGACCTTTGCAATCCCGCCTTTGTAGATCCCGAACATGAACCTGTAGGCGGAGCCGCAGCGAGTGCACTGTACAATCACAGTCTGCCATGGCTCAGGAGGGGGATTTGAACTGACCGACTGCGTGATCATCGGGGCAACCCGGGTGTGAGCCGAAGCCTTTCTGAACGTTCCAGTCTTGCGGCAGTGAATGCAGAATGCGTCTACGGCAATCCCGTCATCTCGCAGCCGCCGCGCGAGAGAGCTGGAGCCCTCCAACCCGGTGATGATCCGCCGATAAAGCGGCCAATCGAAGCAAAGCTCAGCGATGTTCAGTGCGGCAATCCGCTCGAAGATCGCGTCTTTCGTAGCATCGTCGGTCATCAATTTCTCCAGCGGCAGCATAGGAGCGCCTACATATCCAGCTACAAGGCGATTGTCCGTCCGCCAATCCTTGGCTCTGAGGCTTGCGAGAGCAATTGGCTGCCGGATCTTCGCGAAACGCCGAAAGCGGCCTCTTAGCGCCTGTTAGGACCTCTTACGGGCAAGCTCGAGCAACCCGGACCACTCGTTTAATCCTTCGTGGCAACTCCGACTAGCGAAGGCTTGTCAACGCGGCAGCGCGACCGCATGACAGCGAGAGGTCGCACAGGAAGCCTGCGCGTAAACGGACGCACCGCCCGGAGCTCCGATCCCCGTATCGCTGCGGCATGGAACGGACACCGAAGCTCATCACGATCATGCCTGTCGGCGAATTCACGTCCACCAAGGGTATCAAGGTCTCCTTTACCGATCTCTCCGGATCCGCGAACTCGGTGCGCCTCAGATCCTTCGCGCAAGGGCCGCACGGCTCCAACAGGTACTGTGTCCCTGCTCTTTTATTTGAAGATTGCGCAACCCTGACGATGATGCGGCGTGTGAGCCGACCTACGCAGCAGGCTAAGTGTGTTTTCTCAGCAAAAAAACGGCTAACACGTCGGCCCGGACTAGTCGCCGGCCTGGATATACCCCGCCGTTCAACTCAGTGGGTCGGCGTCGCTCACGGGTCGATGATGGTGAAAGCCTCGTAGCGGTCGCCGTCAAGCACCCGCATCGTGAACGCGCCCGGATGCGAAGCCTGGGCTTCGGCGATCAGCGTGACGGCCACGCTGTCGAGCTTAGTCAGCGCCTCGGCACTCGCACCCTGTGCAGCGATGTCGACGCGAAACCGGTCATAGGCGTCAGCGCCGTTATGCTCGATCGCGACGCTAAGAATCTCGGTCAGCGATTCCGCGTCGCCAAGGGCGAATGCGCCGATCGCGGCATTGGACCAGGCCTCCAGGTCGCCCGGCTGCATGAACGCGCATGTCAGAAAGTGCGGGATAGCATCGCAATGCCGTCGCTCGTCGCGGCAATGGATGCCAAGGTTGAAATGCGCCAGCGGATTAAGGCCGTCGATCTCCCGAAGGACTGCGCGAAGCTGCTCGGCGACCTCCGCGCCGTCTGGGCGCATTGCCGCATAGGCCGTCCGGCGCTCGAGCGGCAGCCGATCGCGTCCCGCTAGGTCGCGCAGCCAAGCGCAGACATGCTGCTTGAGCGTTGCCTCCTGGACCACAACCCCCGCCGGATGTTCCGTGGCGACCGTTTCGAATTGAACTTGCGCCGCGTCGAGCGCGCCGGCGCGGAAAAGCGCGTCGCCAAGTAGAAAGGAAAGCATCGGATCCTTGCTCGACCCAAGTGCCGCGCCATATGCGCCCGCCGCACAGCGCGGGTGACCCGCCTCGTAGAGCAGGCCGCCCAAATCCCGCAGGAAATAGCCCGTTTTCAAATAGCTGGGTCGAAGCCGTCGCGCTCGGTTATAGTGCCGCAGCGAACGCAAATAGGTCGCGGGGCGCCGGTAATGGTTGGCGATCGAATAATGGACTGCCGAGACGCTGGCCGAATCATTTTCCTCGGCGGCTTCGAGAGCGGCCGCGAAGAACCGATCGCAGGCGGCATCCTTCACCGGCAAGCCGCACGCTGATCTGCTGATCTCGAACAGAATCGCGCCATAAGACACGGTCTGGCGGTGGAAGCCGTTGAGGATGGCAAGCTCGATCATCGCCGCGGGGTCGCCGGCAAGCGCTTGGCAAGCAGTGAGAGCGAGGTCGTCGCTTGGATGCGCAGCGCCGCGCTGAACAATGGCTCGCGCAATCGTCTCCGCCTGTCGGACCAAGCCTCCTTCCAGGAACAAGCGGACCAGCGCTTACAGCGCCGAGTTGGCGATGAGACCGGCGTCGGCACTTGGCAGGTCAAAGGTCACGGAGGCGATCGTGTCTATCCGTACGGCAAGGAAATCGACTTCCGGTACGATATCCACTTGGACCAGCCGGGTATCGCGTGGACGCGTCAGCACGCCAGCGCAATGGGCGATCGCTTGGCCCAGCACCCGCTCGGTCGCATAGTGCATTTCCGGAGGAAGCCGCGAAAGATCGAGCCGCACCGGCACCGCCGCGCCTTGCGGATAGGAGGAGAGCGCACGCCGTACCTCCAGCGTCCGACGGATCGCGGCTGGCGTCGCCTCGCCCCACAGCTCCGTCTTCTTGTATCGGTAGGTGACGCTAGATTGGCCTTCCTTGGGCCGGACCCGCGAGCGGATCGTAATATCCCATTGCCAGAAGAAGCTGTCGTAAAGGCTGCTGTAGCGCGCAACGATCACCGGAAGGTCGAGTTGGCGATAATAATCGAGCTCGTCGGTCTCAAGCACGACTCGGTCCCCGAGCTCGGCGCTGTCCGTCGCCCGTAGCTGCACCAAGAAGGTCAAGCCGGTCGAGTTGCCTTCCTCATCAAATACCTCCACCTCCCGATCGATGCCATAGTCGGGCAGCTTAGCGCGCGACACCCACTTCGCGGGCAGCAGCGCGTTGAATCGTGCGACGGACAGTTCCTCGAGTTCGTGCGATCGTGATCGTTTTGGCATCGGCTATTCGTATCTGTCTTCCTCAAGTTTGAAATATCAGGCACTTGCGTGGTTGCAATCATCCAAGAGGGTTGATGTCGTTCTACCGCAGCGCAGAAGGTGGGAAATGCCGTGCGACTCCACTTATTTGCGATACGGTGCAACTCCACCCATTTGCTCTCACGTTGCGCACGAGTCTTCTCACCGCCACCAGCTTGCCGCCGGGTGAATTGAGTGGAGTGGCACCGTAACGGCGACCTTGCCTCGTTCGCCTCAGTCGCTCGGTAGCAGGAGGCGCAGCCGCGGCCACAGACGCTGCCATTGCTTTTCCTCGGCCCTCCTGCGGATCACGTCCACTCTGGCTGCAAAGGGAGGCGTGTTGGTGATCAGGAGCCGGAGCAGGTCGTCAAAGCCGTATGGCGCGACGAACTCGATGCGCCCGGTTTCGTCCAGGCGCGCGACGAAGGCGGTGGCCGTCTCCGGCCATCTTGAAATCGCGTCCTCGATAGAGGAATACGGTGGCTCCCTGTTGACCGAGTGCATGCGGGCTTGGTTCTTCACGGACCACCTCGCATTTGGGACGAGTGAAGTGAGGCGCACCCGGATGGCCTCGTCGTGCCGCTTCTCCGTATCGGCCGAGTCGAAGTGGATCACGTCCACGTCGTCGCCGGGCGTTGGTGAGCCGTATCCGTGCAGGTGGTCCCACACGGCGTTGCGGATCATGCCGCCGCCGAGGTAGAGCGCCTTGTCGGTGCTGCGAAGTGCGACCAGCGCGTCCACGATAGCGCGGGACCCCAGCGCGATTGACGAGACGATCCGCTGCTGCTGCTTCCTGTCGAACAGTTGCTGGGGACTGATCGTGATCGTCGGCCTCCGGCTCTCCTTGGTGGCGAGGTCCCGCTTGGCGCGTAGAAACTCGCGGTCCGAATTTGCCGGCAGGTTCTCCGCTATCGCCTCATATCGCGTGCGCACGAGGTCGACCCTCGCCGGGCCCTCGCTGATCACGAGGTTGCCCTTCGAGGTAATGGTGTCCTCGATCTCGTTCGCCAGCGCGGCCAAGGCCGCAATGCCCTTCTCTGCGGAGGACTGCTTCTCGGCGAACCGGAAGACAAGATGCAGCACGCCGACGACGAAGAGTGCGAACACCAGAAGGTTGAACGTGAACTCGGCCCCTTGGCGGCTGACTGAATGGAACCAAGAGAGATAAAGGGTGATCTTGTCGAGGCCCGAGAACCCGATGAAGAGGAGGAGCGACGAGACGGCGACTGTGGCGATGTTCTGCGCCGCGTTGATAACACGGTATCGCCGCGCCTTGTTCGACATAATCTGCTTAAGCAGGGTCGCCTTCTTAAGGTAGTCCTCGATCCTGCTCTCTTGACGTCCCTCGACCTGGGGCGGCTGAACCACCTGGGTCGTCGTCCATGAGATCAGCGCAAATCGGCGTGGGCCTCTCGATTGGTCGGGCAAGCGCAGGTCCTTGATTGTCATCTCCGCAGGATAGCGGGTGGGAGCCTGGCGGTCGACGGCTGTTGGTCGCGAGCGATGGGGCGGTCTTCCAAGTGGCGGGCTGCGCGCGGAATCAGGTCGAAGGACCTTCGTGGATGCTTCAGGCGCCCGGCGGCGGCCGAGCCGTAAATCACCATTGACGAAATTTGGCAGCTCCTGCGGGGATTTTGAATGAATAGCCGTTCACATGCGCCGTCAACCATAACCTGACGGGTCGGTTTCGACCAGGTTTGTCGTTCGAGCCGT
The DNA here is from genome assembly GCF_004135585.1 of Sphingosinicella sp. BN140058. NCBI lineage: Bacteria > Pseudomonadati > Pseudomonadota > Alphaproteobacteria > Sphingomonadales > Sphingosinicellaceae > Sphingosinicella > Sphingosinicella sp. BN140058. Next base: position 2,775,006 of record NZ_CP035501.1, on the reverse strand, counting down.
GTGAACGAAAGGCCGCTTTTGGGATCAAGTTTCCGCGAGTCGAGCGTCCGAGACTGGCGCTGAGCTGTCGGTTCGCACACGCGCCGGTGAATGAAGAAAGACCATGGACGCAGTCTCTTTGGTCCCTCAGCCGGTACCTCGTATGGCTCGACGGATTGAGCCAGACTAGCGCAACCGACCTCCCCATGGTGAAAGGGCAGCGATGCCAACGACGGCGAAAACGACTCCTGACCAGAACAGGAAGTCTTGACGACCCTCAAGACGCTCGGCAACGACGATGAGGAGGCCTAAACCGACCAGGAGTACTGATCCCTCGGCGTTGACTTGCCTCATCGGCTTTTCTCCTGCGCTAAGTGCTTCATTATGCAGCTGCCAGGCTCCTTGCCTAAACCGGCGCTAGCGATAGATGCTATTGTTCCTGGAGCTCCAGCCAGATGGCGTTATCGGCGCCCATCTTCTCTAGCATGGCCTTCAGCGCGCGACGGTTCCCAAACGACCCGTTTGGTACGCGTCGCAAATCGCCAAGCGTGCATTTCAGCACGGCGTCGAAGAACTGACTTGCACTCAGCACAGGCCATTCCTTCTTCGTTGTATCAGTCGCCCGCACCACGTCGACGCCCGTTCGTGTGTAGATCCACGCCACGGAACCCTTTCGAGTGACATGCATCATGCGGCGACATTGCTTGCTGAGCCCGGCCGGGTCGAGCCTGTCGCGACGCTTCGCCTGGATGAGAACACCCTTCGTTGTCGTCAAACCACATGCGTCCTCCACGGAGAGGGCGACATAAAGGTCAGCGCCCAATGGCTTTTCAAGAGAGCCTCGGCCATGTGAGGTGACAGTCTCGCTGATGACGCGCACACGGTGGCCGGCGAGGATTTGCCCGTCGAATCGATCCTCGAGACGCTGCCCCAGGCGGGACGTGATGTCCGGTTCCTCAACGAGACCGTCCATTCGGTCGCGCACCAGTTCGTCGACTGCTTCGGCGAACGCGGTCGCTACCTTCCGGCGCGCCGCCTCACCATTGATCATCGCTCACCCCCAATCGCCTCATTTCTTACGGTCCCCCGGCGTTAAAGATATATGCAACTTCTCGAAATACTGGGGGAATTACGATGCCACTCCACTCATTGCTCGCACATCGCGCACGAGTCTTCTCGCTGCCTCCAGCTTGCCGCCGGAGAAATTGAGCGGCGTGGCACCATAAACCCAATTCCGTGGAGCGCGCGTCGGCCCTTATTCTGAAGAGGCAATGCAAAGCACAGCACCGCTCCCCCTCACCGTGCAGCCTTCAGATATCGGTCGAACCAGTCGAGCGTCCGCCGGCGGGCATCCTGCTGGTTTTCGGCTTTCGAAAAGCCGTGCCCCTCGGCGGGATAATAGATCGCCTCGACCACGCCGCCATTGGCCTTGACGGCCTTCACGACCTCCTCCGTCTGTCCGCGCGGAACCCGGACGTCATTTTCCCCCTGCAGATTGAGCAAGGGCGCGCGGATCTGCTTCGCATAGGTCAAGGGCGACTGCCGTTCGTAGGCGGCCTTGTCCGCGACCGGGTCTCCGACCAGGGCACGCTGATATTCGCGGAGGCCGCCGACCGAATTCTCCCACATCGAGAACCAGTTGATGATGCCGTACTGGTTCACGCCCGCGGCGAAGATGTCGGGGCGCTTGCCCAGCGCCATCAGGGTCATGAACCCGCCATAGCTGCCCCCGGTGATCCCGATGCGCTTGGGGTCGACGAAGCCGGTGGCGGCGAGGAACTTCGCGCCGGCGACGACATCCTCGAGGTCGCCCCCGCCCAGATCCTTGACATTGGCATCCTGGAACGCCTTGCCGTAGCCGGTCGAACCCCGGAAGTTCGGACGGAGGACGAGATAGCCGCGGCTGGCGAACATCGTCGCCAGGCTTGAAAAGCTGTCCTGCGCCTGGCTCGTCGGCCCGCCATGCGGGATGACGATCGCCGGGTTGGAACCGTCCCGCTTCAGATTGAACGGCATGGTCAGGATGCCGCTGATCGGCGTTCCGTCGCTGCTTCGGAAGGCGACGAGCCGGCTCTTCGGAAGGTTTTTCGAATCGAGGCTTGCGGTGGCCAGCCTGGTCATCTGCTCGGCGGCGCCCGTGCCCGGATCCACCGACCAGAAATCGCCGGGCGAGTCGCTTCCGTTCCGCAGCACGAGCAAGTGCCCGTCGGCGGACCAGGATTGCACCGCATTGGGCGTGGTGTTGACCCCGGGCGGGAAGGGCAGCGGCCGCTCCATGCCACTCTCAACGTCCACGATCGACAGATCGGAGCGTCCGTCCGCATTCGTTTGGACGGTGAGCAGCCGCCCGTCGGGAGAGAAGGTGCCGGCCGTCTGCTCCCACGGCGTGTCGCGCAGCCAGCGCGTCTTTGCCGTCTTGAGCGCCATCAATCCGGCGCGATATTGGCCGCTTTTCTCGTTGGAACTGATCGCCACGGTGCGTCCGTCCGGGCTCACCGCTTCGGCCCTGATCGCGAGACCCGCCGCCTCGCGGGTCAAAGCGCGCGCCTGCCCGCCGGCGAGATCGATGGCGTAAATGGTCGATCGGCTGCCGACGATGTCCTGCCGATTGGCGATGAGCGTTCGACCGGCATCGGCAAAGCCCGCCGAGGACCAGATCCGCGACGCATCCTTTTCGGCGGTCAAGGCCCGCACCTTGCCGCTCGCACGATCGAGGAGCGCGAGATCGATCGAGGTTCCGGTCTTCGCCCGACGCGCGAAGACGATGGTGGTCTCGTCCGGGGTGAGGCGCGGCTGCGTCTCGGTCACGTCCGGCGATTTGGTGAGGTTGACGACCGCCCCGCCGGTGAGCGGCACGGTGAACAGATCGTACAGCTCATCCCCGCCGCGATCCTGGGTGAACAGCACCAGTCCGTCGCGTGTGACCAGTTCCGGGGACTGGGCCTCGTCCGACGTCGTCAGCTGAACCGGGAAATTGCCGCCGCGATCGACCCGCCAGAGATTGTAGCGGCCCGTCAGGTTCGGTGCGACCACCAGGGAACCGTCGGCGGCCCAGGCCGCACCGGCGGAGCCGCGCACCGCCGCGAGATCGGCGAGCGGGACCGGCTTGGCCGCCATGTTCACCGGCGAGGTGAGACTTGCCGGATCCGTGAGCTCCGAGATCGGGGTCGGGACCGGCGCGGCGAGCGCCTGGCCGGCGGCCAACAGGGTGATCGTCAGCAGACATGCGCGCATGGTCTTCCCCCTTTGGGTTCGAGGCTATGCAAGGCGTGAGCCGGGGGCAAGGCTTTCCGGCGCGTCGCCGATGGAGGGGCTGGGGTTCGGGTCGGCATCGTGCCGATCACCGCTTGCCATTGGCCCGGGATGGAACGCCAGTTCCGGCGAGATGATCGTTAGCTCGCGCGCGCTTCGGCTGATCGCGAACACAGAGACGGTGGGCGACGTGAGCCCGCCTGTGCACCCGGTCGATGTTCGATCAGCGGGTGGAATTGCGTATCATGCCCCCGGAACTTGGGGCGGGAGCGGACTGGCAGTTCTTGGAGCTGGAAAGGTGAAGAGGGCACATCCAGGACCGCCACGCGCATGAGCTGCCCCTCTTTCCCAGAGCGCCGGCGAGTTCTAGCTTTCTTTGAAAGAGGGGGAGCAGACGATGCACGAGGGGCGATACATCGAAACCGAGGAAGGCGTTTTCCTTCCAGAAGATGACCCGGACAGCGCCGCCGGTCGAATGTCGGCTCATGAGATCAGCATCCGTTATGCGGTCGGGCAGTGGCTCATCATCGAGGAAACATCCGCACCTGTGGGAGAGCTGAGTGAGGGCCGTTGGCTGCCGGTCACAGATCAGCCGCCAGCGGCGACGCTTCGCCTCAAGCTGAAGAATGACCGGCGCCGCCTCCACACCATTCGGGCGGAAGGCAGTGCGCCGATAAAGGCTGACTTCGAGCTAGTCGTTCGCCCGAGTTCCGACGGCAACAGCGGCGGCTACGTCCGCCATCTGCCGCCGAAGGAACGAGCTGATCCCGACGAAAGCGATGACGAGGCGCTCACCGGCACGCTCGCAATCCCGGCGAAACGATTGGAGTACATCGTCGGCTGCCTCAAGCACCCCGGCGCTCGCCTCAAACTCTCCCTTGAACTGCCGCTCTACAAGCCTGCCATCGCCCATGACTTCGACCGCGACTGGTATTCACAGGACTTCTATCTCAGACATGACGCGACGACCCCGATCACGGGCTATCACCTCAATGTGCTGGTTGGTCCGCTGCGAACGGAAGATGAGGAACGTGAAGCCGAACTCGCGCGAATGCAGGCTGATGACGAGCCGCAATACGGCGGCGATGAGGTCAAGCCGGACGCTCCTGCTGAGCATCTATCGAGGCCGGCGCCGGACCGCGACCCTCGGCTCACATGGATAATCGCCTTACTAACCCTCTTGGTGATTGCAGAGCTTTTCGGCCGTTAGTCGAACGGGATGAGAAGGTCTTGCCTTCGCAGCGCGTCGCGAACGTGCGGCGTGGCGGTGGATGCTGGTCCGCGCCCGCCTCAGCGTTGAACCATGAAGACTTGGCGCCCGGGAGCACAAGCAGATATTCCCGGGTGGCATTCCAAAAAGTCGCCTGAGGAGACGCCATGTACGCGAAAGACGTTCCACCGGGGACCCGCTTCTACCACGGGACCAAGGCCGAGCTCGGCGTCGGCGACCTGATCGTCCCGGGTTTCGGCAGCAATTTCGTCGAGCGCGGGCTCAAGCACGTCTATTTCTCGGCGCAGCTCGATGCGGCGACATGGGGTGCGGAACTTGCGAGGGGCGAGGGCCGCGGCCGCATCTTCCTCGTCGAACCCACCGGCCCGTTCGAGGACGACCCCAATCTCACCGACAAGAAGTTTCCCGGCAACATGACCGCCTCCTACCGCTCGGCGGCGCCGCTGCGGATCACCGGCGAGGTCGAGCATTGGGTCGGCCACTCTGCGGAGCAGGTCGAGGCGATGAAGGCCGGTCTCGCCCGTCTGAAGGAAGAGGGCCGCGACACGATCATCGAGGACTGATCTGGCGGCCGTCGCAACCCGGAATGGCGGCGTGGGCGATGGCGCTAATCAGGTTGGTGTCCCCGATTTGAAGGTTTCGCCTCACGCCACGGCGGCAGGATCGAGCGTGAAGACGGTGCGCTCCGCCAGCGTGCCGATCGCTGCCAGATAGGCCTGGAAGTGCGGCGTGGCGCGGTGGGCGGCGACGGCGTCGGCGTCGGCGTAGAGTTCGTCGAGGACGAAGCGGCCCGGCTCGGCTTGGTCCTGCCAGAGATCGTAGCGCCGATTGCCGGGCTCGGCGCGGCTCGGGGCGAGCATGGAGTCGAGCAGGGCACGGAGCGCTTCGGCCTGGCCGGGGCGGGCGGTGAGCACCGCGATCAGTTTGACGGGATTGGACATCGTATCGATCCTGGTTTCAGCGGTTGAGGGAGGTGGGAAGGCCGGCTGCGCGCGCCGATCGGCGAAGTGACGGCAAGCCTTTCGATCTCCACCTGTTGCACGATCAGTCGCCGGAGGGCTGGTCGGCGGCTGCGGCGGAACGGCTCAGTGTTCTGCTGCGCTGTGGTCCCCGGACGTCGGCGCCACGCGCCTCGGGATCCAGATCGAGCAGGAGAGCCCGTCCTTGGCGCCCGTGCCGTCGGCCATGCGGGTGCGCTTGAAGCAGGCGCCGAGCGGGAAATCGCGGCTGAGCCAGACGCCTTCGTCGCCGGCATCCTGTTCCCAGGGCTCGATCCCGGCGCGCTCCAGGAAAGACCAGAAGCGTTCGGCCGGCTCGCCGACGCACAGATATTTGTGGCTGTCGTCGGTTTCGCTGACCCCGTCCGTTTCAAGGGCATTCGCAAGGCAATCCTCGATCAGAGCGGGGGTGCGCTCAGGAAACGGAGCGGCTGCGGGCTCGGCGAGGGTCATCCAGGCGATCAACAGGAACATGGTGCTTTCCCCCTTCCGACGACGGTGTCAGGCGGCTGCGCAAGCGCAGTCCGCCGGTCGCGGGTCGGCGCTCTGTAGCAGCCACCACGAGGTCTGTAGAGCGACGGTGGTGGTGCGACAGGCGCCCGTCGATCGAACCCGCGGCGCGGCGCCCCAGCTTGATAAGAATGAACCGCGCATCCTTGCGAAGTCTTGACCGGAACGCCTCCCTCGGAGCGGCGTTACGGGGGCGTAAGCATTGGGAGCTTTTCCTTGCCAGCGCCGCGCCTCACGCCCTCCGATTTCCGGAACCCTGCCGTCCTGCTCGCGGGAACGGTCGACTATGCCATGTACGAGGCCTTCCGCACCCAGCTCGCCGGGGCGCCCGCGGAGGGGTTGATCGTGATCGAATTGTCGACGCTCGGCGGCGATCCAGAGGTTGCGCGGATGATGGGCGAGGACGTGCGCTTCCACAGCGCGGTGGAGCCCGGGCGGCGCTTCGTATTTCTTGGCAAGGCGGCGATCTATTCGGCCGGAACGACCTTCATGAGCTTCTTCGCGCGCGAGAATCGGTACCTCACCCGCGGCACCAGGCTTATGATCCACGAGCGCAAGATGAACACCACCCTCAACGTCGAAGGGCCGCTGACCACCTGCATCGCCAGCCTGGAGGCCACCCTGAACGAGATCCGCGCCTCGATCGAGATCCAGAACGAGGGCTTCCAGAATCTGGTGGCAGGATCGATGGTGACGCTGGAGGAGGTGCTCGAGCGGGCACCGAGCAACTGGTATATCGAGGCCGCCGAGGCCGAGGCGCTGGGCCTCATCGAAGCGATCGTGTGAGCGAGAGCTGCCCGTCTGGGGCCCCTGTGCCCGCAGCGTCGGTGAGGCCCTGTCGCTGGATCGGGATCGGACTTCACGCCGTGGGCTGATCGGCGGGAGCGATGCCCCCGCTCCCGCGTCAGAACAGGAAATCCGACACGCTCAGCATTTCGATCGGTCCGGCGGCCGCTGCCAGGGAATTCCCAGCGTCGGCGGAGTCCGCGAACCAATGGCCGGCGGTCGTCGTTGCGGCCTGATCGGCCTCGCCGAAGAACAGGCTGTCCTCCACGCCCGCCGCTGTGTGCAGGATGTCGCTGCCGGCGTCGACGACGGTCTCGACGGCGGCGGCCGCCACCGCCGAGATCGTGGATCCGGCGCCGGTGACCAGGGTCTGCACCAGGCCGGTGGGCGTGCTGGTGACGACGTTCAGATCGAAATCGTTGATCCGGATCGAGCCGTTGCCCGAAATCACTTCGGAGCCGAGGCTGATCGCCGCCAGATATTCGTCGTCCGAATAGTAACCGAGCGCCTGGAGGTGATCGACCATCTTCGTGATGTCGATGGTGCCGGTGAGCACGTCCTTGTCGGCGATGATCGCGGTGTAATGGCCGTCGCGGTAGATGGTGCCGGTGAAGGCCCCGTCCGAATAGGTGCCGATCACCTCGCCGAAAGGCTTCACGTCGCCCTTGTGCAGCCAGATCATCAGTTCGTTGGTGACGGTCGGCTCGTTGCCGTCCGGCTTGGTGGTGAACCAGATGTCGTAGGCGACGTTGAAGCCGCCGACATTGCCCTTGGCGGTGATGTCGAACGTCGCCTTGAGCGAGGCGAGATCTCCGACCCGCGCCGGGAAGACGTGGCTGGTGTCGGTCGGGTTGAGCTGCTCGCCGTGCGGGCCGATGCCGAACATCACGTTGGGATAAGCGCGGATCGGCGCGGTCATCTCGGTGGTGTAGGGGAAGGACCAGTTGAAGGTCGCGCCCTTGGTCATGTCGTTGCGGCTGTAGATGGTGTCGATGCTGAAATCGGTGCCGTATTTCAGGCTGCCCGGATTCCAGGCATTGGTCATCACGTACCAGCCATGGGCGTTGTAGCCGCGATCGGGTCCGTGCATCTGATCGAAGCCGCCGGGCACCGCGCTCTTGGGAAGCTTGAAGCCGAAATCGGCCGGATCGAGCCATTCGAGCCGAATGTCGCGAAGCACCAGGCTCTGGCCGTCGGTGAGGCCGATCTTGAGATCGCTGCCGACCTGCTGGGCGCGCGCGACGATCTGATCGAAGCCGGTGATGCCGTAGCCGCCGAGCCGGACGACGTCGTAGCCGGGGCGGAAATTGTAGATTGCGTCGGAGCCGTTGCCGGTGGTGACCACGAAGATGTCGCTGCCGCTGCCGCCGACGAGGACGTCGTTGCCGGACAGGCCATTGATCGTCGCGCCCGCGGCGCCGGCGACGATGATGTTGTCGAGCGCATTGCCCGACGCGGCGGTGATTCCCGGCGAGCTCACCACAAGATTCTCGACATTGCCGCCGAGGCCGGCGCTGCCCCAATAATAAGCGTAGACGGTGTCGATGCCTTGGCCGCCGGATTCCACCGCATTGGCCGTGCTCGCCCACATATGATAGGTGTCGTCGCCGAGGCCGCCGACCAGGATCGTCCCGGCAATCCCCTGAAAGGCATCGGCGCGGCCGGTGCCGTTGCGGACGTTGGTCGCGCCTTCGGCAGGAACCCAGTTCACCGGTTTCGTAGACAAGCGCAGTTCGACGCCAGTGGCCGTGATGTACATGATACGCCATCCCCCTCGGATGACCCTTTCTAACCGTTAACCACGCGCGTCGTCATTTTCGTAATAGTACCTATTAACCGCAGTATATCCCCTTACTTCTCATGGACTTGCCCTCTTCCGGCACACATTGCTGCAGATCATTCGCCGGCGGCGGGTTCGCGTTGTCCACGGCCGGCGCGCCGGAAGAACGCCGTGATGATAGGGGGAGTCAGCCGCGCCGGACGGGCTGGCGAAGGATGGTCCGGAGCCTTTCCGGCGGCAGCTTGCGCGGATCGCCGAGATAGATTTCGTGGTGGCGACCGGCGAAGGCATAGCCCCCGGCCGGCATGATCTCGTCGTGGAGGGCGGCGAGCAGAGGCCCCTCGTCATCATAGCTGCCGACATGGAGCGCCTGGAGACACAGCCCCTCGTGCAAGGTCTCGAGGCGGAGGCTGGGCGACAGGTCAGCGCGCTTGGCGGCGGCCTTGGCCCGGGCGCGACCAAATGCGTCCTGGTCGACGAAATCGGGGACCATGATCATCATCGTCCAGTCCCATTCGTGCTTGCGGCGGGCGGTGAAGCTTTCCGGATCGGCGGCCCACCACAGGCCCTCGAGCGGGGCGACGACGAAATCCCGCCCCTCCGCCTTGGCCATGAACTTGAGCGCGTAGGCGGCCGAATAGAGGCTCTCGACCGCGATCCGGTAGGCCGCGCCGGTGTTCGGATCGCCGTGACCGTCCGCCATCAGATATATGAGCGGCGGCACCTCGATCTCGACGAAGCGGCCGGCCGGGGCGGTGAACAAAGTCTTCCTAGTTTTTTTCAGATCCAGCTTGTCCATCGTCCCCTCCCAATTTTGCAACGATCGTGTCGAGCCATGCGAGCTCCGCCTTGGCCTGGCCGAGACCGTAAGCGAACAGGGCATCGACGAAGGGCGGCAGCGGCTGCTGCGAGTCATGCCGCGCGCGCAATCCGCGCTGCCGATCGCGCAAGGCCTGCCGGCGCTCGGCGAGCGCGGCGAGGGCCGCGGCCGGATCGAGCGCCGGCCAGTTCGCGAGGCCGACAAGCACGGGCGGCGGCGCTCCGGCGGGCTCTGCAAGCAGCTTCAGGCACGTAGCGGCGAGGCTCTCCCGACCCGCCGCCGTGATTGCGTAGGGCTTTCGGCCCTTGGCGGAAGCCGGCACCGGATCCTGGCGGATCAGCCCCTTCTTCTCGAGCTTGCCGAGCAGGAAATAGATGGAGGAGAAGCCGATCTCCGTCCACGCCCGCACCCCGCGCGCCTCGATCACCTCGTCGAGCTCGTAGCCGTGCAGAGGGCGCTCGGCGAGCAGGCCGAGGATCGCGGCTTCGGAGGGGGTGAGGTGCTGCATATTCTAGTTATAGAATACGTCTCATGCACCGAAGATCAAGTGGGTTCGAATGCGCTTCGATCAGGCTTTCAGTCGTCCACCAGCCAGGCGAAGGCGCGGCTGAGGCGGGCGGCGCCGTCGTCGGCGAAAAAGCGGCCGTGGGCGAAGATCACGCGGGACGGCGCGGTCGCGACCATCGCCGCGACCGCCTGACGTGCGGCCTTGCGCTCGAGGAGCAACAGGCTGCGGACGTGGAAGGCGGTGCTGTCGCGGGTGGCGCCGGTCAGGCGCATCGCCCAGCGCGTCAGCGGCGGCAATTTGGCAGGCTCGACGTTCTCGATCAGATCGACGAGGACGAGCGTGGACGAGGCGCGGTGGAAGAACCAGGCTTCGCGGAAGCCGCCCGCCCCGGCGACGATCCCCTGATCGATCTCGCCCTGCCAGGCGTCCGGCGGCGCCGGGCCGAGATCCCGATCGACGACCAGACCGGACTCCCGCACCTCCTTTCGGTCGCGAAGACCCGGCACGGCCCAGACCGTCGCGTCGGGAAAGGCGCGCTGCCAGTCGCTGAGAAAGGTCCAGTGGGCGACATTGGGCGCGATCAGGTGGCGGATCGTGCCGAGCGCCTCGATCCGGCGGGCGAGATCCGGCGAGAACCGGACTGGCGAATGGAGGAGGAGATCGCCATCGCCGAGACGGATGATCGTCATCCGGACCGGCAGCGAGAGACAAGCGACGACGATCGGACCGCTGTCGACGATCCAGATGCCTTCGGCGACCTGCTTTGGCTGATCGCGCGGCGGATAGGTGACCTCGTCGGGCGAGACCGGGTGCTGCCGTGCGGCGCGCACCGCCAGCAGGACGGCAGCACCGGCAAGGCCTGCGCCGAGCAGGATCGGTGCGAACCGCGCGGCGCTGCCAGTGCCGTGCCTGCGGGTGTTTCCGTTTGCGGGATCGTCGGTCATGCGGCCCTCCTCTGCTGCCGGTCAGCGCAGCGTGTGCCGCGAAGTTCCGAGGTTCGCACGGTTGCGACGGCGCAACCAAGCCGCCTCTCGTGGGTTGATCCAGGTTGGAAGGGGAGCCTGATGAAGACAGCCTTGCTTGCCGCTTTTCTGCTGACGGGAGCGACACCGGCCGCAGCCCAGGGCGTGTTCGATATGGGCCAGCTCACCGGCACGCTGTCGCAGGATGCCGTCACCCAGAGCGAGGAAGCCCGCGCCGACAAGGAGAGTGCGGCCGAATCCCGGCGCAAGACCCGGGCGAATTGCGCGAAGGTCTCGCAATTGCGCAAGCGCTACGGGCCGAGCGATGCCCGGATACGATGGCTGACCGACACGTGCCGGAAGCTCGGGCATCCGACGGGGTGAAAGTTACGGGTTCCTCCCCGCGACGGGGAGGATGGCGGAGGGGTCATGAAATGCAATTGATCCTGTTCCGAAAAAGCGCCGAGTGGGTCTCGACACCCCCTCCACCACCGCCTCCGGCGGCGGTCCCCCTCCCCGAGCAAGCTCGGGGACGATCCAGGCAATCGCCGCTCCTCAGCTCGTCAGGAACGGCGGGTCCGGGATGGCGCGGGTGGCGTCGTGGAGGAGGTCGGACCAGCGGGCGGAGAGATCGTTGAAATAGGCATCGTTGCTTTCGATCCGGCGGGTCTGGATCGGCGACGAGGGGTCCGCGCGCATCACCATCAGATCGAGCGGGCGCGCCACCGCCAGATTGGAGCGCATCGAACTGTCGAAGGAGAGGAAGCCGATCTTCACCGCCTCCGCAATCGGGGTGTGGCCCCGGATCACGCGATCGAGAATCGGGCGGCCATATTTGGTCTCTCCGATCTGGAAGAAGGGAAGCTCGCTCTTGCACTCGATGAAATTCCCGGCCTCGTAGACGAGGAACAAAGACGGCGGGCCGGAGCCGATGCGGCCGCCGAGCAGCAGGCTGGCGCCGCCGGCGATCTTCAAAGAATTGAGCGCCTCGCCGACGGTGCGGTTGGCGATCTGCAGCGCGTCGCCGACGAGCTGCGCGGCGCGGAACATGCTGGCCGCGCCGCCGAGGGTGCGGGCAATCCGCCCTTCCTCCTCGTCGGCCGGCAGCCCTTCGCGGATCAGGCTGATCACCGTCTGGGTGATCGAGAGGTTGCCGGCAGCGGCGACGAACAACTGCCGTTCGGGTTCGTCGATCAGGCAGTGGAGCTTGCGATAGGAGGAGAAATTGTCGACGCCGGCATTGGTCCGGGTGTCGGCGATCATCACCAGCCCCTCGTCCAGCAGCATGCCCAGGCAATAGGTCATCTCAACTCTGTACCTGCCATTGCGACTGGGATCGCGCCTGATGGACGGCGACCTCGACCGCAAGTTCCTCGATGCCGCCGCCGGAGCGGGCGCCGACGATCGGCGCAGCTTCGCGATAGTCGAAGCCGCAGGCGACGCGAAGATAGGCATCGTCGGTGCTGATGCCGTTGGTCGGATCGAAGGCAACCCAGCCGAGATCGTCGACGAAGGCTTCGACCCAGGCGTGGGCGGCAGGCTGCCGGTGGGCGCCGTCGCGCCGGAACAGATGGCCTGAAATGTAGCGGGCGGGTATGCGGAGCCGGCGCGCCACGGCGATGAAGATGTGGGCGAAATCCTGGCAGACGCCGTGGCCGGCACCGAAGGCGTCCTCGGCGCTGGTGCCGACTCCGGTCGCATCGACGTCGAACCGCATCCGTTCGTAGATGCGGCGGTTGAGGCCGTGCAGGGTGTCGAGCCGGGCGCCGCCCTCGTCGGCGATGTCCATCGCCAGCCAGTCGAGCGCCTCGCCGGCGGCGGTCAGCGGCGTTTCCCGCAGGAAGACCTGGTGCGGCAGATCGCCGGGCACGGCACGGACGATGCCGGCATTGTCCTCGGTCAGCACCCGTCCGGAAACCGACAGGGTCAGCGCCTGCACCGGCTGATCGACGTAGAGCATGTGGGTGACGTTGCCGAACCCGTCGCGGCCCTCGCGAAGGCGGGCGTCGCAATCGACGTCGATCCGCCAGCTGAGCACCGTCTGGCCCTGAAAGCTCGACGGGGTGACGCGGAGCAACTGGATGATCCGCCGTGTCGGCTCCGAATAACGATAGCGGGTGATATGGTTCACGGACAGGCGCATCAGGCGAACCGGAACTGGTTGGCGATCGCGGCATCGATCGCGGCATTTTCGCGCATGAATCCATTCAGGGATTCGTGCAGCCCGTACGCCAGCAGATTCTCGATGCTGCCGTCCTCGAGCCGGGTGAGGCGACGGCGGGCGAGCCGATCCGCTTCGCCCTGCAGGCCCGACATGTCGCCGAACTGCGCGAGCATCGCCACCGTTTCGCTCGCCGCGGCCGCCAGCGAACGCGGCAGTTCCTTGCGGAAGATCAGCAGATCGGCGATCAGCCATGGCTGCAGCGCCTGGCGGTAGATGGTGCGATAGGCGGTGCGTCCCGAAACCACGTGGAGCAGGGTCATCCACTGGTCGCGGTCGCGCAGGCCGCCGACCTGCTCGCCATCGGGCAGCAGCAGATAGTATTTGACGTCGAGCAGGCGCGCGGTGTTGTCGCCCCGCTCGATCAGCGATCCCAGGCGCAGGAACCAATAGGCTTCGTTGCGGAGCATGCGGGCGAGCGCGCCTTCGAAGCCGCGCGCTTCCGCCTTCAGCTCCTCGACCATGTTGAGGGTCGACTGGGTGCCGCCCGGGCTCGCGCGATCGCGGATCAGCAGCCAAGCGCGGTTGATCGCCTCCCAGATCTCCTGAGTGAGGACGTTGCGGGCGGCGCGAGCATTGTCGCGGGCGGCGGACAGGCAGGATTTGACCGAGCTCGGATTGTCGAGGCTGAGCGCCAGGAAGCGGCGGCCGCCGAACGCACCGAGCGCTTCGCTGGCCGCATCGGGCGCGGCGCCGACGACGGCGAGTGCGCTCTTCCAGGCTTCCTCCACCTTTGGCTGGGCGAGCAGCGAATCGAGCCGGATCGTCGCCTCTATGAGCCGCGTGGTGAACTCGGCGCGCTCCATGTAGCGGCCGATCCAGTACAGGTTCGAAGCGGTCCGGGAGAGCATCAGACCCCTCCCGCGGCGTTCGGCGCACGCTCGCCGTCGAGGACGAAACTGTCCTTGGTGCCGCCGCCCTGGCTGGAATTGACGACCAGCGATCCCTCGCGCAGCGCGACCCGGGTAAGGCCGCCGGGAACTGTGGTGACTCCGGACGAGCCGGTGAGGACGAAGGGTCGGAAATCGACATGGCGCGGCGCGATGCCGCGATCGGTGATGGTCGGGATCGTCGACAGAGCGAGGGTCGGCTGGGCGATGTAGCGCTGCGGCTGCGCGATCAGGGCGGCCCGGAACGCCTCGATCTCGGCGCGCGACGCGGTCGGCCCGACCAGCATGCCGTAGCCGCCGGAGCCGTCGACCAGCTTCACCACCAGCTCTTCCAGATGATCGAGCGTATATTGGAGCGAGGCCGGCTCGCGGCACCGCCAGGTCTCGACGTTGGGGAGCTTCGGCGCTTCGCCGGTATAGTAACGAACGATCTCCGGCATGTAGCTGTAGATCGCCTTGTCGTCGGCGATGCCGGTGCCCGGCGCATTCACGAGGGTGACGTTGCCGGCGAGGTAGGCGGCCATCAGCCCCGCGACCCCGAGCATCGAATCGGGCCGGAACAGCAGAGGATCGATGAAGGCGTCGTCGATCCGCCGGTAGATGACGTCGACCCGCACCCGTCCGTCGATCGTGCGCATCCAGACGATGTCGTCGTCGACCTCCAGATCGCGGCCCTCGACCAGCTCGATGCCCATGTTGTTGGCGAGGAAGCTGTGCTCGTAAAAGGCCGAATTGTAGTGGCCCGGCGTCAGCAGCACGCAGCGCGGCTCGACGGCGCCCTCGGGCGCGACCGACTGAAGGGTGTCGCGGAGCAATTCGGGATAGGTATCGACCGGGCGCACCGGCAGCCGCTCGAAGAGCTCGGGGCAGAGGCGCAGCATCGCCTCCCGATTCTCGATCATGTAGGAGACGCCCGACGGGGTTCGGGCATTGTCCTCCAGCACGAAGAATTCGTCCGGCCCGGTGCGGACCAGATCGATCCCGCAGATGTGCGCATAGATGCCGTGCGGCGGCCGCGCGCCCGCGACCGGGACGCAGAATTGCTCGTTGCCGAGCACGATATCGGCCGGGACGATGCCGTCGGCGAGGATCCTGCGGGCGCCGTAGACGTCGTCGACGAAGGCGTTGATCGCCTGGACTCGTTGTTCGAGCCCGGCCGACAGCCGCGCCCACTCGCCCGCCGACAGGATGCGCGGAATGATGTCGAACGGGATGATGCGCTCTGCCGCATCCTCCTCGCCATAGACGTTGAAGGTGATGCCGAGGCTGCGGAAGGCGGCTTCGGCGGCATGCTGGCGCCGGTCGAGCTCGGCGGCGCTGGTCTCCCGCAGCCAGTCGCCGAGCGGTTCGAAGCCGGGGCGCACGGCGTCGCCGCCGCTTGCGCCCCAGAGCTCGTCAAATGCCGTGCCGGCTGCCACCGATCGAGACCGTCTCCGCTCTATGCCCGTTCACCTTCTCATCGATATACTCGTCAGTACGCCCGCGGAGCCGATCGGTGCCGGATCCTGTTCAGCTCACCGCCGTCAAAACATTGTCGGCGGCGTGCGGCTCCGCGGCAGCAAGCAGATCCGCCTGCGGCCTGAACAATTTGCGGGTGATCTCGACGTCCTTGAGGCCCGCCAGCTTGAACGTGCCCATCTTCGCCTCGCGCGGCTTCTGGCCATCGATCTCGACGGTCACGCCGCGGACGAAAAGATCGCCGTGACGCTCGAACATCTGATGGGGCGCGACGATCACAGTGCGCTTGTTGTACACTGCTGAGACGCAGCGTTTGCGGGCGATTCCCTCGCGAAGAGCGGTCTCGGCTCCGTTATCGTTTTCGAAAAGCATGCTACTCCAGAATTCTTCTTCCAGCCCGCACTAGAGACGGGCTCCGGCCGGAACGCCCGCACCTAGCATCTCGATCTTGCAGTTCAGGGACAGCCTGAGACTCTGCAGGACCTGTGCGACGGTGCGGCAGCCTTCGACCTGCTCATCGCTGATGCGCACGCCGAACGCTCTTTCCAATCTTAGGACGAGCGCCAGCACGTCGAGCGGATCGGCACCGAGATCCGCAAGCGCGGCCGCGTCGACGACCATCGCCGGCGCGACGCCGAGATGGTCTGCGATGATTGTGCGGGCAAGGGTCTCGTCCAACAAAGCCGAAGGTCCAAGGCACGGAATGTGCCGGAACGGGAGCGTTGCAGAGCGCGCGGGCGATGGTCGAGGTGAAATCTTCGCGAGCGCGATCAATCGGGCGGGCGGAGATCGACGCGCGGCGCGTCGGGCGAAGCACCGTCGCCTTGCGCGGCGGCGTCGACCTCGCTGGCCGGCAATTCCGCCGCGTCGCCCTTGTCGAGGATCGTCTCGCCGCCCCGCCATTTGGCGCGCGCTTTCGCTTCATCGTGGAGCGGCAGCTTCTCTTCCTCGGGCATCGCATGCCTCCTTCGGGTCAGAATTCCACCTGCGCGCGCAGGCCGAACGTGTCGACATCGTAGCCGCGCTCGTCGAGCGGCTCGGCGGACCCGGCGACGACCGTCGCCGCCCGCGGACCGCCTTCGATGCTGAGGTGGGTATATTGCGCCATGAACCGCAGATAGTCGGTGGGGTTCCAGATCAGGCTCGCCGCATAGCCGAGCTGCCGACCGCCATTGATGAAATCGGGCGCCAGCAGGGAGGTGCCGGCGACGCGATCGGTGAGATCGACATATTCGATCCGCGCATTGGCCTGGAGCGCGCCCCAGCCGCCCTTGTCGAACGGCCGCCTGACCTTGACCCGGTCCCAGCGGCCGCCGCGATAGCCGCGGCTCTCGCCGGTGAGATAAAAGCCGATCTCGCCATAAGCCGATCCGAACACCGGATCGGCCGAGTAGAAAAGGCCGTTACCGGCGCCGTCGTTGGGGCCGAACGCATGGCCCGGGCGGAAGCCGCGCACCCAGACACGCTGTGCCTCGGCGACCGCGTGCAAGGGGCCGTGGATCGCGGCGAGCTCGACACCGAAGATGTCATCGCCGTCGGCCGCGATCGCCGCCGTGTCGATGAAGCGCTGATCGGTCAGCTGGGTCATCGGCCGAACGCGATATTGCACGTTCTGCGCATCCTGCTGGGCGACGCGGTGCTGGAAGTTCGCGCCGAGGTGGAGGCGGGTGTCGTCGCCGAGCTTGGGTGACCACAAGGCGCGGGCGCTCGCCTGCCAGCCGGTGCGGGCGGCGTTGGTGTTGTTGATCTCCTGCCCGAAGATACCGGCCGCGATCATGTAGGAATCGTTCTTTGGATCGGCGTAGGCGAGGCTGACCCCGAGCCGGCGATTGAGACCGAACGTCTCGGTATTGGCGCTTCGCTCCAGCATGGTGGTGACTCGCGAGCTCGTCACCGAATCGAGCCCGGACAAGGGAAAGAAATTGCCGATCGTCACCAGCCACGGCGATCTGGGTCGCTGATAGGTGATGATGATGTCCTCGTAATCGACCTGCCCCTGGGTGAAATTGAACTCGGCATTGTAGGCGAAGCCGCCGGGAAGCGTGCCCTGGGCGCCGAAGACGATCCGGCGGGACCGGCTGTTCCAGCCCAGATTGTTGTAGTTGAGGCCGCCGACGATGCCCTCGCGCTCCGGACCTGGCGTCGAGACGGTGCCGGCGTCGAACTGGACGAAACCCCGCGGCTTGAAGCTGAAGCCGTCCTTGCCGACGAATTGCGGCGCGCCGCGCCAGACCGGACTTTCCGGCGCGTCCTTGGGCGTAGCAACCGGCGCAGCCTGCGCCTGTGCAGTCGCCGGAGGCGCGGCCGCCGGCGTCGCCGCCTGGGCGGCCTTCAGCGCGGTCACTTCCGCTTCGAGCTGTTCGATCTTCGCCCGCATCGCGGCAAGCTCCGCTTCGATGCCGCCAATGCCCTGCGCAGAGGCGGGTGCGGCGGTCACGGTGGCGAGGAGGCCCGCGACGAGAGTCTTCCTGAACATGCGCGTCTCCTGTTCTGCAGGGCTTTGCGAAAGCGGTAAGTCGGTATGGTTGCGGTTAGAAGGCGAAGCGATGACACTTATGTGACGGTTCGCGCACTTTGTGCGTTGCGGCATGTCGCGCTAGGAGGAACGCGATGCGCCTTCCCGTTCGTTTCCTCTCCGCCGCCGCCATCGTCGCGCTCGTCCTCATCGCGGCGCAGAGCGTCGACGCCCCCGTCTGGGGGGCGTTGCTCGGCCTGCTCGGCGGCGCTGTGGCGGTGCTGATCTGCTGGAACGCCTATTTCTTCCCGGAACCGATCCGGGCGCCCGAGGCGGGCGCCGAGGATGTCGAGCGGCTCGCCCGCGAGATCGTCCAGCCGCTGCCGGAGCCGATGATCCTGCTGCAGAGCGGGCGAGTGCTGGTGGCCAATCCGGCGGCGCGGATCCTGTTCGGCGAATCGGTCGAAGGCCAGGACGTCCGCCTCGCCGTCCGCCATCCGGCGGTGCTCGAGCGCCTCGCCGCCCACCAGGGCGAAACCGTCGAGCAGATCGAGGTGACCGGGCTCGGTGAAGCCGACCGTCGCTGGCTGATGACGATCGCGGCCCTGCCCAGCGGCCTGCGCCTGGTGCGGCTCGCCGACCGCAGCGAGGCAGTCGCGGCCGAGAAGATGCGGGTCGATTTCGTCGCCAATGCAAGCCACGAGCTTCGAACTCCTCTGGCCACCGTGCTCGGCTTCATCGAGACCCTGCGCGACGAGAGCGCGGGCGGCGATGCGGAGCTGCGCGAACGGTTCCTCGGCATCATGGATGCCGAGGGCAAGCGTATGCAGACGCTGATTGACGATCTGATGTCATTGTCCCGAATTGAGGCAGAGCGTTTCCGTCCGCCGACGGAACCCCTCGACCTCATCCCTTTGGTCGAAGAAGTCCGCTCCGGCTGCGGTGCGCTGCTCGCCGAGCATGGCAATGTTCTGGAGATCGCGAATCGCAGCCACGGCACCATCGTCGCCGGCGATCACGGCCAATTGCTCCAGTTAATCCGCAACCTCGTCGTCAACGCGGTCAAATATGGCAGCGCCGGGACGCCGATCACGGTGACGTTCGAGGATGCGCGGGAGATGGTGCGAATGATCGTCACCGACCGCGGCGAGGGCATCGACCCGGCCTTCCTGCCGCGTCTCACCGAGCGCTTCTACCGGGTCAATGCCAGCCGCAGCCGGGCGCAGGGCGGAACCGGGCTCGGCCTCGCCATCGTCAAGCACATCGTCTGGCGCCATCGCGGGCGGCTCGACATCCGCAGCACGCTAGGCGAGGGAACCTCCGTCCACGTGCTGCTGCCACGGCCTCCGGCGGACGGCCAAGTCGTGTCATGAAAGTGTCATGCGAGTGTCACAGGAGACTCTCTAAACCGGCCTAGTCAGGCTGCAGGTCCCGATTGCGGGACATGTTTGGGAGGCTCAATTGAACAAGCGGTTTATCGCGGCGTCGCTGGCGGCGCTGGCACTCGCGGGCTGCGGCGGCGGCGGACAATCGGGCGGCAGCGGTGCCGGCCAGCAGCTCCAGATCGTCGGCTCTTCCACCGTGTATCCGTTCACGACAGCGGTCGCGGAGCAATTCCAGCGCGCCAATCAGGGGATGAGCGCGATCGTCGAATCGACCGGCACCGGGGCGGGCATGAAATTGTTCTGCGCGGGCGTCGGCGACACCTTCCCCGACATGACCAACGCCTCGCGCCGGATCAAGAAATCCGAGTTCGACGATTGCGCCAAGAACGGCGTCAAGACGATCATCGAGGTTCCGGTTGGGATCGACGGCCTCGCCCTCATCGAGGCGAACAACGCGCCCGGCTTCCAGCTCAGCACCGCCGACGTCTACAAGGCGGTCGCCGCCAATCCGTTCGGCAAGCCGAACACCGCCAAGACCTGGAAGGACGTCAATGCGTCGCTGCCGGCGATTCCGATCCGCGTGTTCGGGCCGCCGACGACGTCCGGCACTCGCGACAGCTTCGCCGAGCTGATCCTCGAAAAAGGCTGCGAGAGCGATCCGGCGATGAAGGCGCTCAAGGACACCGACAAGGACAAGCACAAGGACCTGTGCACCAAGGTCCGCGAGGACGGCGCCTGGGTCGATGCGGGCGAGAACGACAACCTGCTCGTCCAGAAGGTCACCCAGGATCCGGGAGCGATCGGCATCCTCGGTTATTCCTTCCTCGAGGAAAATACCGACAAGGTCCGGGGCATTCCGTTGAACGGCACTGCGCCGACCGCGGAGACGATCTCCGCCTTGACCTATCCCGGCGCGCGCCAGGTCTACGTCTACGCCAAGGGCGAGCATGTGAATGCGGTTCCGGGCATGAAGGAGTTCCTCGCCGAATATAGCCGCGCCTGGGGCAAGGGCGGCTATCTGGAGCGCCGCGGCCTCATCCCCTCGCCCGCCGACGTGCAGGCGAAGGCGGTCCAGGCTGCGACCCAGCTGACGCCGCTGAACGGCGCCGACCTCAAGTAACCCGTCGATTGTCGCATCTCTGTCGCGGAGAGGCGCTAGCCGCCTTTCCGCAGATGCTCTTCAACAAGGACCACGCCCGAACGTGACGTCGCTCGCACTTTTCGTGATCGTCCTCGGCCTCGCCGCCCTGGGCTGGCTGATGGCGCGGGCGCGGGCGATCGCCTTTCGCCGCGCGGCGGGGGCGGAGCGTGCCCATTCGCTGCCCAATTATCATGGCTGGTACGTCGCCCTGTGGGCGGCGGTGCCGGCCTTGCTGTTCCTGGCGGTCTGGACCCCCGTGTCCGGCAACCTCGTCACCGAGCAGGTGATGACGAGCCCGGCCGCTGCCACCCTGCCGCCGTTCGAGATGCAGCGCGCGGCGATCCTGCGCGAAGCGCGCGAGATCGCCGAGGGCGACCGTCCCGGCGGGTTCAACCCGCAATCGAGCGAGCTTGCGCCGGTCTACAGGAGCGCGCTCGGCCATTATCGCACGATCGGCGCCGTCGTCGCCCTGCTGCTCGCCTTCGCCGGCGGCGCATTCGCGTTCAGCCGGGTGTCGCCGCATTTCCGCGCTCGCACCAAGGTCGAGCGGCTGGTGATGGCCGGGCTGCTCGCCGCGTCGACGATCGCGATCCTGACCACGGCGGGGATCATCGCCTCCCTGCTATTCGAATCGATCCGCTTCTTCTCGCTGGTCAACCCAATCGAATTCCTGTTCGGAACCCATTGGAGCCCGCAGATCGCGATCCGCGCGGACCAGGCTGGCTCCTCCGGCGGCTTCGGCGCGATCCCGCTTTTCTGGGGCACGATCTTCATCGGTGCGATCATCGCCATGCTGGTGGCGATCCCGCTCGGGCTGATGAGCGCGATCTACCTCACCCAATATGCCAGACCCGCGGTGCGGCGCTGGATGAAGCCGATGCTCGAGATGCTCGCCGGCGTCCCGACCGTCGTCTACGGCTATTTCGCGGCGCTCACCGTGGCGCCGCTGATCCGCGATTTCGGCAAGGCGATCGGAGTCGCCAGCGCCACCTCGGAAAGCGCGCTCGCCGCCGGCCTGGTGATGGGAATCATGATCATCCCGTTCGTGTCTTCGATGGCCGACGATTCGATCACCGCGGTGCCGCAGGCGATGCGCGACGGATCGCTGGCGATGGGCGCGACCACGTCGGAGACGATCCGCAAGGTCATCGTCCCCGCCGCCCTGCCCGGCATCGTCGGCGGCGTCCTGCTCGCCGTCAGCCGCGCGATCGGCGAGACGATGATCGTGGTGATGGCGGCCGGCCTCGCCGCCAATCTTACCGCCAACCCGTTCGCAAGCGTCACCACCGTGACCACCCAGATCGTCCAGCTGCTGACCGGCGATCAGGAATTCGACAGCGCCAAGACCCTGGCCGCGTTCGCGCTGGGGCTGGTCCTGTTCATCGTCACCCTGCTCCTCAACATCGTCGCCCTGCGCGTCGTGAAAAAGTATCGCGAAGCCTATGAGTGAGACCGTCCTGCGCGCCCCCACCGACTGGAAGGGCAATGCGATGCAAAGGCGGATCCGCCGGCGCTATGCCACGGAACGCCGCTTCCGGTGGTTGGGCCTCGCCGCCATCCTGATCTCCGCCGCCTTCCTGGCCTTCCTGCTGGTGACGATGATCGCCAAGGGCGCCGGCGGTTTCCGCCAGACCGAGATCCGGCTCGAACTCGATTTCCCGCGCAGCGCCCTGCTCGCGTCCAGCACCGGCGGCGAGATCGAAGGTGCCGTGGCGGCTGCGGCGGACTCGCAATATGGCCGCAACGGCGCCCGCTTGCTGTCCGACACCGCCTGGCTTCGGGTCGAGCGGGCTATCGAGCAGGATCCCGCCCTGCTCTCCCGCAAGGAGACGATGTGGCTGCCGGCGGCAACCAACGTCGACACCGCCTTCAAGGGCAATGGCGACGCGACGTCCGAAGGCATCGTCGCGTCCCTCGACGGCCGCGACGCGCTGCGCACGACGTTCAACACCGATTTCCTGGTCTCGGCGGACGCCACCGACCCGGCCTCGGTCGGGATCTGGGGTGCGTTCAAGGGTTCGCTGCTGACGATGATCGTCACCCTTGGCCTCGCCTTCCCGATCGGCGTGCTGTCGGCCGTCTATCTCGAGGAATATGCGAAGCGGAATCGCTGGACGGACTTCATCGAGGTCTCGATCAACAATCTTGCGGCGGTGCCGTCGATCATCTTCGGCCTGCTCGGCCTCGCCGTGTTTCTCAACACGATGCACCTGCCGCGTTCGGCCCCACTCGTCGGTGGGCTTACCCTCGCCCTGATGACGATGCCGGTGATCGTCATCGCCGGACGCAACGCAATCAAATCGGTGCCGCCGTCCATCCGCGACGCCGCCCTCGGCATCGGCGCCAGCAAGGTCCAGGTCGTCTTCCACCACGTGCTGCCGCTGGCGCTGCCGGGCATCCTCACCGGGACGATCATCGGCATGGCCCGCGCGCTCGGCGAGACCGCGCCGTTGCTGATGATCGGCATGCGCGCGTTCATCGCCACGCCGCCGTCGGGCATCACCGCTCCGGCGAGCGTGCTTCCGGTCCAGATCTTCCTCTGGTCGGACGAGGTCAGCCGGGGCTTCGTCGAGAAGACGTCCGCGGCGATCATCGTGCTGCTCGTCTTCCTGCTCGCGATGAACGGGCTGGCCATCTACCTCCGCAACAAGTTCGAACGCCGCTGGTGACAGAGATGAACGATATGCAGACCATGACCACGGAGACACGCCTCTCCAACGACGCCGCGCCCAAGATGACGGCGCGCGACGTCAGCGTCTATTACGGCGCCAAGAAGGCGATCGACTCCGTCTCGATCGACGTCAGCCAGGAACATGTCACCGCCTTCATCGGCCCCTCGGGCTGCGGGAAGTCGACCTTCCTGCGCACCTTGAACCGGATGAACGACACCATCGCCAACGCGCGGGTGGACGGCGCGATCGAGCTGGACGGCGAGAATATCTATGCCCCGTCGATGGACGTGGTGCAGCTGCGCGCCCGGGTCGGCATGGTCTTCCAGAAGCCCAACCCGTTTCCGAAATCGATCTACGAGAATGTCGCCTACGGCCCCCGCATCCATGGCCTCGCCGCGGGCCGGTCCGAGATGGACGGGATCGTCGAGCAATCGCTGAAGCGCGCCGGCCTGTGGGAAGAGGTCAAGGACCGCCTTCAGGAAAGCGGCACCGCCTTGTCGGGCGGACAGCAGCAGCGCCTGTGCATCGCCCGCGCGATCGCGGTCGAGCCGGAAGTGATCCTGATGGACGAGCCGTGCAGCGCGCTCGACCCGATCGCCACCGCCAAGATCGAGGAGTTGATTCACGAGCTGCGCGGCCGCTACGCGATCGTCATCGTCACCCACAACATGCAGCAGGCGGCACGCGTGTCGCAGCGCACCGCCTTCTTCCACCTCGGCAACCTCGTCGAATATGGCGAGACGTCGGAGATATTCACCAATCCTCGGGTCGAGCGTACCAAGGATTACATTACCGGCCGCTACGGCTGAGGAGAGCTTGAATGGGCATCACGACCGGTCACACGATCAAGGCGTTCGATCAGGATCTCAACCAGCTTCGCGCCAACATTGCCGAAATGGGCGGCCTTGCCGAAGCGGCGATCGCGGATTCGATGCGCGCGCTCGTCCGCCGCGACCCCGATGCGGCGGCGACCGTGATCGCCAACGACGCGAAGCTCGACGTGCTCGAAGTCGAGGTCGAGCGACTGGCCGTGCAGATCATCGCGTTGCGCGCGCCGATGGCGGACGATCTGCGGGAGGTGGTCGCGGCGCTGAAGATCGCCGGCCTGGTCGAGCGGATCGGCGATTATGCCAAGAACATCGCCAAGCGGGTTCACGCCATCGAAGGCAGCTCCGAGCTGCGCCCGCTGTCGCTGCTGCCGGAAATGGCGCGGATCACCGGCGAGATGGTCCACATGGTGCTCGACGCGTTCGTCCAGCGCGACGCGAAGAAGGCGGTCGAGGTCTGCGAGCGCGACCGTGCCGTCGACGATTTCTACAACAGCCTGTTTCGGACCCTGCTCACCTTCATGATGGAGGATCCGCAGAACATCACCGCCGCCACCCATTTGCTGTTCGTCGCCAAGAATCTGGAGCGGATCGGCGACCATGCCACCAACGTCGCCGAAATGGTCTATTTCGCGGCCACCGGCACCCATCTCGGCGAGCGCGAGCGCGGCGAGGACCCGTCGGCGATCAGCTGAGACCCGGCTGGAGCAGGTGCTTCTGCACCTTGCCGGCGGCGGTGCGCGGGAATGCCGCGACGAACTCGAAGCTCTTCGGCACCTTGTAGGCGGCCAGCCGGGCGCGGCAGAAGGCGAGGAGTTCGCTCTCGCTCGGCCTCACCGCATCGTTGGCGACGCACAGGAAGGCGCAGCCGACCTCGCCCCATTGCGCGTCCGGCACCGGCGTCACCGCGGCTTCGGCGACCGCCGGATGGAGCGCGAGAACGGCCTCGACCTCGGCCGGAAACACATTCTCCCCGCCCGAGATGAACATCTCCTTGCGGCGTCCGGCAATGTAATAGAAGCCCTCGGCATCGCGGCGGGCGAGATCGCCGGAGCGTAACCAGCCGTCGTCGGTGAAGGCGGCGCGCGTCTCGTCCGCATCGTTCCAGTAGCCCGGAGTCACGGCCGGGCCGGCAAAGAGCAATTCGCCCACCTGCCCGTCGGCGACGTCGTTGCCGGCGCCATCGACGATGCGAGCACGGACCAGCATCTGCGGCTTGCCGACGCTTCCGATCCGATCCCAGGCGTCGGCCGGAGAGGACAGCAAGGCGGTGGGACCGGTCTCGGTCATGCCCATGCCGTTGCACAATCGTATGCCGAGATCGCGGCAGCGAAGCGCGGTACGAACCGGCAAAGGCGCGCCGCCGCAGCCCCAGTGTCGGACCCGGGAGAGCGGCGCGACGGCGAAGCGCGGATGATCGAGCAGGGCCTGGTAGACGGTCGGCACGGCGAACATCGTGTCGAGACGCTCGGCTTCGAGCAGCGCTACGATCTTTTCGGCATCGAAGCCCGGCAGGATCAGCACCCGACCGCCCTGCATCAGCGTCGGCAGCGCATGCAGATTGATGCCGGCGGTGTGAAAATTGGGGAGGAAGGCGGCGGTGACATCCGCGGCGGCGATGTCGATCGCCGTTCCGATGTTGACGAAGTTCGCGACCGCCATGCCGCGGGTGTAGATCACGCCCCTGGGCCGGCCGGTCGTTCCCGACGTGTAGATCAGATACCAGATCGCATCCGCCGGCCAGGACTCGCGAATCGGACCATCGGGGGCAGCCGCCACCAACGCCTCGAATTCGGCGTCCAGGTTGATGGTGGCGGCGGCGCCCGCCAGCGCCGATGCCGCCGGCGCTGCGTCATCGTCGTGGAACAGCAGTCGCGGCGTGCAATCGGCGAGCAGGTGAAAGAGTTCGGCCGGCGGCATCCGCCAGTTGAGCGGGACCAGGATCGCGCCGATCCTGGCGCAGCCGAACAGCAGTTCGAAGAAGCCGATGCGGTTGCGGCACAGGATCGCGACGCGGTCGCCTTCGCCGACGCCGTGCGCGCTGAGCAGGCCGGCCACCTTCCCGGCGCGGGCATCGAGCGCCGCATAGGTCAGCGTGCGCCCAGAGCCGATCTCCTCCAGCGCCACGCGATCCGGCGTCAGGATCGCGCGTTTGCGGAGAAGATCGGGGAGATCGGCGCACGGCCGCTGCGCCGGATCTCCGGCGTACCGCGAGGGATCGCACCCGATGAACGCTTCCTGGACCGGCTGCTGCGCCATCTCCCCTCCCGTGGAGAGGCTATCGCGATTGCGCGTGGGAAAACAGGCCTAGCGGCCGGTTTCGAGCGCCTTCAGCACCGCCGGCGTGATCCCGCTGACGACGCGCTTGATCCCTTGAAAGTTGGGATGGACCCGATCGGGCAGGTTGAGCGCCATGTTTCCGGCCACTCCGGCAAGGAAGAAGGGGTAGAGCGGCGACCCATATTTGCGGGCGAGATCGGGAAAGATCGTGTCGTAGTCCCGGCGATATTGCGCCCCGAGATTGGGCGGCGCCAGCATGCCGACGACCAGCACCGAAATATTGCGCCGCTTGAACTCCGCCAGGATCGCGTCGAGATCCTCGCGCGTCTGCCGAGGCGGCAGGCCGCGCAGCATGTCGTTGGCGCCAAGCGCGACGATCGCGAGATCCGGCTTCTGCTTCAGCCCGTCGAGCGTCCAGGCGAGCCGTGCCCGCCCCTGACCGGCGGTGTTGCCGGACACGCCGGCATTGGTGACGAACGCGCGGACGCCATGCCGCCGCAAGGAATCCTCGAGCTGAGGCGCGAATCCCTGGCCCGGCGGCAGGCCGTAGCCGGCCGTGAGGCTGTCGCCGAAGGCGAGGACGTGGACGTCGCGCGCCGCGGCTTCGGCCGGGATTCCCGCGGCCATCAGCAGCAGCGCGTAGACAAGCCGCGCCGCCACACCATATGCGAACCGAAACGACATCGGATTTCTCTCCCCAACATGACCGGCTCCTACGTTATCGACGCTTCGAATGTCACGCTGTCGCTCGGCTCGGGTGCGGGCCGGGTCGAGATCCTGCGCGGCATCGGCCTTCAAGTCCCGAGCGGCCAGAGCGTTGCACTGCTCGGCCCCTCCGGAAGCGGAAAATCTTCCCTGATGGCGGTGCTTTCCGGTCTCGAGCGGGCGAGCGGGGGAAGCATCCGGATCGCGGGCGAGGACTTCACCAGCCTCGGCGAGGATGCGCTCGCCCGGGCCCGCCAGGGGCGGATCGGCATCGTTCTCCAGGCCTTCCATCTGCTTCCGACCATGACCGCGCTCGAAAATGTCGCCGTGCCGCTCGAACTTGCGGGCCGCGCCGACGCTTTCGAGATCGCGCGGCGCGAGCTCGAGGCGGTCGGCCTCGGCCACCGGATCGGCCATTACCCCGCCCAGCTTTCGGGCGGCGAGCAACAGCGGGTGGCGATCGCCCGCGCGATGGCGCCGAGCCCTCAGATCCTGTTCGCCGACGAGCCCACCGGAAATCTCGACGCGGCCACCGGTCACGCCATCCTCGACCTTCTGTTCGCGCGCCAGCGCGAGACGGCGGCGACCCTGCTCGTCATCACCCACGATCCAAGCCTCGCCGAACGATGCGAGCGGGTGCTGGAGATGCAGGACGGGCAGATCGCGCGGGATTCGCGGTCGTGAGCGCGGGGAAGTTCATCCTCCCTGTGAGCGAAGCTCATGGGGAGGGGGACCATTCGAAGAATGGTGGAGGGGCCAGCCGCGCGGCGAGCCCCTCCACCGCGTTTCACGCGGTCCCCCTCCCCATCCGCTTCGCGGACAGGGAGGATGAAGCGTGATTGCCCTCCGCCTCGCGTTGCGGGACCTTCGCGGAGGGCTGGCCGGGCTGCGGCTGCTGGCGGTCTGCCTGTTTCTCGGCGTTGCGGCCTTGGCCGGCGTTGGATCGCTGTCGGCGGCGATCGTTACCGCGCTGGCCGATCGCGGCCAGGAGATATTGGGAGGCGACGTCCAGCTCACCGTCGGTGGCCGCGAAGCGACGGCCGAGGAGCTGCAGGCGTTCGGCCGTGCCGGGCGTCTAGGGCAGGTCACGCGGATGCGGGCGATGGCGGCCACCGTCGACGGCGCGGAGAGCGTGCTGGTCGAACTGAAGGGCGTCGACGAGACCTATCCGCTGTTCGGCACTTTTCGGCTTCAGCCCGGCGCGCTGGCGGCGCGGCCGCACGGCAACGAGGTCGCGATCGGCGCGGAGCTCGGCGATCGCCTGTCGGTGCGGCCGGGCGGCACGATCCGGATCGGTGCGGCGAACCTCAAGGTGGTCGGCTTCATCGCCGAGGAGCCGGACCGGGTCGGCCAGGGCTTCACCCTCGGCTCGACCGCGCTCGTCGATCGCGCCGGGCTGCAGGCGACGGCTCTGGTGCAGCCCGGCAGCCTCTACACCAGCGCCTATCGCCTCCGCCTTCCCGCCGGCAGTGACCCGGAGGCGGTCGGCAAGCGCCTCGCCGACCGCTTCAAGGATGCCGGCTACCAGGTCCAGGATCGTACCAATGGGGCACCGGGCACGCGGCGCTTCATCGAGCGGCTCGGCCAGTTTCTCACCCTTGTCGGGCTGACCGCCTTGATCGTCGCCGGGATCGGAGTCGGCAACGGCGTCACCTCGTGGCTGGACCAGAAACGCGGCACGATCGCGACCTTGAAGCTGCTCGGAGCGTCCAGCCGCACGATCTTTCTGTCCTACCTGATCGAGATCGTTCTGGTCGCCGCTGCCGCGATCATCGCCGGCCTTGCCGCCGGTGCGCTGGTACCCGCGATCGTACTGCAGATTGCCGGCAATGCCCTGCCGGTGCCGCCCACCCTGTCGCTCTATCCGATGCCGCTGCTGGCGAGCGCCGGTTACGGGCTGCTGATCGCGCTGGTGTTCGCACTGGTGCCGCTGGCCAGAGCGCGAACGGTGCCCGCCGCCAGCTTGTTCCGCGGTAGCCTGGAGCCGCTCAGGCGGCCCGGCTGGCTTGCCATTGCGGGCGCTGCGTCGGCTGCTGCGGCGATCGCGGGCCTTGCCATCGGCACCGCGCGCGAACCGGCTTTCGCGGCCGGATTCATCGGCGCTGCACTCGGCCTGCTGCTGCTGCTCGTTCTGCTCGGGGCTGCGATACGCTCGCTCGCTGCCAGGCTGCCGCGCCCGCGCAGCCCCCTGTTCCGGCTCGCGCTCGCCAATCTCCACCGCCCGGGTGCGCAAACCGGAAGACTGGTCGTGGCGCTCGGGCTCGGCCTCACCCTGTTCACCACCCTGGCAGTGATCGAGAGCGCTCTGTCGGGGCAGATCCGCTCGACCATTCCCGCCAAGGCACCGAGCTTCTTCATGCTCGACATTCCCTCGGAGGAGGTCGGGCGCTTCCGCGAGATGGCCGGGCGCGCGGCGCCGCGCGGCGATCTCGTCACCATTCCGTCGCTGAGGGGCTCCGTCGTCGCGGTGGCGGGGAAGCGCGTCGCCGACATGACCGATCTGCCGCCCGAAGCATGGTTCCTGCGCGGCGACCGTGGGCTGACCTATGCCGCCGACCTTCCCGAAGGCTCGCGTATCGTCGACGGCAAATGGTGGCCGCGCGACTATCGGGGGCCGCCGCTCGTCTCGCTCGACGTCGAGGCTGCACGCTCGGTCGGCCTCAAGGTCGGCGACAGCCTCACCGTCTCGGTGCTCGGCCGCGACATCGAGGCGAAGATCGCGTCCCTGCGCGAGATCAACTGGGACACGATGGGGTTCAATTTCATCCTCGTCTTCTCGCCCGGCGCGCTCGAGAACGCGCCGCACAGCTTCATGGCCACGCTGTCGATGCCGGCGGCCGAGGAGCGCCCGTTCGCCAATGCTGTTTCGCGCCAGTTTCCGACCGTGTCCGCAATCCGGGTCAAGGATGTGGTCGAGACGGTGGCGAACATGCTCGGGCAATTGTCGGTGGCGGTCCGTGCTGCGGCCTCGGTCGCGATCCTCGCCGGGATCGCCGTCCTCGTCGGCGCCCTCGCCGCCAGCCGCCGCGCCCGCACCTACGACAGCGTGATCCTGAAGATGCTCGGCGCCACCCGCGCCCGAATCCTCGCCGCTCAGGCACTGGAGTTCGGCGCCCTCGCCCTGATTGTCAGCGGCGTCGCCTTCGTCCTCGGCACCGGTGCCGGCTGGTATGTGGTGGTCAAGGTGCTGGAGCTGGAATGGGTGCCGGACTGGGCCATCGTCGCCGGCACGCTCGGGGCCGGCGCACTGGTCACCCTGGTGCTTGGCCTGCTCGGCTCGCTCCCGGCGCTTGCCGCTCGACCGGCCCGGGCGCTCCGCAGCCTCTGATCTCACCGGGGCTGGACGGCGCTGGCGTCCCTGGGCCAAGCTCGCATCGATCACTCCGTGAAAGGCCCGAGTCCATCGTGCGAGCTTTCCTGACCGTCGCCCTGTCAGCAATGCTTACAGCCGCTGCGCCTGCGCCGACCGATCAACAAGCGCAGCTTGACGCCGCACTCGAGCGGGGGCGCCGTCTCTACGAGATCGACATTGCGGGATGGGTCAGCACGGACGCGATGTTGGCAAAAGCGCCCGAGACGCGGCAATGGCCGATTCGAGGTTGGCTGGTTGAACCTGACCCGGACCGTTCCGGCACATGGCTGGTAACCTATTATCTGCTTCCTCACGGTCCCGACGGTGAGGCCCTGCCGGCCTTCCGGGCGCGCGTCGCCAATGGTCAGGTGTCCTCGGCCGAGGTGGTGCCCGTCGTTGCCAGAACCGCGCTCCAGCCGGCGCAGATGCGTATCGTCCGCGCCATCGAGGCCGCGCGGAAGCTCGACCTGAAATCATGCACCGGCGCGCGACTGAACGTCACCGTGATCCCGCCCGCATCCGCGACGGCGCCCCTCGAAGTCTACCTTCTCACGCCGCAGACCGACGAGAAGGTCTTCCCGGTCGGAGGCCATTACAAGGCGGTGTTCGCTCCCGACGGGCATCTCGTCTCCCAGCGCAAGTTCAGCAACGCCTGCCTCAACATGGACGGCCGGGCCTCTCCGAAAGGCGCTGCCATGTTCGTGACGCATCTTCTCGACAAGATCCCGACAGAGATCCACGTCCTTCTCTCGATCCAGACCGGAACCCCCCTCATGGTGGGAATGACAAACAAGGATATCTGGTCCGTAACCCCGCAGAGGATCGAAAAGGTGGGCCGCCTTTGAAGCCCGAACTCTTTCGCCCGTTTGCGTGAAGCGTGTAGAGGGCGAGCATGAACGAAATCTCTCGCATCGCCGCCCAGCCCGCTTATTCCGAAGCCGCGCAGCGGAGCCTGGCCCGCGCGCCGGCTCTGTTCATCGACGGCGCCTGGGTCGCCTCGAGCGGCGATGCCACCATTGCCGTGCACGATCCCTCGACCGGCCGGCAGATCGCGACGATCGCCGATGCCACGGATGCGGACGTGGATCTGGCGGTCTCGGCGGCCCGGCGCGCCTTCGACGACGGACGCTGGACCGGCCTCTCCCCCTACCAGCGCGAGCGGGCGATCCACCAATTGGCCGACCTGATCGAACAGCATGCGGCGGAGCTGGCCGAGCTCGAATCGATCGACAACGGCAAGCCGCTGGCATCGAGCGCCGGCTACGACATTCCACGCAGCGTCTCGACGCTGCGCTACATGGCGGGCTGGGCGACGCGGCTGACCGGCGAACATCTCGATCCGGCCAATTTCCCGTCGGGCGCCGTCCATGCCTACATCCGTCGCGAGCCGGTCGGCGTCTGTGCGCAGATCGTGCCGTGGAACTATCCTTTGATGATGGCGGTGCAAAAGATTGCGCCGGCACTCGCTGCCGGCTGCACGATGGTGCTGAAACCGGCCGAGCAGACTCCGCTCACCGTTCTCCGCCTCGCCGACCTGATCGCGCAGTCCGATATCCCCGCCGGCGTGATCAACATCGTCACCGGCTATGGCGAAAGCGCCGGCGATCGCATGGTCCGCCACCCGGACGTCAACAAGATCGGCTTCACCGGATCGACCCATGTCGGCAAGCTGATCAGTCGTGCCGCGGTCGACACGCTGAAGCGGGTGACTCTGGAGCTTGGCGGCAAGTCTCCGGTGATCGTGCTGCCCGACGTTGACATCGGCCAGGCCGCGAACGGCGCGGCGCGGGCGATCTTCTCGAATGCCGGCCAGGTGTGCATCGCCGGATCGCGGCTGTTCGCTCATCGCAGCATCTTCGACCAAGTGATCGAGGCGGTGGCCGAGGATGCAGGCCAGTGGACGGTCGGCCCGAGCCTCGCGGCCGGAACCCGGATGGGCCCTTTGGTCTCGGCGGAGCAGCATGCGCGCGTGCTCGGCTATATCGAGGCCGGGCGGCAGGAAGGCGCCTCCGTGCTCGTCGGGGGCGACACGCCCGGGGGTGACGGCTGGTTCGTCAATCCGACCGTGCTCGTCGACGTAAAACCCGAGATGAAGGTGGTGCGCGAGGAGATATTCGGACCGGTGCTCGCGGCCCAGCGCTTCGACGATCTCGACGAGGTCGCCAGAGCCGCGAACGACACCCAATATGGCCTGTCCGCGAGCATCTGGACTCGCGACCTCTCGGCCATGCACCGCCTTGCCGGCAAGCTGAAGAGCGGCATGGTGTGGGGCAATTGCACCTCCGCCGCGGACAGCTCGATGCCGTTCGGCGGCGTCAAGCAATCGGGACTCGGCCGCGAGGGCGGGCGCGTCGGCATCGAAGCCTATACCGAGCTCAAGACCGTCGGCATCATGCTCTGACGTTGGTCCCGGCCCGCGGGCCGGGGAGCATTTGGCCGGTTGCGGCGCCTTCCGAGCTGAGGCACGATGCCTCTCGGCTTTGGGGGAGGCTGTCATTCGCGAACGGACCAGAGCATGGCAGTGCCGACCGGCAGGGGCTCGCGCCCCGCTGCGGTTCCTTGCGCTGGTCGCCGCCCTCCTGCTTTCGGCACCGGCAAGCGCGGCAACGGCCGATCTGCTCTGCGGCGGCGGGACCGGGCCAGGCAGGTTCCCATCCGATCGCGCGCTGATGATGGCAGCCGAGCGGGCCGAGCAACTGCTGCGCAGCGACGATCCGGAGTCGCTGCAGGAGGCGACGCGCATGCTGGAGATCGGCATGGACGATGCCGTCCCGCCCGCCGCTCGCAGCCTTGCTCGCTATTGCGCGGCGGCCGGCGAGACGATGCGGCGCTCGCCGGAGGGGAGCCAGGCGCAGGCGCAGAGCTTCCTGACCACGGCGTTTCGAACCGTCGGGCCGGAGGCTCCCGAGCTGTCCGCGCTTGCCGCCTACCGGCTCGGGCTGGTCGCGCTCGCTGCCCCGGGATCGGGCACAAGCCGCGGCAGCAAAGACGAGGCCGAGACGCCGCGCCAGGCGAGGTCGGTGACGGCTGCCGATCTTGCCGTCGCCGAGCGGAGCGAGATCGACAGCTGCGGCGACCTGTCGGATCGCAATCTTGCCAGAACCACCAACGCCTATTTGTCGATGATCGCACTCCAATGCGCCGCGGCGCGGGCGCTGCGCAACGGCGACACGGAGCTGTCGGCGCTTGCCGGCCTCCGGCTGGTGCGGTTCTGGCTGGCACTCAGCCGCAATCCGGCGGAGGATCGTGCCGCGATGCGCCGCTCGGGACTCGAGGCGGCGATCCGCACGCTGCCCGCAGCGGCTGTCATCCCGGCGCCGGATCGCCGCGCCGAGGTGCTCGGGCGCCTGCTTGCGACGATGCTGGATCTGGGCGGCGCCGAACCACAGATTTTTTCACGCGGCCTCGCAACGATGCGAGAGGGCCAGCCCACAGGCGCCGCCGCGCACGCTTATGCAGACGAGATCGAAGCGCGGCTGGCGCTGGCCGGGGGCGATGCCGCACGGGCGGTCGCGCTTGCCGAACGGGCGCTGCTTCTGGAGAGCAGCCGGCCATTGCCGGCGCGCCTCCCGGGCCTTTATCTCCTGCTCGCCGCCGCCGATCCGGCAGATCGGGACCGGCACAACGCCGCTGCCCTTGCGGCGCTCGAAACGCTGCGCCCGCTGCTTCCCCGGCTCGATCCGCTGACCGAGGAATCGACCTTCTCACTCTACATGCGCGACGTCTTCGAGCAGGCGGCCGACGTCGCACTGACCGGTGCCGCGGCGGATCCCGCGCGGATCGACGCAGCACAGATCATCATCGAAGCGTCGCGCCAGGCCGAGTTGCAGAATGCGGTCGGCAGCGAATGCCTGCCGCCTCGCGATGCGCTGAAGCCGCAGGATCTCGCCGCCGGAGAGATCGTCCTGTATCCCCTGCTGCTGCCGGACCGGATCGAACTGCTGACCCTCTCCGGTAGCGAGGTGCACGGAACGCGCCGCTTCCGCCGACTGCCACCGGACCGGAGCGCCAATCGCGACGAGGTCGCGCGCCTGGTGGAAGCGATGGTGCTCTCCACCACCTATGGCGACGACACCGCCTGGCAGGCTCCGGCGCGACGGCTGTATCAGTTGCTGATCGCCCCGATCGAGAACCAGCTCGGCCCGGAGTCGGTGATCGCGATCATCCCGGATGGACCGTTGCGGGCCTTGCCGTTCGCGGCGCTGGTCGACGCCGACGGCCGCTTCCTTGCCGAGCGAAGCCGGATCGTCGTCGCGCCGGCGCTCGGCTACCTGCAGCCCGGAGAGATACGGGGCAACCAGCCAATGCGGGTGGTCGCCGCGTCCCTGCAGCACCGCGTGCGCCTTCCCGCCGGCGCGTTCCCGGCGCTGGCGAGCACCGCGGCGGAGGCCGAGATTGCGGCGGCGAGCGGCGCCCCGGGCGAGCATCTCGCCAATTTCCGACGAACCGATCTCGCCCGATCGATGGCGGCAGGGCCGGTCGACATTCTCCATCTCGCCACCCACGCCTCATTCGATGGGCGTTCGGACCGAGCCTTCATCGTCGCCGACGGCGAGGTGATCCGCCTGCGCGAGCTGCGCGACATCATCGGCAACAACCTCCGCCGCGGCGACTCGCTCGATCTGCTGGTGCTCAGCGCCTGCGAGACCGCGGTCGGCGACGACGAAGCGAGCATGGGCCTCGCCGGCGCCGCGGTGCAGGCCGGCGCCGTCAGCGCTCTGGCGTCGCTCTGGCAGGTAGACGATGCCGGCACAGCAGAGCTGATGCGGCTTTTCTATGCAGCCTATGGTGCCGGCCGATCCCGATCCGCCGCCCTCCGCGAGGCGCAGATCGCGATGATCCGGAGCCGCGGCGAACAGGCGCGGCCGCATATCTGGGCCGCATTCACTCTGCTCGGCGCCTGGCGATGAAAGCCCTGCTCGCAGCAGCCATGCTTCTGGCCACCGGCGGCCGCGCGATCGCGCAGGCGCCGGCGGCGACGACGATCACCCCCGATACCGCCGGCGGCCTTGCGCTCGGCACCGTCGTGACCCGCAGCGGATCCGTGGCCTCGATCGATGGCGGACAGGTGTCGGGCGCCAATCTGTTCCACAGCTTCTCGCACTTCGATGTCGCCGCCGGCGACACCGCCCGCTGGACGCACGCCGCCGGCAATGCCGATGCGATCGCAAACGTCGTCAACCGGGTCACCGGTGGCGATCCCTCGCGACTGTTCGGCACCCTCGACAGCAGCGCGCTGCCCAACGCCGATTTCTATTTCCTCAACCCGGCCGGAGTGATCTTCGGCGCCGAAGCCCGGTTGAACGTGCCCGCTGCCGCCCATTTCTCGACCGCGGGCACGCTTCGCTTCGCGGACGGTACCGCCTTCATCGTCGCCACGCCGAGCGGGTCGACGCTGTCGATGGCGGCTCCTGAGGCGTTCGGGTTCCTCGGCAACGAGGGCGCGATTCTGGTCGACGGCACCAATGCGGCGTTGCTTCCCGACGATTCCACGCTCTCGCTCAGCGCCGCCGATATCCAAATCCGCGACGCGACTCTGACCGGCGGCGGAATCCGGCTCCACGGCGCCGGTGCCGGAGCGAGCATCGTCCCGCTCTCGGCTGAAACGCCGGGCAGCGGATCGGTCAGTCTGGACAATTCATTCCTGATCACCACCGCTACCGCCGCTGCCCGCGGAGAGATCGTTGTGGCCGGCGGCGACGTCTCGTTGAACGGCAGCGCTCTTTCGGCTTATTCGTCTCCGGACGCGGCCGGCGGCGCCATCGATGTGACGGCCGATACGCTGACGCTGTTAGAGGCATCAAACCTCATGACGACGGGGATCGACGGGACCTCCGCAGGCGACATGACGATTGCGGCGCGCCGGATCGACCTTCGCGGCGGATCGGTGATCGCCTCGCGCAGCACTGCCGAGGGCGCGCCCGGAACGATCAGCCTGACCGGTGAGCAGATCCGGCTGTCCAACGCCGACATCGTCTCCGAGGCGTTCGGCAGCGGCGACGCAGGCGTCGTGCATCTCGCCGGTCGCGACAGCGTCACCCTCGAAGATTTGTCGTCGATTTCGACCGACTCGAACGGCTCGGGCGACGGCGGCGCCGTCCTGATCGAGACGTCGAACCTTCGCCTCGCCGACAGCTTCATCTCCGCCGATGCGCTGGGGGAAGGCGACGCAGGCGGGGTTCTGATCGACAGCGAGAATGCGGAGCTGGTGCGATCCTACATGACGTCGGATTCCTACGACACCGGCGATGGCGGCCTCGTCCAGCTGAATGTTCCGGGAACCCTGGCCCTCCGCGACGAATCCTATCTGACCTCGAACGCCTATTCCCAAGGCGATTCCGGCGGCGTGCTGATCGGAGGCGGCACATTGCTGCTCGATCGCAGCAGCATCCTTGCCAGTGCCTCGGGCGACGGCGAGGCGATATTGGTCGGAATCGATCTCAGCGATCGCCTGCGACTCGAAAACGGAGCGAGGATCGCGTCGAACACGTCCGGGCGCGGAGAAGCCGGCGGCATCCTGA
Organism: Sphingosinicella sp. BN140058; assembly: GCF_004135585.1. Lineage (NCBI taxonomy): Bacteria > Pseudomonadati > Pseudomonadota > Alphaproteobacteria > Sphingomonadales > Sphingosinicellaceae > Sphingosinicella > Sphingosinicella sp. BN140058. The sequence continues at coordinate 2,738,273 of NZ_CP035501.1, read as the reverse complement.
TCGAAGCGCCGCGGGTGGAACTGGTCGGGGGTGCCATCGCCTCCGAGGCGCTCGGCGAAGGCGATGGCGGGCTGATCTCCATCGACGCGAGCCACTCGGTCACGCTCGAAGGCGGGGCCACGCTCAGCTCCGACAGTCGCGGCGCCGGCGATGCCGGCGGCATTGCGATCACCACGCCCTCGCTTCGAGTAGCAGACAGCCGAATCTCCTCGGACGGGCTCGGCGACGGCGATGGCGGCGACCTTGCGATCGATGTCGCCGGCGCCCTCGTCATCGACGACGGCACGATTTCCGCCGGCATCGAGGGAAAGGGGCTTGGCGGCGACATCACCATCGCCGCGCGGGAGATCGAGATCGGCTTCGGCGGCATCTCCGCCAACAGCGGTTTCTTCGCCAGCGGCGACGGCGGCGACGTTACCATCCGCACCGACAGCCTGGCGATGAAGGCGCTGAGTTCGATCACGTCGAATTCGGGCGACCGCGGCAACGGCGGCAATGTCGTCATCCAGGCCGGACGCCTTACGATGGACAGCCAGGCGACGATCACCTCTCGCAGTCATGGCAGCGGCAATGGCGGCTCGGTGTCGTTGCGCGGCGGCAGTGCGCGCATGACCGATTCGTGGATCGATTCGGATGCGTTCGGCGCCGGCAATGGCGGCGCCGTCACGGTGGAACTCGCATCGCTGGAAATGCTGCGCAGCCGGATCAGTTCGGAAGCGGGCGATGTCGGCAATGCCGGCACCGTCGACATACGGGTGAGCGGCAGCATGACCCTCGACAACACCGATATCGGCACCAGCACGGCCGGCTCGGGCGCAGCGGGAGATCTGACCATCGAGGCGGGCACGCTGCAGGCATCCGGGCGGACGCTGATCGGATCGGATGCGAGCGGAGAAGCAACCGGCCCCAGCGGCAATGTCGAGATTGTGGCCCGCGCGCTGACGCTGACCGAGGGATCGACGATCACCACGTCCTCGGTCAACTCGAATCCCGCGGGTAGTGTCGGCGTCGAAGCCGAAGACCTGCTGGTCTCCGGCACAGGCTCGCAGATCGCCAGCGAGAATCTGAGCGACGGCGGCGGTGCTGCCGGCAACGTCGTCCTGAGCGGCGCGCGCATTACGATCGCCGAAGGCGGTCGTTTGACCACCAACTCGGCGAACGGCGCGGCCGGCAACATCCTCATCGACATGCCGCCGACCGGCTTCCTCACCCTCATCGGCAGCGGCCAGCCCGGTGCGATCGAGACATCGTCCGGACCCGGCACTGGCGGCCTGATCATCATCGCCAGCCCGTTCGCGATCGTCTCGCACGGCGGCGAGATCCTCGCGCTCGGCGAGAGCGGCGGCGCCAACGTGCTCATCTCCAGCAACTACTTCATCACCTCGGCCGATCGGCTGAACCGGGTGGAAGTGGATGGCGATCTCGAGTTCGACAACGCCATTTACGACGTCAGCGCCGGCACCGTCGCACCCGATCTGTCGGTAATCGACGCGTCAGGAATCCTGCGCGGGCAATGTCCGGCGCTCCGGGCCGGCGGCCGCTTCAGCCAGCTTTCGGTGCGGCCGACCGGGCCCTATGCGCTTCCGGCCGCCCTCCCCACGGGGACGACGTCCCGGCCGAACACGTGCCGGTGAGCCTCGCCCACGTCGGCGGCCTGCTGCTGAGCCTCGCCGCACCCGTGCACGCGCAGACGGCGGCCGACGCGCCGCATGAACGCACCGGGCCCGGAGCAGAGCCGCCGATCCTCCCGGCATGGGCGAGCCCGCACGCTCTGCCGTCGCAAGCCCCGGCAGCAGACGACAAATCGCAGCCCGTGACGGGGGGAGAACAGCGGGTCCGATCGATCGTCGTCGTGGGCGACTTCGCCCGGGGCGGCGGCATTCCCGTTTCCAGCTGGCGTCCTCCCGAAGGCAGCGCCGCCGCGCTCCGGCTCGATCATCGTCCCGGCGAAGCCCTGGATGCGGCGTGGATCAGGCGGCAGTTCGCGCTTAACGGCCTTCCCGGCAGCGAGGGCCGCGTGTCCGCGGCGCTGGCGCTGGTCCAGTCGATCAATCGTGCGCTGGTCACCGCTGGCTTCGTCAATTCCGGCCTGATCGTATCGGAGAGTTCCCGGATCAGCAACGGCGTCCTGGAAGTGCGGCTGGTCGAGGGCCGGCTGGTCCCTCCCGCCAACGACGAAGAGGCGATTAGCGTCGCGTTCGCGGACGACGATCCGAACGGACTCACCGCCGGATTCATTCGTCGCCGCTTCCCGGCCGCGGCGCGAACGCCGCTCAGCGCCGTTGCGATCGAGCGCGATTTCCGCCTACTGGCGGAGAGCCCGGCGATCCGCACGATCAACGCCGATCTTCGCCCCGGCGCCCGTCCCGGAGAAGCAAGCCTGCACCTCCTGGTCGAACCCGCGCGGCGCGGCGACGTCAGCTTCGGCTACGCCAACGATCGCTCGCCGGCGGTTGGCAGCGAGCGTCTCTCCGCGGCGGGCTACTTGCGTAACGCACTGACCGGCGGAGACCTGATCACCGCCGAGATCGGCTATACGAAGGGCGTGGAGGATGCGCAGATCGCTTATGCGACGCCGTTTCTCTCCCCGCGGACCAGCCTGAACCTGCGCGGCAGCTACAACGATGCCGCGGTGGTGGACCGCCCGTTGCTTCCACTCGACATCCGTGCCGAGGAGCGCGCGGTCGAAGGCGGCATCGTCCACCGCTTGATCGAGGAGCCGCTCGCGCCGACCGCCGTCGCCGGCCGGTGGACTCCGTCGCGAACCCTGTCAGCCGGGCTGCTGGTCGCCTATCGCGATCAGCGCAGCTTCCTGTTCGGCGAGCCATTCTCCTTCGCGCCGGGATCGAAGGACGGGCGCAGCCGCTACGGCGCGCTGCGGCTGACCGGCGATTATCTCGTGCGCGGGGTGCGGGAGGTGCTTGCCGTCTCGGCGACCGCGACGATGGGCCTTGGCGGGACCCGGTCCGACATCCCGGGCATCCTCAATCCGGACCCAAACTTCCTCGCCGGCCTGGTGCAGATCAATTATGCGCGGCGGCTCGGCGGATCGGGGCTGGAAGTGCGCGCACGGCTTGCCGGTCAGCTGGCCAGCGGCATCCTCTATTCGGGCGAGCGGCTGTCGATCGGTGGCCAGAGCAGCGTCCGGGGCTATCGAGAGAATCTCTTCCTGGTCGACGAAGGCGCGATCGGCGGAGCTGAGCTTGCGTGGAACTTCAACCTTGCCGGCAGAGCGGCGGCGCAGCGCCGGTTCGAATGGGGATCGTTCTCGCTTTCCGGATTTGCCGACGCCGCATTCGCGCACAATCAGGCGGACCCGCAGCCGCCGCGGCGGTTCATCGCCAGTCTCGGCGCGGGCCTCGCCTGGACTCCGTCGGATGCGCTGCAGCTGTCGATCGTGCGCGGCGAAGCGCTGCGCGACGTTCCCCGCTCCGGCTCACGAGACCTGCAGGACCGCGGCTGGCACTTTCGCCTGACGGTCCGCCCGCTCCGGCTGCTCGGCACGTGAGGGGCCGAGCGCCTTCGGCTCAACGATCGCAGCGGGAATAATCGGGCTCGCGATCCTGCCTTGCCGCCTTCTTCTGCTCGCGCCCGATACATTCCTCCTGCTTGCGGATCTGACGTCCGCGCTTCTGATCCGCTTCCGACTGACTGGTCGTGACCGCATCGACGCCGCTGCCGACGGCGCCGACGGCGGTACCGGCCGCGCGCACCGGAAGCGTGACGATGTCGAGCGCCGTCTTGGCGACACAGCCGGTGAGGCTGAAAGCGAGAATGAAGGCGGCAACGACGCGCATGCTGAGATCCCGACGAGAGAAGCGACGATCCTATTCTAGAAGCGATTATCGGCGGCTGAACGCCTCATCTCGCTTTTCGCAGCGTCGCCGAATCCAGATCGAGTTCGGCCAGTGGGATCACCTCGACATCAGGGCGTATCGCCTTGATCTTGCCGAGGAACTTGGCGGAGTCGCCGACGATCACCAGGCTCGCCCGCTGCCCGGCGGCGATGCGCGCGGCCACCGCGGACGCGGCAGCCGGAGTCACCCTTTCCATGCGGCTGACATAAAGCGCGGCCTCCTCCGGCGGCAGGCCCTGCTGGACGAGATTGGCAAGCACCCCGCCAAGGCCGCCGCTAGTCTCCACCTGGCGGTTGAAATTGCCGGTCAGGAAGGCAATCCGCTTCGCTGCGGCATCGCCGTCGAGCGGCTCCCGGCCGAGCCGATCGAGCTCGGTCAGGAAGATCTGGGCGACGTCGGCCGCGCTCTCATTCTTGGTCTGCGCGCTCGCGGTCAGCACCGAGGTGTCCATTCGCGCCGGCATGGCGCTGTACGCGCCGTAGGAGAGCGCGCGCTTGACCCGCACCTCCTGGAACAGGCGTCCGTTCGATCCGGCGCCGAGCACCGCATTGGCCAGGGTGAGCGGGTAGTAATCGGCTGCGCCCCGGGCCAGCGAGGGCAAGGCTGCGATCACCGCGGCCTGTCCCGAACCCGGCATGTCGACGATGATCGTGCGCACCGGCCGAGCCTCGCCGGCGCGTGCCGCCGGTGCCTGCGGCGCCGGCCCCGCGCCTTGCCAGCCGCCGAACAGCGCCTGGGCAAGCGCGGTGGAGCGGTCCGCATCGATCCCGCCGGAGACGATGAGAGCGGCATTGCCCGGGTGCCACCAGGTTCGATGATGGCGGACGAGATCGTCGCGGGTCAGGGTCTGAAGCGACGTCGGCGTTCCGTTGGCGATCGTTCCGTACGGCGCGCTGCCGTAGACGAGCGGCGTCACCACCAGGCTGGCGAGGGCGCCCGGATCGCGCACCGCGATCGACAGTCCGTCGAGCGCCCGCTTGCGTTCACGCGCCAGTTCCGCCTCGGGGAAGGTCGCATGGGTGGCAACGTCGAAGAGGATGCGCCCGGCCGCTTCGAGATTCGCCACCGGAGCGGAAATCGACAGGAAGGCGCCGTCGGGACCGGCACCGCTGCCGATCTCCGCGCCGAGCGATTCGAGCTCGGCGGCGATCTGCTGGGCAGTGCGGGTCGGGGTGCCGCGGGTGGCAAGCGTCGCGGCCATCGACGCCAGGCCTGCCTTGGCTCGTGGATCGGTCGATGCGCCCCCCTTCACCACCAGCAGCATGGACGCGATCGGAACATCACCGGTCCTCGCCGTGACGACGCTCAGGCCGTTCGGCAGCTTCTCCTGTGCGATCACCGGCGGCGTGACCGGCACTGCGGCGCTGGGCACGGGCGGCTGTTGCCGCGCGCCCTCGTCGGCGAGGCTGTGCGGCGGCCGTGTCGCTGCCGGAACGCGTCCGAAGGCCGGCATCGGCACCGGATTGGCCCAGGCGTCCGCCGCGCCGGCCGGACGCTGCGCCTCGCTCAGATAGCGAAAGTCCACCGCCGCGTTCGGCGCCAGATAGGTTCGTGCAACCCGCTGGACGTCCGCCACGGTGACCTTCTGCACGGCGGCGAGACGCGCGTCCGCCGCGCGCGGATCGCCGGTGCGGACCAAAGCTTCGCCAAGCTCGAACGCGCGCCCGCTGAAGGTTTCGCGTTCGCGCAGGGCGGCCGCGAGCAGTTCGGTCTTGGCTTCGGCAAGTTCGGCGGCGGTCACCGGCGCCTCGCGGACGCGGGCGATCTCGCCGGCGAGGGCGGTCTCGACCTCTTCGACCCCCTTGCCGCCGGCGAGGATTGCGTAGGGGGCATAATAACCCTGCTCCTCGACGTCGCTGAGATCGCCGACGATCGAGGTGGCAAGCTGCCGGTCGTAGACGAGGCTGCGGTTGAGCCGCGAGCTGTCCCCGGCGGTCAGGATCATGTCGAGCACGGCAAGCGCCGGCATATCGGGGTGGGCCGAGCCGGGGATCCGCCACAGCGAGCCGACCACCGGCAACGGCACGTTGGGCGCGTACATGGTGACTTTGCGGGGTGCCGAGGGCATCGGATCGCGCGCCGTGATCGCAAGCGGGATGCGGTTCGGCCGGCTCGGGATGGCGGCGAAATAGGTATCGACCCAGCGCTGCAGCTGCGCCTCGTCGAAATTGCCCGACACGATCAGGGTCGCCGTGTCCGGACCATAAAAGGCCTCATGAAAGGCGCGCGCGTCAGCGAGTGTGGCCGCATCGAGCTGCTCGATACTGCCGATGCCGGGCCGCCGGTGCGGCATGCGGTCCCAGCCCTGCTCGTTCAGCAACAGGCGAAGCCGTCCGTACGGCGGCGCAAGCACACGCTGGCGCAGTTCCTCCTTGACCACGTTGCGTTCGGTCTCGAACACATTCTCGTCGACGACGGGCAGGGCCATCCGCTCGGCATGCGTCCACAGCATCGTCTCAAGATAGCGGGCGGGAACGATCTCGTAATAATTGGTCCGGTCGTACCAGGTCGACGCGTTGCGGACGCCGCCCACATCCTCGGTGAGCTTGTTGATCATGTTATAGGGCATGTTCCGCGTCTTGCGCGACAGGATGTGCTCGAACAGGTGCGCAAAGCCGGAGCGCCCTTCCGGATCATGCTTCGAGCCGACCTCGTACCAGACGGACACCGCGACGTTGGACGTGCTCGCATCCTTGATCGTGATCACCCGGAGGCCATTGGCGAGCCGCCTTTCCTTGAAGGCGATCGGCGGAACGGCGATCGCCTGAGCCGCTTTGGCGGGGCGCGCAGCCGTATCCCGGGCGCCTGCCGGGGCTGGGGCGATCGCCAGGATCATGCCCATCCCCAGCAAGCCGGCTTTCGTCATCCCGCGCATCCCAGCCTTCCTCTCTCTCTCCCTTGCGTGTCGCAGCGATAGGGCGAAGCGGAAGACGCGGCCAGCGCCAAGGCGGCACAGTTTTGGCGATTCTTGCTTTTCGAATGCAGCGACGCTTCCCGGCGCCGTGCCAATCGTGCCCGAAAAGCCGCAACATCCGGAAATTGGAGGAGAAAGACTCGCAGCTAATCTAGATAAGCGCGCGCCATATCGGCACCACTTATGCACCTGCGCCGGGCGGGGGGCGCACGCGATTGGCGTGTCCGGAATTCCTCGTCCAAGCGAGGAGTAGACGTGCCGGACGTGCATCCGACATTCGGGAAAATGATCAAGCGGCTCGAAAGCCGTTCGCCGCTCTCGGACTCCGATCGGGAGGCCCTGGCGTCCCTTCAGCACAGTGTCCGCAAGGTGCCGACCGGCGGCCATCTGGTCCGCGACGGCGAGCCGCCGGTGCACTGCGCGCTGCTGCTCTCCGGTTACGCCTATCGCTACAAGATTACCGGCGAAGGCGCGCGGCAGATCGTCTCTCTGCACATGGCCGGAGAATTCGTCGACCTGCAGAACAGCTTCCTTCAAATCTCCGATCACAGCGTGCAGACCCTGACCGAAGCCGAGGTGGCCTTCGTGCCGATGCAGGCGATCCGGGACATCACCCTCGCCCATCCAGGCGTGGCCCGCGCGTTGTGGGTCGACACTCTGATCGATTCATCGATCTTTCGCGAGTGGGTCGTCAATGTCGGCCGCCGCGACAGCCGGACCCGCGTCGCCCACATATTGTGCGAATTCTCGCTGCGGCTGGAGGCCGCCGGTCTTGCCAAGGACCATCGCTACGAATTGCCGATGACCCAGGAACAGCTCGCCGATGCCGTCGGCCTCACCTCCGTCCACGTCAATCGGGTGCTGCGCCAGCTGGGCGAGGAAGGCCTGATCAGCCGAGACCGGCGATCGATCACCATCGAGAATTGGCCCCGGCTAAGGGAAGCGGGCGACTTCAACGAACGCTATCTCCACCACGATTTCGTCGCGGCGGCACGGAACTGATCCATCTTGTTGCGCGTGGTACCTGTTTGGGATCACGGTGGCGCTTCGCTTTGTAGAGTTCCACCCCGAGTCGGAGCGGGGCCATGTCCAGAAGAGAGTCGATCCGCCACCACGCCGATCGTGCATTTCAGGAGCTCGAACGGGCGCGGTCAGCATCCACCGAGGAAGCAGCGATGGCGCATCTCGAGCTGTCCGAACTGCATCTCGGGCGAATGCACAGCCTGACCGAGGCGCCGGTTGCACACCTTCAGGTGGTGCCCAACTAAACGCCGTTCCCGCCAGGAAGCTCGGCAAACTCTAACGCACGTGAGTGCAGTCCTCGCGTGAACCGTGCACAAACCGAGTCTCGACATTGCGTCACTGGGGACAGGTGAACGATGCGCATCGGCGACGAGATCAGCTTTCACTCGCAGCGCGCCAGGATCGAACTCGATCTGGCGGCACGGGCGGGGTGTGCCCGTGCGGCCCAGGCCCATTTCGGACTTTCGCAGCTGCACCTGGACCGCATGCGGGATCTTGCCGAGACCCGCGACAGGTCGCCAAAGCCGCGGCGCCCATCCCTCTCCGCCGCGACTTGAGGGGCGCGCTCCGCCGAGCGCGTCCCTCTACCCCTCTTCGGGCTCCGGCAGCCGGATAAGCACCAGCGCCGCGGCGATCAGAACGGCGCCGATCGCGTCGGCTGCGCCGAGCCGCTCGCCATAAGCGAACCAGCCGATCACCGCCGTCGCCGCCGGCTGGGTAAGCAGGGTCAGGCCGACGACGACCGGCGACAGATGCCCGACCGCATAGACGAGCAGGCCCTGGCCGATCAGCTGGCTGCCGAGGGACAGCAGGATCAGCGGAGTCCAGGCCTCGGGCAGGATCGCCTCGCCGAGCAAAGCTGCGAACAGCAGCAACGGTATCGCACCGGCGATCGTGGCGATGGCGAGCACCGGCATCGGTGCCACCGTGCGCCGCGCCCGATCGATGACGACGAGGTAGAGAGCGTAGAAGAAGCCTGCGAGCAGGGCGAACAGATCGCCGCGCAGGTTCTTCGGCGACATTTCGTAGCTCGAGCCGAGCAAAAGGGCGGCACCGGCGCCGGCGAGCGCCAGCGCGACCCACTGTATCCTCTGCGGCAGCTTGCGCAGCACGACGAAGCCGTAGAGCATCAGCAGGAAGCTCGAGCAATTGCCAAACAGGGTGGCGTTGGCGAGCTTGGTCATGTGGATGCCGACATGCCAGGCGGCGAGATCGGCCGCGAAGAACAGCCCGCTGACCGCGATCACCGCAATCAAGCCCAAAGACGGCGCCGCCGTCCCCCGCAGGCCCGGCCGGGCGAGGATGAGCAGGAACGGCGCGGCAAGGGCGAGACGCCAGAAGCCGGCCGCGACCGGCCCGACGTCGGCGAGCCGCACCATCCACGGCCCGAAGGCGAGCATCAGGTTCGACACCAGCAAGGCCGGAAAGGCGAAACGCGCCGCGCGTGCGGCCTGAAGGCGAGTGGCGTCGTGCATGAATCCGTCGCTCCGGCTAAGGGTGCCGGTACCATGCCGTCAAGGAAAGCCCGCCTGCAGGACCGTCAAACGCCGTCCCCGGTGGAGGCGCCTGCCGGCTGCTTTTTATGCGAACGGCCGCTCGGACAGCGGATCGAGTGGCACCACCCGGTGCCGAAGAGCCGGGGCGGGCGGGAGACGGTTGCCGTTCATCCGATCTGTCACCGCACCATTCATGCGGCACTCGACAACACGGCGCTGGCGCGGGACTTTGCCAGTGCGGATGCCCTGCGCGCCCATCCGGAGATCGCACGATTTCTCGGCTGGGTGAAGGACAAGGCACCCGATTTTCACGCTCCGACCCGGCGGAAGCGGCGCTGACCGACGCGGTCCCTCCCTACGCCTCCAGCTCGATGTCCCAATAAAGGTAATCGCGCCAGCTCTCGTGGAGGTAGTTGGGCGGGAAGCTGCGGCCATTTTCCTGAAGCTGCCAACTGGTCGGGCGGTAGGGCCGCCGGAACAGATGCATATGCGCCTCGGCGGGGGTCCGCCCGCCCTTGCGCAGGTTGCAGGGCGCGCAGGCGGTCGCGACATTCTCCCAGGTCGTGCGCCCGCCCTGGGCACGCGGCACGACGTGATCGAAGGTAAGCTCGCGGATGTCGCCGCAATATTGGCATTCGAAGCGATCGCGCAGGAACAGATTGAACCGGGTGAAGGCCGGGTTTTCCGACGGCTTCACATATTGCCGAAGCGCGATCACCGACGGCAGCTTGAACGAGCGGGTGGGGCTGTGCACCTCGCGCGCATATTGAGCGACGATGTCGACCCGCTCCAGGAACACGGCCTTGACCGCGGTCTGCCATGGCCACAGGCTGAGCGGATAATAGCTCAGCGGCGTGTAATCGGCGTTCAGCACCAACGCAGGGCATGAATCAGGATGTCTGAGAAGGTCGGGATGGTACATGCGCTCGGCGACGGCCTCCGTGTCCCGAGGAACGACCTCGAACGACCCCGCCTGTCGCACCCAGGACGGAGAACGAAGCGTCCCCTGTCCAGCACCTCCTTTCATGAGAAGGTGACATGCGCATGACAGCATGGCCGGTGACTCGCGGTCAAGGGGCAAAGCACTGATGCAGATCGTTTCTCGGTTCGCGCCGAGCCCGACCGGGCGATTGCATCTCGGCCATGCCTATTCCGCCCTGCTCGCGCACGATCATGCGCGAGAGCGCAGCGGCGCCTTTCTGCTGCGCATCGAGGACATCGATCCCGGACGCGCCCGCGCCGTCTTCGTCGACGGGATCATCGAGGATCTGATCTGGCTCGGCCTCGAATGGGACGGCGAAATCCTGTTCCAGTCGGAACGCCTGCCGATCTACGCCGAGGCTCTGGACCGGCTGAAGGATCGCGGCCTGGCCTATCCCTGTTTCTGTACGCGCTCCGAAATCGCGGCCGAGGTCGCGGCAAGTGCGTCGGCGCCGCACGGGCCGGACGGACCGCTCTATCCCGGCACCTGCCGGCGGCTCGACGCCGGAGAGCGGGCGCGGCGCATCGCGGCCGAGCCGCATGCCTGGCGGCTCGATACGGCTCGCGCGATCGCCGCCACCGGGCCGCTCTACTGGCATGACGGCGACACCGAGGTGCTGGCGGAGCCGCAGGCGTTCGGCGACGTCGTGCTCGCCCGAAAGGACGCGCCGACCAGCTACCATCTCGCCGTCACCGTGGACGATGCCGCCCAGGGGGTCACCGACGTGGTGCGCGGCCGAGATCTCTACGCCGCCACCGACGTGCACCGGCTGCTCCAGGCCCTGCTCGACCTCCAGACGCCGCTCTACCACCATCACGCTTTGCTCACCGGCAGCGACGGCCGGCGCCTTGCCAAGCGCAATGGGGCCCCGACCCTCGCCAGCTTGCGGGAATCGGGCACCGATCCGGCGGCGCTGATCGCCGATCTGCGCATGGGCCAATTGCCAGGTGGATATTCTACGGCGGGCGCCTAGATAGGGGCGATGGACGTCTTTCTCTTCCTGCTGATCCTCCTCGCCGCCGGCGCGACCCTGTTCGTCCTCGCCAAGGGTGTGATCGGGATGGCGCAGCAGAAGGATCTGACCGGCGAACGCTCGCAGCAACTGATGCGCAAGCGGATCATGTATCAGGCGATCGCGATCGTGTTCATCATCCTGTTCTTGATGATGGCGAGCGGAAGGTCCTGATCGCTGGTCCGGCTCAATCGAATCTACACCCGCACGGGTGACGAAGGCCTGACCGGGCTCGCCGACGGATCGCGCATCTCCAAGGCGCATCCGCGGGCGCAGGCGATCGGCGACGTCGACGAAGCCAATTGCGCGATCGGCATCGCTGCGCTCCACGTCAGGGGCGCCGACCATCAGGCGATGCTCGGCGCGATTCAGAACGAGATGTTCGATCTCGGCGCCGATCTCGCCACCCCGGGCGAGGATTTCGCGCCGACCGAGATGAGCCTGCGGATCGTGCAGGCGCAGATCGATCGTCTGGAAGCGGAAATCGACGCGATGAACGCCGCGCTGGAGCCGCTCCGCAGCTTCATCCTCCCCGGGGGCAGCGGCGGCGGCGCCCACATTCATCTCGCCCGCGCCATCGTCCGCAGGGCCGAGCGCTCGGCGGTTGCCGCCGCGGCCGAGATGCCCCTCAACCCGCTCGCACTCACCTATCTGAACCGCCTCTCGGATCATCTGTTCGTGCTCGCGCGCCGCGTCGCGCAGGCCGATGGCGGCGATATTCTCTGGCAGCCGGGCGCGACGCGCGGTTAACCTGCATCAGGATGATGGCAAGACTCCTCGTCCGGGGGGAAAGACAATGGCGACACAGGTTACCACTTCGCAGGGCTCATCCCTTTCGCAGGGCTCATCGCTTCGCGACCGCTTCGAGGCGGTGCGGGCGCTGAGCCGCGGGATCGCGGCACCGCTTTCCGACGCCGACGCGACCCTTCAACCCTGCCCCGATGCTTCCCCGGCGAAATGGCATCTCGCCCACACCACCTGGTTCTTCGAGACCTTCGTTCTGCGCGACCATGTCGAGGGCTATCGGCGGCAGGACGAGCGCTGGGCCTATCTGTTCAATTCCTATTATGATGGCGAGGGCGCGCGGCATCCCCGCGCCAAGCGCGGCATGCTCAGCCGCCCGTCGCTCGCCGAGATCCTCGACTATCGCGAGCGCATCGAGGAGGCGGTGCTCGGCGCCTTCACCCTGCTTCCCGCGCCAGCGCTGCACTTGCTCGAGCTCGGCCTCCATCACGAACAGCAGCATCAGGAATTGATGCTGACCGATCTGCTCGCGACCTTTTCGGAAAACCCGCTCGGCATTGCGCTCTGGCCGCGCGAGGAGGAGCGACCCGACGCCGCCGAAGCGATGGGCGGAGCCCGCTTCGGCGGGGGAACTGCCGAAATCGGCAATGGCGGCGACGGTTTCGCATTCGATTGCGAGACGCCGCGCCACCCGGTTCTGCTGCGGCCGTTCGAACTTGCCGACCGCGCCGTCACCAGCGGCGAGTGGATCCGCTTCATCGAGGCGGGCGGGTACGAGACGCCCGGCCACTGGACTGCCGACGGCTGGGACTGGGTGAAGCGCAATGCCATCCGCGCGCCGCTTTACTGGGATGCGGGCGCCGACGGTTATTTCCGCTACGGGCTGGACGGGCTCCACCCGGTCGATCCCGCCGAGCCGGTCGCCCATGTCAGCTGGTACGAGGCGGACGCGTTCGCCCGCTGGGCGGGCGCGCGCCTGCCGACCGAAGCGGAGTGGGAAGCCGCCGCCACGGGCTGCGATCCGCTCGCCGGCAACCAGCTGGATCGGCCGGGCGCCGTTCGCCCCCGGCCAGCCCACGGCGAGACCCGGCTGAAGCAGATGTTCGGCGATGTCTGGGAGTGGACGGCCAGCCCGTTCACGCCCTACCCCGGCTTCCGTGCCGCCGAAGGCACGGTCGGCGAATATAACGGCAAATTCATGGTCAATCAGTTCGTGCTGCGCGGCGGCAGCTGTGCGACGCCGCGGGGGCATGTGCGGGCATCCTACCGCAACTTCTTCTACCCCCACCAACGCTGGCAATTTTGCGGCCTGCGCCTCGCAAGGGACATCCGATGAACGAGCTTCGCCGCCCGCCGACCGATCCTGCATTCCGGGCCGACGTGCTGGCCGGCCTCGCCGCGCCGATCCGGGCGATCCCGGCGCGCTGGCTGTACGATCATCGCGGATCCGAATTGTTCGAGGCGATCACCGAATTGCCCGAATATTATCTGACCCGCACCGACTTCGCCCTGCTCGACAGGCACGCCGGCGATGTCGCGCGGATCGCCGGCACCGGCGACGTGGTCGTCGAGTTCGGCTCCGGCTCATCCACCAAGACGCCATTGCTGCTCCGCGCCGTCGCGCCGGCGGCCTATGTGCCCGTCGACATTTCCGGCGCGTTCCTGCGCCAGTCAGCGGACGCGCTGCAGGGGCTGTTCCCAAGCCTTCCCATCCACCCGGTCGAGGCCGATTTCATGCGGCCCTTCCAACTGCCGGCGGCGGTCGCGATGCGGCGGAAGCTCGGCTTCTTTCCCGGTTCGACGATCGGCAACATGGTGCCCGGCACGGCGGTCGACCTGCTGCGGGCGATGCGCCAGACGCTCGGCGTCGGCGCCTTTCTGCTGATCGCGATGGACCGGGTGAAGCCGATCGAGACCCTGCTCGCCGCCTATGACGATGCCCAGGGTGTCACCGCAGCGTTCAACCTGAACCTCCTCCACCGGATCAACCGGGAGCTCGACGGCGATGTGCCGGTCGAGGCCTTCGCGCATCGCGCGATCTGGAATGACGGCCTGTCGCGCATCGAGATGCACCTCGAGGCGATGGAGGACGTCCGCTTCGAAGTGGCGGGTGCGCGCTTCGAGATGCGGCGCGGCGAAACCATCCACACCGAGAACAGCCACAAATACGGCCCGCGGGATGCGCGGCTGCTGCTCACCGCGGGCGGCTGGACCGTGACGGACGAATGGACCGCCGAGGGCGACACCTTCGCCATTCTTCTCGCCCGCGCCGATCCGCTGCGCTTCGCGCCGTGATCCATTGCCCGACCGGGCGCAGGCCCCTACATGGGCCTCTCGCTCGGGGAGAATAGAATGTTGCCGGCCCTCTTCGGAATTGCCAATCTGCTGCTTACGGTGGTGATGTACGTCATCATCCTCCAGGCGATCCTGAGCTGGTTGATCGCCTTCAACGTCATCAACACCCACAATGACGGCATGCGCTCCTTCCTCACCGCCCTGGACCGCCTCACCGAGCCGCTCTACCGGCCGATCCGCCGGATCATGCCGGATTTCGGGGGTATCGACCTGTCGCCGATGGTGGTGATCCTGCTGATCATCATCGTGAAGGATTACCTTCTCCCCGGCCTTCTCGTCTCGCTCTACACCTGAGGATCCGATGGGCGCCGACCTGATCGACGGGAAGACCTTCGCCGCGCGGCTTCGCGAACGGGTCGCCGAAAAGGTACCGGCCTTCGCGGCCGCGCTGGGACGTGCGCCCGGCCTTGCCGTGGTGCTGGTCGGCGAGGACCCGGCGAGCCACGTCTACGTCCGCTCCAAGAACAAGGCGACGCTGGCGGCCGGCATGGCGAGCTTCGAGCATCGGCTGCCCGACACCGCCAGCCAGGAAGAGCTGATCGCCCTCGTCGAGCAGCTTAACGGCGACGACAATGTCGACGGGATCCTCGTCCAGCTACCGCTTCCGGCAGGGATCGACGACAAGGCGGTGATCGAGGCGATCGATCCCGACAAGGATGTCGACGGTTTCCACGTGATCAGCGCGGGACGGCTTGCGGTCGGCGAGGCCGGGCTGGTGCCATGCACGCCGCTCGGCTGCCTGATGCTGCTCAAGGACCGGCTCGGGGACCTTTCCGGGCTGGATGCGGTGGTGATCGGCCGTTCGAACATCGTCGGCAAGCCGATGGCGCAGCTGCTGCTGGCGGAGAGCTGCACCGTGACCGTCGCCCACAGCCGCACCCGCAACCTGCCGGACGTGGTCCGCCGCGCCGACATCGTCGTCGCCGCCGTCGGCCGCGCCGAGATGATCACGGGCGACTGGCTGAAGCCGGGCGCGACGGTGATCGACGTCGGCATCAACCGGCTGGGCGGTGACGACGGCGGCAAGGGACGGCTGGTCGGCGACGTCGATTTCGCCAGCGCGGCCGCGGTCGCCGGGGCGATCACGCCGGTGCCGGGCGGTGTCGGGCCGATGACCATCGCCGTCCTGCTCCGCAACACGCTGGTCGCGGCCTGCGCACGTGCGGGGCTTCCGGCTCCCGAGGGATTGTGAACATGGGGCGAGTGGCGTGATCGAGCTCTTCGTCTCCGCCTTCGTCACCTTCTTCGTCATCATCGATCCGCCCGGCTGCGCGCCGATCTTCGCCGGCCTCACCCGCGACACCCCCGCCACCCACCGTTTCGCCATGGCCTGGCGCTCGGTTGCGATCGCCTTCGGAATCCTGCTGTTCTTCGGCCTGCTCGGCGAAGATCTGCTGCGGGCGCTCGGAGTCAGCCTGGCGGCGTTCCGCATCGCCGGCGGCATCATGCTGTTCCTGATCGCACTGGAGATGGTGTTCGAGAAACGGACCCAGCGCCGCGAGACCCGCGCCCAGGAGGTCAATTCCGATCCGACGCATGACGACATCTCGGTCTTCCCGATGGCGATCCCGATGATCGCCGGGCCCGGCTCGATTGCGTCGATCATGCTGCTTGTGGCGCGCAGCCACGGCGTTCACGAGACCGCGATTGTGCTCGGCGCGCTGGCCTCGGTGATGCTGCTGACCCTGCTCGCCCTGCTCGCCGCCGGCCCGCTGATGCGCCTGATCGGTCAGAAGCTCGAAGCGATGCTGACCCGCCTGCTCGGCGTCATCCTGGCCGCGCTCGCCGCCCAGTTCGTGATCGACGGCATCATGGTCAGCTTCAAGGTCTGACCGTCAGCCGATCACGCGGTACATGCGATACGGTGAATCCTTGGGCAGCGGCACCCGCTCCAGCCAGGCCGGCAGCTTGTTCCGGACGAGCTGCATGTAGAAGCCGTTCTTTGCATAAGCGGCGTAGACGGTCGATTCGGCCATGCCCGGACAGATCAGCACGTAGGTGATCTTGCGCCGGGCAATCACGCCATGGGCATGGTCGACGGTGCCGCGGAAGCTCTTCATCACGTCGAGGATATCGGCACCGTTGCGATGGTAAGGGCCGGCGACCGCATCATGATGGGTGACGGTGATCAGGCGCGGCCCGAGATCGACGAAGGTCAGCACATAGCCTTTCGGCTGCTGGGCGATCGGGCGCAGGGCAGCGAGGGTCGGGCAGCTGCCGTTCGCCTTGTTGGCGATCGCGGAGACCTTCGACTGGGGCTTGGGGATGAAACGGGTGGCTTCCTGCGGCAGGATCCCTGACACGAGCAGGAAGACGGCGACTGTTCCGACCACGCGCAGGAGCATCCACCGGCTCGTGCCGAGACTCGGGACGATCAGCCAGCCGAGCGCGGTCGCGCCGGGGATGGAGAGCAATTGCGCGGCCGGGCCGGCCCGGCTCTGCCAGAGGAGCAGCAAGGCGGCGAGCAGGGCCGGCGCTGCAACCGAGGACCAGGCGACCACTTTGGCGGGATCGCGGCGGTTGCGCCAGATCATCAAGCCATAGCCGATCAGCCCTGCCACCGGCATTGCAACAACGGTGATGCCGATCTGCCAGCCATGGGTGTAGAGCGGCCGGGCTTCCCGGACATTGTCGAGCCACATCGCCGCAAGCTCCGGCGAAACGCCTTCGAGCCGCTGCAGGCAGTGCGGCCAGGCGAGCGCGTAGAAGGCGGCGAGGGTCGCTCCGGCGAGTGCCGCCAGGCCGAGCCGCAGCGGCCAGCGCTGGGGTGATGCGAGGGCCAGGGCAACGCAAAGCGCCCCGGCCAGCACCATCACCGACAGCCAGACCGGGGAAAGCGCATCGCAGACCGGCGCCCGGTTGGCGTAGGAAGCGAAGACGAGAAAGCCGACGCCACAGCCGCCGGCCAGGCTGAGCCCATAGGTTGCGAGCCGCCGCGCCTCGTCCCGATCGCGCAGCCAGAGCAGCCCCGCGGCGGCGCCGAGCAAGCCGAGGTACAGCAGCATTTCCAGCCCGATGGCCAGCGAGAAGGCGGTGGCAAGCCCGAGGATGATCCCGCCGCGCGCGCGCTTGGGATCGGCAAGCCCCATCACCGCCACCGACAAAGCCGCAAGCTGCCAGCCGTGATGATCGATCCTGAGCGGCGACCACATGCCACGGGCGCTGTGTGCGCAGAGCAGAAGCGCCATCGCGAGCCCGTAGGCATGGGGCGCGATCAGCCGCCGCACGGTGACGGCGACCGCGGCCATGGCGACGCCCAGCGGCAGCAACGGCGCGACCGTCACCGCCCAACGCTCGGCTGCGGCCCCGCCGAGCAAGGGGGCAAGGGCGAGCTTGATGCCGGCGATCGGAAGATCGACGATCCGCGACCAGTGAATGTCCGCGCCGTAAGGCGGGTTCAGCCGATATTGGCGAAGATCGTACCAATCCTGCCCGCCCAGCAGGGCACGGACCTGCATCATCCGGATATTGTCGTCCGTGTCGCTCAGCCCGAAGCCGCGGATCTGCCCCCAGCGGCTGAAGATGAGCAGGCCGCAGGTGACCAGCCAGACGAGGAGCAGCCACCAGCGCCAGTGCTTCTCAAGCCTGTCCAGCGCGTTCATCTCTCTGCTGCCCCTTCCCAATACTCCGCTGCGGCCTTAATCGCTGCATCGCAAAGGGCAAGCGAGCCTTGGCGCGTCGGGCTCTTCCCGGATGAACAGAGAGATTTCCTGCAGCATGAACGAATCGAGCGCGGCCGGGCTGATATCGCAGCTCATCCGCTTCGCCCTGGTCGGCGGGTTCCTGACCGGTCTCAGCGCCGTCGTATACTGGTTTCCGGCCACCTTCCTGGGCGTCCCGCCGATCGCCGCGAATTTCCTCGGCTATGTCGCCGCGGTGATCGCCGGCTGGTTCCTTCACGGCAAGGTGAGCTTCGCCGGCCACGGCAGCCGCGACAATAAGGGCGTGCGGACGTTCCGCTTCATCATCGTCTCGCTGATCAGCCTGGCGCTGAACACGCTGTTCGTCTGGTTCCTGACCGGCCCGATGAACGGGCCGACCTGGTGGCCGGTGATCCCGATGTTCTTCGTTACTCCGCTCGTCACCTTCACACTCAACCGGCAATGGGTATTCGGCTGATGGAACGCATCGTCTACGATCGGATGGCCGAGCTCGACAGCCGGCATTGGTGGTATCGCGCCCGCCGCGACATCCTTGCCACCCTGATCGCCCGCAAGATCGATCTGCCGGCGGCCCCCCGCATCCTCGAGATCGGCTGCGGCACCGGGCACAATCTCGAGATGCTCCAGCGCTTCGGCCGTGCCGACGGGATCGAGATCGATCCGGCGGCACGCGCGCTCGCCGCCGAGCGGCTGGGCCGGCCGATCGGCGATTCGCCCTTGCCCGCGCTCGCCGGGGTAGAGGACGGCGCCTACGATCTGGTCGCGATCCTCGACGTGCTCGAACATGTCGAGGAGGATCGCGCGGCGCTGCAGAGCATCGCGCGCAAGCTGAAGGCCGGCGGCCGGATCCTGATTACCGTGCCGGCGCATCCGTGGATGTGGAGCGCCCATGACGTCGTCAACCATCACAAGAGGCGCTACACCCGCGCCACCCTGCGGGCCGTGATCGGCGCGGCCGGGCTAAAGATCGAGATGATGAGCTGGTTCAACAGCCTGCTCTTCCCGCTCGCCGCGGCGGCGCGGATCGCCGGGCGGATCACCCGCAAGGAAGACAGCGACGACGCGCTTCCGGCCAAGCCGGTCAACAGCCTGTTCGAAGCGATCTTCGGGTTGGAACGCTATGCGGTCGGGCGGATGCCGCTGCCGCCGGGCGTGTCGCTGGTCGCGATTGTGTCCTTGGGCTGATCGGCGGACGGCGCCGCATCGGAGGCCTCCTCTGCGGCGTGGGCGACGTGGCCGAGGCGGCCATGGTTACCGGCGTGGCCGGCAATGTCGGAGACGATGTAGAGCGGCCGCCGCTTCGATTCGATGTAGAGCCGGCCAAGATATTCGCCGATCATGCCGAGCACGAACATCTGCACCGCGCCGAGGATGACGACGACCAGCATCAGCGACGTCCAGCCCTGGATGGCGCTGCCGGTGAGAAAGCCGATCGCAATGTAGCCGAGCAGCAGCACGGAGGCGGCGACCAGCCACAGGCCGATATGGCTCGCCATCCGCAGCGGCGCGGTCGAGAAGCCGGTCACCGCATCGAGCGCGAACCGCATCATCTTCGACAGCGGATATTTGCTCTGCCCGGCATGGCGCTCGGCCCGATCATAGGCGATCGGAACCTGCCGGAAGCCGACCCAGGCGACCATCCCGCGAATGAAACGCGCCTGTTCGGGAAGCGCCAGCAAGGCATCGAGCGCACGCCGGCTCATCAGCCGGAAATCGCCGGTGTCGAGCGGGATCTCGATCTCGGCGAGCCTGGACAGCAGGCGATAGAAGATCTTGGCCGTGGAGCGCTTGAAGGCGGTCTCGCCGGCGCGCGCGCGTCGGACGGCATAAACCACGTCGGCGTCGCGCGCCTCCATCTCGGCGAGCATCTCGCCGAGCAATTCGGGCGGATCCTG